>JABDMC010000107.1 GCA_013001695.1 Akkermansiaceae bacterium
CGCGAGGAAACGCTGGTCCCCCTGAAACTCTCGAAGCGCGAGAAGGCGGAGCTCGAGGCCTTCCTGCGGACCTTGACCGGCGAACCGCTCGACGAGTCGCTCCTCGGGCCGCCGCCGAAACGGTGACGCGCATGGCCGGATTCGTAGCGGTACGCTTGCGCGTTCCGATGGGGAGTCCACTCCCCCAGCCCGGCCCCGGAAGGCGCAAGCCTTCCGCTACGCTTGGGCGGCGGCCCGCGGCGCGCTCAAATCATCCCGAGCTTCATCTTCCCTTCCTCCGAGATCATGTCCTGGTTCCAGGGCGGATCCCAGACGAGCTCGACCTTGGCGTCATCGATGCCGTCGATGGTCATGATGCGGGCCTGCGCGTCGGCCGCGATCACGGGGCCCATCCCGCAGCCCGGGGCGGTGAGGGTCATCTTGATGTTCACCGTGGTGGCCTCGTCCTCCTCCTCGACGTTGCAGTCGTAAACGAGGCCGAGGTTCACGATGTCGACCGGGATCTCGGGGTCGAAGACCTGCTTGAGCTGGTGCCAGACCTGCTTCTCGAGCGGCGCGCCCTTCATCTCCTCGGCCACCTCCGCCTTCTGCTTCTTCTCCTCGACGTCGACCCCGAGGGCATCGGCGTCCTTCGAGGAGATGCGGGCCAGGCCCGCGGAGGTCGCCACCGTGTAGGTGCCCCCCAGCGTCTGGGTGATCACCACCGGCGTGCCGGCCGGCAGGTTGATCTTGTCGCCGGAGGGAATCTGGATGGCATCCACTTCGCGGGCCAGGGTGATGTCTTCGTTCGTCATGAATTCGGTTCTCGGTGTTCAGGGCGCGGGTGGGATCACTCCTCGAGGGGAACGATCTTGATCTTGCCGCCGGATTTTTTCTGGAGCGATTGCGCGAGGGTGGGCGCGGCGGACCCGTCGTCGCCGGGAGCCTCGCCACCCGTCCCGAGGGCGCTCTGCAGGGCGCTCTCCACGAGTTGCCCGCAATGGATTTTCATGGGCGGCAGGGGGCCGAGGTCCCCGGTCAGCTCGTCGGGCCCCAGGGCCTGGGCCTCCTCGGCGGTCTTGCCCTTGAGCAACTCGGTCGCCATGGACGCCACCGCGATGGCCGTCTGGCAGCCGAAGGACTGGAAGGAGGCCCGGTCGATGACGCGTTTCCCGTCCTTTTCGGTGAACTTCAGCCACATGCGCAGCATGTCCCCGCAATCCGCGGATCCGGCGGTGCCCACCGCGTCGGCATCCGCCATCTCCCCGACATTCCGCGGAGCGGCCATGGCCTCGCGGGCCCTGGTTTCGAAATCGTCCATTCGCTGGGGGGAAAAGACCACGGATTGGCCGGTTTGGATACCGATTTTTTGCCGATCCGCGGCGGGCGGTTCTCTTCACAGCGATTCACATCGGCCCTTCGGCGGACTTGTCTCGCCCGGGGGCGAGGGCTTGAATACCCCGAGGGGAATCGAGCGAAGTCCCCCGGCGCTACCATGTTTTTCCTTGGAGTCGACAACAGCCCCGCGCGGACCCGCACCGTGGTGCTGAACCTGGAGGACGCCTCCGTGGTCGCCGAGGCCGAGCAACCCCATTCCCTCGTCGAGGATCTCCCCGCCGGCCACCGCGAACAGGATCCCATGCAGTGGATCCACGCTGTCGACCAGACCGTCCGGCACTGCCTGCAATCCATCGGCCCCGCCCGGGAACGCATCTCGGGAATCGGCGTCAGCGGCCAGCCGCAGGGACTCGTGGCGCTCGATGCCGGGAATCGCATCCTGCGTCCCGCCAAGCTGCACGGCGACTCGTCGGCGGACCGGGAGAGCGAGGAACTCAGCCGCGCCTTCGGCGGGCCCCCGGGGCTCATCGAGCTGGCCGGCAACCCCATGTCGCCGACGCGCACCGCCGCGAAGATCCTCTGGCTGAAGCAGCGCGAGCCGCACCACTTCCAGCAGACGGCATCCCTCCTGCAACCGCACGACTTCATCAACTTCTGGCTGAGCGGGGTGAAGCGCACCGAGTTCGGCGACGCCTCCGAATCGGGACTGCTCGATATCCGGAACCGCCGCTGGTGCCGCCAGCTGCTCGATTACATCGACCCCGGCCTCGAGGAACTCCTGCCCCCGGTGAAGTCGTCGCGCGAGGCGCACGGCGTCCTGCGGGGCGACCTCGCCAAGGCCTGGGGGCTCGGCGAGGACATCCTGGTGAGCGCCGGCGGGGCCAACGACATGATGGCGGCCATCGGCGCCGGGGCCGTCGACCCGGGATCGGTGGCGGTCAGCCTCGGCGACGGGGGCGCCATCTGCGGCGTCAGCGGCTCCCCGTTGATCGACCCGCAGGGCGAGATCGCGGCCTACTGCGATGCCACCGACCACTGGATGCCGCTCGCCGGCGACGGCCGGGCCGCCGCGTTCGTGGCGCAGACCCAGCGGCACTACGCGTGGACCGCGGAGCAGATGGAGATGGCCATCACCGCCGCGCCCCCGGGCGCCGGGGGGCTGATCGTGCTGCCCGCGGTGCGGCCCTCCCGCGCCGCCTACGTCCCGGCCGGCCGCGGGCTGGTCTACGGCATCACGGGCGACAACTTCTCGGCGATCAACGTCGCCCGCGCCGCGGTGGAGGCGGCCGCCCTCGAGATGGGGCGCGGGCTGAATCGCATGGTGGCCCTCGGTCTCGTCCCCAGCGAGGTGCGCATCATGGGCCGTCATGGCGACAGCCCGGCGTGGCGCCAGGTCATCGCCGATGTTCTCGGGTTGCCGGTCTACGGCGCGCGCGCCACGGCCTGTCCGTCCACCGGGGCCGCCCTCCAGGCGGCGGTGACCTTCTTCCATCGAAGCGGCGAGGACCTCAGCTACGGCGAGATCACGAGCTACGCGGTGGAGCCCGCGGAGGAAAGCCGCTGCGATCCGGATCCCGCCCGTCACGCCCACTACAAGGACCTGCTGGAGCGCCAGCGGACGCTGGCCGGCATCGTTCACCACGATGGCTGCTGATGCGCAACGGCTCGCGGTGCGCGACTCGGCGAAGGCACGCATCCTCGGGACCGTCGCGGGGTGGATCCTGCGGGTCACCGGGGCCACCCTGCGGATGGAGGTCGTGGACCGCTGCGGGATCACGGAAAGGGGGCGCGTGGAGGGCCCGGTGATCTGGTGCATCTGGCACAACCGCGTCTTTGTCCCGGCCTCGGTGCGGAACCGGCTGTGCAAGTGGCGGCAGGCGACGGTCCTCACGAGCGCCAGCAACGACGGCGCCATCCTCGCCGCGGCCGTGAAGGTCTTCGGGCTCGGGGCGGTGCGCGGGTCCAGCTCGCGGCGGGGGGCGAGCGCCCTGAAGGAACTGATCCGGGTCCTCAAGCAGGGCACCGACGCCGGGGTCACCCCGGACGGTCCGCGCGGGCCGCTCTACGTCATGCAGCCCGGGGTGGTGAAGCTGGCCCAGGCCGCGCAGGTGCCCATCATGCCGCTGCACGTGACGTTCGGCCGCTCGACGCGGCTCAATTCGTGGGACCGGTTTCACATCCCGTGGCCGTTCAGCAGGATCACGGTGACCTTCGACGAGTTGCTTGCGGTCCCGCGGAAACTCGATGATGATGCCTTCGCCGCGCAGTGCCGGAAGCTCGAGGACATCATGCGCGGCGGGGTGGATGATTATGAAGACGCAGGCGATGCAGATCATTGACGGGAAACAGGTGGCCGAAGAGGTCCTCGCCGAGTGCCGCGGCGACCTTGGGAAGCTGCGGGAACGGGGAGTCACCCCGGGGCTCGCGGTGGTCCTCGTCGGGGACGACCCCGCGTCGCGGGTCTACGTGGGATCGAAGGCCCGGAAGTGCGGGGAACTCGGGATCTATTCGCGCCAAATCGAGCTGCCCGCCGAGACCAGCCAGGACGAGTTGCTCGGGGTGGTGCGCGAGTTGAATGCCGACGACGCCATCCACGGGATTCTCGTGCAGTCGCCGCCGCCGAAGCACATCGACGAGGCCACCGTGGTGCGTGCCATCGACCCCGCCAAGGACGTCGACGGGTTTCATCCCGAGAATGTCGCCAAGCTCGTCCTCGAGGACCCCGCCGGGTTCGTCCCGTGCACGCCGGCAGGCTGCATGCGGCTCATCGCCTCCACCGGGATCGAGACCGCGGGCGCCGAGGCGGTGGTGGTGGGACGCAGCATGATCGTCGGCAAACCGATGGCGCATCTCCTCATGGCCAAGGGGGCCGACGCCACCGTGACGGTGGCCCATTCCCGGACGCGGGACCTCGCCGCCGTCTGCCGCCG
This sequence comes from Akkermansiaceae bacterium, assembly GCA_013001695.1. Classification (GTDB taxonomy): domain Bacteria; phylum Verrucomicrobiota; class Verrucomicrobiia; order Verrucomicrobiales; family Akkermansiaceae; genus Roseibacillus_B. The sequence continues at coordinate 4,248 of JABDMC010000107.1, forward strand.
CGCCGACATCCTCGTGGCGGCCGTCGGACGGCCCGAGATGATCACCGGCGACTTCGTGAAGGACGGCGCCGTCATCATCGACGTCGGCATCAACCGCGTCGACGATTCGAGCCGGAAGCGCGGTTACCGCCTCACCGGCGACGTCGCCTACGACGAGGCCTCCGCGGTGTGCCGCGCCATCACCCCCGTCCCCGGCGGGGTGGGTCCCATGACCATCGCCTTCCTCATGGCCAACACCATCAAGGCCGCCACGCTGCGCGGGTAGGCGCGCCGGTCCGGTGAGCGGCGGGCGCCGCGTCCCGCCGAACGGCGCGGCCTCCCGGAACACGGAATCCACCCCGCCCCGAGGACGGCCACCCCACGGAAAAAATCCAAGGGTCGTTGATCATCCTAAATCGAGTAACTCTCGCATCCCCGTACGTTCGCGCCTGGAGGTGCCGAAAACCGGAGCAAATGCGGTCCGATTCGGCCGGCCGGATGGAGGGCGGTCATCGCGTGATTACATGATCGTCAAGGCTTCCTCAATTGCTAGGCTCTCGCGTTCCCTGTGCCCGCTTCTTTCCCGGTTTCAAAGCCCGGAGGAGCGAGGCGGGGAATCCAAACCCAGCTTCCCCACCCATATTGGTTCCCTGGAACCTCGCTCACCCTCGATCCCATGAAAACCCATTTCATTCCCACCGCTATTCTACTCTTCGCCATCTTATGCGCCGCGCCGCTCGGAGCCCAGACAATCACGATCCAGCCGATGGGGGATTCAATCACCCTGGGAGTCGGCGGAACGGCCGACGAGGGCGGTTACCGCGGCACGCTGGACTCCCTCCTGTTCGCTGACGGATACGATTTCGACTTCGTCGGCACCCTGACGACCAACGGGGCCCTCCTCCCCGACCCGGACCACGAGGGCCACGGCGGCTGGACCATCGGTCAGCTCGATGCCAACGTCGCGTCCTGGTTCAACGCCATTGCCGATCCTGACATCATCCTGCTGCACATCGGCACGAACGACTTCGGGGGGGGCGGGTCCGACCCGGATGCCATCAACCGGCTCGACGCCCTGATCAGCAAGATCGCGAGCCTGCGCCCCAACGCCCACGTCATCGTCACGAACCTGATGGAGCGCAACGATCCGGCGAACGGCAACATCGTGGCGGAGTTCAATCCCTTCGTGGAGGGGGTCGTGAACGCCCAGGCCGCGGCGGGCAACCTTGTCTCCTACCTCGACATGCGCGCCCTGGTGCCGTTCTCCAACATCCCGGACGGCGTCCACCCGAACCAGGACGGCTACGACCAGATGGCGGCGGGCTGGCTCGGCGCCATCGAGGCGGTGGTCAATCCCGGCGACGGCGTGGCGCCGGCCATCGTGCGGGCCCGGGGAGCGGGCGCGGGCGACAAGGTCTTCATCAACTTCAACAAGCAGGTCGATCCGGCCACCGCCGAGACGGTCGGGAATTACGCCATCGACGGGGGAATCAACGTCCTCTCCGCGGAGCTCTCCCCGAGCCAGCTCTACGTGACCCTCACCACCGATCAGCAGACCCCCGGGGTGACCTACACCGTGACGGTGAACAACGTGGAAGACCAGGTGATCTCCACCCCCAACACCATCGCGCCGGACTCGACGGCGCAATTCGTCGGAAGAACCCAGCGCGGCTACGCCAACAACGTCCCCGAATCGGACTGCTACACGCTGGTCTACTCCCTGGACATCCCGAACTCCGCGAACTACCTGAACATCTTCCCGGCCTACTCGGTCGACCACAGCGGCCGGATCGGGGGATTCGACCGGGTCGCCTATTACCTCGAGCTGCAGGGACCCGGGGGCGGGGCGGATTTGCAGTATGCGTGGGCCTCGATGGACGCCTTCACAAGCGACGTCGGGCAGATCGGGGTGCCGGTCGCCGCGAGCGGCGCGGTCTTCCAGGAGGGGGTGACGAACCTCAACGTGGTGTCGAACGTGGCGGGCGTCGCGACGGGGGAGGGGCTCGCGGGCAACATTGAGTTCTGGCCGACGAACTACAGCAGGCCCAACGGCGCCGGAGTGTCGGGCGCGGACGATGGGACCTTCGACTTCGGCGACACCAGGTCGACGGGCGGAGGCTACGGCTCGATGCAGGTTCACAACACCGGCGGAGCGCAGACGGTGCTGGCCTTTAACCGCTGGGGTGGAAACGCCGGCCTCTGCGACCTGGGAGTCGGCAACAACCCCGCCCCCGTCAACAACGGGGTGGACTGGACCTTCGCGCAGAATGCCGCGGACTACTCGGTGAAGACCCTGCAGGTCCTGGTGCGGACCGTGGGCGACGTGACGCCGCCGGCCCTGGCCTCCGCGGAAGCGACCTTCTCGGGGACCGGGGTGAGGGTGCAGTTCAGTGAACCGGTGCGGCGCGACACGCTGGTGGCCTCGAACTTCGCCCTCGACAACGGGGTGGAGATCCTGGAGCTGACGGTGGGAGACGACCTGAGCGAGGTTCTCCTGCGGACCACCCCCCACCCGGCGGGACCCACCCTGACGCTGACGGTGAACAACGTCCGGGACACATCTTCCAATGCCAACGAGATCCCGGCGGGATCGAACATCACGGTGGCGGCCCCGGCCCTGCCCGCCGAGGTGGTGGCCAACGTCGGGGCGGCGGCGGCCGGTTACGAGCTGGTCTACAGCCTCGACATCCCGGTGACCGGGGACCTCAACGCCGCGAATCCCTATCGCCTCGATGACAGCGTGGGCGGCGGGGCGTTCTCGCGCGTGGCCTACTACCTCGAGCTCCAGCAGGGGGCCGGCCCGGCCGAGTACGTGTGGGTCTCGATGGATGCCTTCACGTCCGACAAGGGCGAGCTCGGGGTGCCGCTCGCCTCGACCGGGGCGATCTTCCAGCAACCGGTGACGAACCTCGACGTGATCTCGAACGTGGGGACCCTGACGACGGGCGGGCCGGTGGCCACCGGCAACATCGAGTTCTGGGCGGGCAGCTACACGACCGCCAACGCCGCCTCGGTTCCCGGCGCCAGCGAGACCCTCTACGACTTCGGCGATCAGCGGACCAACACGGTCGGTTACGGGTGCATGCAGGTCCATAACCACGGGGGGTCCGGCGAAGTGCTCTTCGCCCTGAACCACTGGGGAACGGACGGCAATATCCTCGACGTGGGCATCGGGAACCGGGCCACGAGTCACCCCGACTACACGTTCGCGGCGAATGCCGGCTCCTTCGCGCGGCGCACCCTGCACGTCATGGTGCTGCCCGACGCCGCGCCGCCGGTGCCCGCGAACGTGCTGGCGAACGTCGCGGAGGCCTCGAGCTACGAGCTGGTCTACACCCTCGACATCCCCGGCACCGGGAACCTCTCCGGCGGGGCCGGCTTCCAGGATTACGCCGTGAATGCCGGCGCCGCGAGCATCGCGCCGTTCAGCCGGGTGGCGTACTACATGGAGCTGCAGTCCACCACCGGGGATTTCGCCTCGACCACCTACGCGTGGGTCTCGATGCCGGCCTTCACCACCGAGCGCGGCAAGATCGGGGTGCCGAACCTCGCCTCCGGGGCGACCTGGCAGCAGCTCGTGACCGACATGACGGTGGTCTCGAACAGCGCCAACGTCACGAACGGCACGGGGCTCAGCGGAAACATCGAATTCTGGCCGACGAACTACAACGCCGTGAATTCCCTTCCGGTCCCCGGCGCCAACGGCGGCACCTTCGATTTCGGGGACAACCCGACCCCGGGCAATTACGGGTCGATGCAGGTCCACAACTACGCCGCGGGCGAAACCATCTTCGCCCTCAATCGCTGGGGGACGACCGACAGCACGACCAACCCGCTCTGCGTCGGGATCGGGAGCCGGCCGACGAGCCAGCCCGACTGGACCTTCGCGAACAACGCCCCGAACGTCGATCTCCTCAGGAGGCTGCATGTCCTGGTGCAGCCCGGTCCGTCGCCGCTGGGCGGGCCGCAGATCACGGGCGCCACGGGTTCCACCACCCTCGACCGCCTCGTGGTGACCTTCGACCGCGAGATCGCGGACTCCTCGGCGGTGCCGGGGAACTTCTCCCTCGACGGCGGGGCGACCGTCACCGGCGCGACGCTCCTGGAGGGCAACCGCACGGTGGCCTTGAGCACCAGCGCCCAGACTTCCGGGCAGCTTTATACCGTCTCGGTGACCGGAGTGCGCGAGCGCGCGGTGAACGGCGAACCGATCCAGGCCGGGGCGAACGCGCAGTTCACGGCCTACACCGCCCCGGCGATCCTGGCGAATGTCCCGGACGCCGGGATGGACCTGATCTACTGCGTGGACCTTCCGGCCGGCACGCCCCGGTGGAACTTCAACCCGATCCCCTACAGCGTCGACGAGGCCCAGTACGGCGAGATCCTCTTCGACCGGGTGGGCTACCTGATGGAGCTCGACGGGGAGTGGGTGTATGCCTCCTTCGATCCCCATACCAACCAGATCGCGCAGACCGGGGTGCCGACCCTGAACGTGAGCTCGACGCCCTTCCAGCAGATCGTGACCGACATGAACGTGGCCTCGAATGTCGCGGGGATTGTCACCGGCAACGGGATCGCGACCGGCAACATCGAGTTCTGGGGCGGCAACTACTCGCCGGGCAACGGCCTCGGGATCCCGAACGCCGACGATGCCACCTTCGACTTCGGCGACACCATGAGCGGCGGCGGTCACGGATCGATGCAGGTCCACAACCACGGCGCCTCGCAGACGATCTTTGCCTACAACAATTTCGGATCGAACGCCGGCCAGACCTGCGGGCTGGGGATCGGCAACAACGACACCACCGTCGGCCACCCCGACTGGACCTTCAGCAGCAGCGCGGTGAGCTACACGACGCGCACGCTCTACGTCCTGGCCCGGCCGGGGGGAACGGCCAGCGGCGAAGGGCCCGAAATCCTGACCCACCCCTGCGACCGCGAAGCGGCGGCGGGGAGCGACGTGACCTTCGCGGTCGGCGTGCTCGGCGACGGGCCCTTCAGCTACCAGTGGCGGAAGGACGGGGTTCCGATCGCGGGGGCGACCTCCTCGTGGCTGACCCTGGCGTCGGTCGCCGTACCCGATGCGGCTGACTACGACGTGATCGTGACCGGCGCGAACTTCGTTTCGGAAACCTCGCTCCCGGGTGCCTTGACGGTGGTCGCCGACTCCTCGTTCATCGTGGCGTGGCGGACCGCCTACGGCTTCAGCCCGCCGGACGGAAGCACGCCCGGCGAGGGCGACACCGAGGACAAGGAAGGTGACGAGCGCAGCAACATCCTCGAGGCCGCCTTCGGGACCAATCCCAACGTCTCCGACCGCAGGTCCCTCTCGATCGACGAGGTCGCGGGAACCTTCGTCCCGGGCGATCCGGTGGCGCACTACAATCCGGCGCCCCCCGGGGTGACGATTCGCTACGTGCGGCTCGTCAATTACATCGCGGACGGCCTGACGTACTCGCCGGAATTCACCCCGGACGGGGTGGCGCCCTTCGCGGAAGACCCGGCCGACCCGGTCGCCACCCGGGTGCAGATCCCCGACGGGGGCGGCGGCATGACGGACCTCCCCGTGCAGAACATCAACGGCTTCGACTACGAGGTCGTCGAGGAACCCTTCCATTTCTACGACCCGAACGCCCCGAATACCGGCTTTGGCCGCGTCCGCGTGGAACTCAACTGAGTGCCCCCTGACGCGGTCGCCCGCGAGTCCTTCCTGTTCCGATAGAAACCCTTCACGAGCAACCATGAGTTTCCCCCGCCGCGGCATCCTGGCCGCCATGTTCATTGCCGCCGTCTGCGGCGCGATGCCCTGCTACGCCCAGACCCTCAAGATCCACCCGATGGGGGACTCCATCACGAATGGAGCCGGCGGGACGTCCGGGGTCGGCGGGTACCGCGGCCCGCTCTACACCCTCCTGACCAACGCCGGCCATGCCGTCGACTATGTCGGAACGATCACCACCAACAGCGCCTCCCTGGCGGATATGGACCACGACGGCCATGGGGGCTGGCGCATCGATCAGGTCGATGCCAACGTCGAGTCCTGGTTCAACTCCATCGATGATCCCGACATCATCCTGCTGCACATCGGCACGAACGACTTCGGCCAGGCGTTCGACACGCCCAATGCCATCAACCGGCTCGACGCCCTGCTCACGAAGATCGCGGGGCTGCGGCCGAATGCCCACATCATCGTCACGAACCTGCTGGAGCGGGACGAACCCCGGAACACCCAGATCCAGACGCAGTTCAATCCCTACGTGGAGGGCGTCGTGAATGACCACATCGCGGCCGGAGAGCTCGTGTCGTTTCTCGACATGCGGGCCCTCGTGCCGCTGTCCGACATGCCGGACAACCTGCACCCGAACCAGACCGGCTACGACAAGATGGCGGCCGGCTGGTTCGACGCGATCGAGGCGGTCCTGGATCCCGGCGACGGGGTGCCGCCGTCCATCACGGGCGCGAACGCCATCACCGGAGGTGGCGGGGTGGTGGTCAACTTCAACAAGAAGCTCGACGAAACCACCGCCGAGGACGCGGCGAACTACGCGCTCGACGGGGGAATCAACGTCCTCTCCGCGGAACTCTCGGTGAACCAGCGCTTCGTGACCCTCACCACCGACCCGTTGACCTTCGGGACGACCTACACCCTGACGGTGAACAACGTGCAGGACCAGGTGACACCCACCCCGAACACCATCGCCCCGAATTCGACGGCCCAGTTTCTCGCGGAAACCCCGCGCGGCTACCTCAGCAACGTTCCCGAAGGGGACTGCTACACGCTGGTGTACTCGCTCGATATCCCGGACGGACCGAACTATTTCTCCGGGGAGGTTCCCTATGACATCGACTACAGCGACCGGGTCGGGACCTTCGACCGGGTGGCCTACTACCTCGAGTTGCAGGAACCGGGCGGCGACGTCCAGTTCGCGTGGGCCTCGATGGATGCCTTCACGACCGACCTCGGGCAAATCGGCGTTCCCAACCCCGCCTCGGGCGCGGTCTTCCAGCAACTGGTGAACAACCTCAACGTGGTGTCGAACGTCGCGGGCGTGGCGGAGGGAACCGGCCTGCAGGGGAACATCGAGTTCTGGCCGACGAATTACGGCGCGGGGAACGCGATTGGAATTCCCGGCGCCAGCGGGAGCACCCTCGACTTCGGAGACACCCGGTCGACGGGCGGGAACTACGCGTCGATGCAGGTCCACAACACGAGCGGGGCGCAGACGGTCATCGCCTTCAACCGCTGGGCCGGCTTCTCCGCCCCGGCCGATGTCGGGATCGGGAACAACCCCGGCACCAACCCCGACTGGACATTCGAGCAGAATGCCGACGGGTTTGAAATCAAGACGCTGCAGGTCCTGGTGCGCACCGCCGGCGACGTCACGGCGCCGACCATCGCCTCCGCCACCGCGAATTTCCCGCGGACCGGGGTGACGGTGAGTTTCAGCGAGCCGGTGCGCCCGGACACCCTGGTGGCGACGAACTTCAGTTTCGACAACGGGGTGGAGGTGCTGGGCGTCACGCCGGGGGCCGACCCGGGCAAGGTTTACCTCCAGACCACCTGCCATCCGCTCGGGACCGCCCTGACGCTGACGGTCGACAACGTGCGGGACACCTCGTCGAATGCGAACGCGATCGCGCCGGGATCGACGATCGCGGTGACCGCGGCCTCCCTCCCGGCGGAGGTGGTGGCGAACATCGGGGCGGCCGCGGACGGCTACGAGCTGGTCTACAGCCTCGATATCCCGGAGACCGGCGACCTCAACGCCGCGGACCCCTACACGGTCGATGAGAGCGCCGCGGGTGGCGCCTTCTCCCGGGTGGCCTACTATTTCGCACTCGAAACGGCCGGCGGCGGTGTCGACTACGTGTGGACCGCGATGGATGCCTTCACCTCCGACAAGGGCCTCATCGGGGTGCCGCTGGTCTCGACCGGCGCCGTCTTCCAGCAACCGGTGACCAATCTTGACGTGATTTCCAACGTTGCCGGGGTGACGAACGTCACGGGCAGCGCGGGCGGAAACCTCGAGTTCTGGGCCGCGAGCTACACCCAGGCCAACGCCGCGGCAGTCCCCGGGGCGAGCGATTCCATCTATGACTTCGGAGACGAACACACCGCCACCCCGGGCTACGGGTCGATGCAGGTCCACAACGGCGCCGCGGGCGAAACCATCTTCGCCTTGAACCACTGGGGAATCGACGGCAGCGTCCTTGACGTGGGGATCGGGAACCGCGCCGCGACCCACACCGACTGGACCTTTGCCGGCAATGCCGGTGCCTATGTGCGCCGGACCCTGCACGTCATGGTGCTGCCGACGCCCATCCCGGCCGAGATCACCGCCAACGTCACGGAGGACACCTCCAACTACGAACTGGTCTACACCCTCGACATCCCCTCCTACGGGAACCTCTCCAGCGGGGCCGGATTCCAAGACTACACCGTCAATACCAGCGGCGCGAGTTCGAAGACCTTCGACCGGGTGGCCTACTACATGGAGCTGCAGGCCACGGGCGACCCTGCTCCGACTTGGGTGTGGGTCTCGATGGACGCCTTCACCGACGACCGCGGCAAGATCGGGGTGCCCAACCTCGCCTCCGGGGCGGTCTGGCAGCAGCTCCTGACGGACCTGACGGTGGAGTCGAACAGCCCGAACGTCACGAGCGGGACGGGCCTGAGCGGCAACATCGAGTTCTGGCCGACGAACTACCAGGGGACGAACTCCCTGCCGGTGCCGGGAGCGAGCGACGCGGCCTTCGACTTCGGGGACAGGCGCGACGTGAACGGCGCCTACGGGTCGATGCAGATCCACAACTACGTGGCGGGCGAGACCCTCTTCGCCATCAATCGCTGGGGCGCGACCGGAAACACCTCCGTCCCCCTCTGTGTCGGGATCGGGAACAATCCCACCCCGGTCAACAACGGGTTGGACTGGACCTTCGCCAACAACGCCCCGAACGTCGACCTGCTGAAGCGCCTGCACGTCATGGTGCGTTCCGGTCCGTCGCCGCTGGGCGGGCCGCAGCTCGCCGGCGCCACGGGCTCCACCACCCTCGACCGCCTCGTGGTGACCTTCGACCGCGAAATCGCCGACTCCTCGGCGGTGCCCGGGAACTTCACGCTCGACGGCGGGGTGACGGTGACCGGCGCGACGCTGCTGGAGGGCAACACCGCGGTGGCCTTGACCACCAGCGCCCAGGCTGCCGGGCAGCTTTACACCGTCTCGGTGAGCGGGGTCATTGAACGCAATTCGGGCGGGACCCCGATCCAGCCCGGTGCGAACGTGCAGTTCACGGCCTACGCTCCGCCCGCCATCCTCGCCAATGTGCCCGACGCGGGCATGGAACTGATCTACTGCCTCGACATTCCCGCCACCAAGCCCCGGTGGAACTTCAACCCGGTGTCCTACAGCGTCGACGAGGCCCAGTACGGGGAGATCCTCTTCGACCGGGTCGGCTACCTGATGGAGCTCGACGGGGACTGGGTCTATGCCTCCTTCGATCCGCACACCAGCCAGATCGCGCAGACCGGCGTGCCGAGCCTGAACGTCACCCCGACGGCCTTCCAGCAGATCGTCACGAACATGAACGTGGCCTCGAACGTCGCGGGGATCGTCACCGGCAACGGGATCGCGACCGGAAACATCGAGTTCTGGGGCGGCAACTACTCGACGGGCAACGGCATCGGGATTCCCAACGCCGACGGTGGGACCTTCGACTTCGGCGACACCATGACCCCCGGCGGCCACGGCTCGCTGCAGGTCCACAACCACGGCGCCTCGCAGATTTTGTTCGCCTACAACAACTGGGGGTCCAACTCCGGGGGGGCCAGCGAGATCGGGATCGGCACCAATGCCACCGGCACCGGCCACCCCGACTGGACATTCAATGGGAACGCCGGGACGTACACGACCCGCAGGCTCTACGTCCTGGCCCGGCCGGGAGGGACGGCCGGCGGCGACGCCCCCGAGATCCTGACCCACCCCTGCGACCGGGTCGTGGCGGCGGGGAGCGACGTGACCTTCGCGGTGAGCATGCTCGGCGACGGGCCCTTTACCTACCAGTGGCGGTGCAACGGAATCCCGATCGAGGGGGAGACCAACTCGTGGCTGACCCGCACATCGGTCTCGGCGGCGGATGTCGCGCCCTACGACGTGGTCGTCAGCGGACCGGATTTCGCATCCACGACCTCCTTCGCGGCGGACCTGACGCTGACGAGCGGCCCGCCTTCGTTCCTCGTGAACTGGCGAATCGCCCACGGGTTTCATCCCTCGGACGGCAGCACCACCGGCGAGGGCGATTTCGAGGACAAGGAGGGTGACGGGCGCAGCAACCTCCTCGAGGCCGCCTTCGGGACCGATCCCAACGTCGGGGACAGCGGATCGCTTTCGGTGGACGAGGGAGCGGGGACCTTCGTCCCGGGCGATCCCGTCATCCATTTCCGGTGGAGTCCGTTCGCGATGACGATGCGGTATGTGCGCCTGGTCGATCACGCCGCGGCGGGCCTCGTCTATTCGCCGGAGTACCTGCACCAAGGGGGCTTCATCGAGGATCCGACCAACCCGGTGGCGACCCGGGTGAAGATTCCCGACGGCGGCGGGGGGATGATGGATCTCCCGGTGCAGAACATCGGGGGCTTCGACTACGAGGTCGTGGAGGAACGGTTCATGCTGTTCGACGCCAACGGACGCAAAGCCGACTCGCAGTACGGCCGGGTCCGGATCGACGCGAATTGAACAGCCTGGCCCGGTCTCCGGCTTGGCCCCCGCCCGGGGCGGGCCGGAGCGTAATTTACGATTCTGTTACACATCGGGGCGCGGATGGTGTCATCCTGTGGGCATGCTCCGGTGGATCGTGCTTGCTCTCGTCCTCCCGCTGGCGGCCGGCCCGGCGGCGGGCGCGTTGGCCGATGACTTTCGCGAGCTGGCTCCCCGGATCCCGTTCCTCGAAAGCCGCCAGGTCCTCTACGACCTCGATCCGGATCGCTTCACGCTGCGGTTGTTGACGGAGGAAGAAGCGGCGGCCTTCGCCACCTTCCGGAAGCGGGCCCGCCAGGCCGGGGGGCGGGAGCTCCTGGCCGCGCTCGGGGATCGCGATCCGAAGGTCCGCGGCATGGCCGTCGCCGGTCTCTACTGGACCGGCGACCCGCGCCATCTTCCCGCCATGGCCGCCCTTGCGACCGATGAGGGGGCCGCGATCCCGTTCCGCAGCCCGATGGCCTACGCCATCTTCCCCGGGACGGGGGAAGCGGATCCGCGCGAACTGCGGAAGAAGGAACAGTTCGAGCCCCGGACCGTCGGCGACTACGCCCGCCTGGCGGTGGGCGCTTACCTCAAGGCGTCCGGATACCGGCACGGCATCGACGGACGCGGCGAGCATCCGGGCTTCGACCATTACTGGAAACGGCGCCAGGACCGCACCCACTGTCTCGGCTGGTACAAGGTCGCCCTGATGCGCGCCTCGCAGGGCAGCAACCGGCCGGACCCGGCCCTCCACGAAAATCTCCGGGCGCTCCGCGCCGCCATCGCGGCGCTGCCCACGCCCGACCGCGAGTGGATCCTGCTCTCCCTCGCGACCCCCTACGAAGGGGGCGACCCGGAGATGGGCGGCGAGGTGTTTGCCGGGGAAGAGGACCTCCTTGCCGCCGGCAAGGCCCTTGGCCCGGGGCACGTCATGTCCCTCCTGCAACGCGGGCGCCTCTCGACGGATCCCGACATGGAACTGCGTGCCGACGGGTCGAGCCCGGCCTTCCACTACGATCGCGTCACGCTCTTCCTCCTGAAGCACGCCCGGGAGGTGCTCCGTCCCGAGGATGCCCCCGCGCTCCTCAAGCTCGCGCGGGAGCAATGGGAGAACCGCGCCAACGGCCACTTCGCCTTTGTCACCCCGCGGTGGACCACCGCCGCGGCGGACCTCCAGCCGGACCGCGCCGGCGAGTGGCTGCGGGATGCGTGGAAACGCTTCGCCGCCGCCGATGGAACCCAGGGCCAGGACGACCGCTGGCGGCTCGCCACCGCGATCTGGGAACACGAAGGCGAAAAGGGCATCGCCCTCGTGAAGGACTGGATCTTTGCGGAGTCACCCGCCCGTGGGGCGATTGGCTTCGGCCCTCATCGCATGGGCCCGTACCTCATGGAGCGGAAGCACGAACCGCTCCTGCGCGCCATCCTGCGCGACGAGCGGCTCGCGGACCTCGACTCCTACACCCTGCAGGGCCTCGCCCTGGCCGCCAACCACGTCAGCGGGGAGGAAGTCCTCAGCCCGGCCGACCTGCGCCGCGCCCGCCACCCGCTCGGCCTCGCCCGCTACCACGCCGAGAAGGAGAAGGCCCGGAAGGAGCACCCCAAGGAATCCGCCGCCCTCGAAGCCACCCTCGCCTTATGGCGCGCGACGCTCGCGGCGTGGGCGGAGTAGGGTGGCGGTGCGTTGCACGTGGCTGGTTTTCCGGTCCCGAATGGCAGCAAGGGAAAGGGGAGCCCGTGCCGGCCAGCCGAGCCTTCAGGCATTCTGGAACAGCCTGCCAATCGGAAGGCGCAAGCCTTCCGCTGCGAGGCGCAATCCAAATTGGGCGCCAATCTTGCCGGTCGCGCTTGCCGCGATAAACGACCGCGTCTCAGGGTCCGGCATCCGGTGACGATTCTCCGCCCGCCCCGGCGCCGATGCGGACGCGCGTTTCGAGGTAGCCGAGCAGGGCGAGGAGGAAGAGGGAGATGCCGAAGATCTCCATGCTCTCCTCGACCCAATCGATGAGGCCGTAGCCGAAGTTGTCCTTCCCGTGGGTGTCGGTCCAGTAACCGAGGATCATCTCGACGCCCAGCGCGCCGCCGACGTAGATCATCCCCGCCACGATGAAGCGCACCCGGGTCGCCTTGGGCAGGTAGCGCAGGAAGTTGAGGTAGATCAGCCCGATGATTCCCACCACGATGGTGGCGGGGATGACCCATTCGAAATACAGGAACCCGCCGCGCGAGCCGAGAAGTTCGTCGGCGTTCTCGTGAATCGAGATCATCTCGTCGAGCGAGATGTAGGCGAAGATCAGGCACAGCCCCCACCAGTGCGGGACATAGCGGGCGCGGCGCCGGTTTTCCACGAGGGCGATGGCGGCGAGGACCGCGCTGCAGAGGAACAACTGGCCGGCCGAGAACCAGGTCGGGAGGTTTCCCTCGTAGCTGAGGCTGATCATCTGCGCCCAGAACGGCCGGTCGCCGTCCGACACCACCGCCACGATCTCGGACAGGAGGCCCGCCAGCGAAATCAGCAGCACGATGCGGAGGAGAATGTGCCGCACCCGGTTGAGCGGCAGCGTCCCCCGGGCCAGCGGCGCGGCCGTCGATGCGGAGGGGTCGCCTGTGGGATCGTCGCGCAATGGTTCGGTGGGTAGACTCGATGAGAGTGGGCGGACAGCGGGCGGCCGGATGTTCGGCCCGCTGGTGGCGGGAAGCAATCCCGATCTGGCCGGGCGGTGCTAGCGGAAAACGAGCCGGATGCCGTGCGACGACCAGTAGCGGGCGAGAAGTTCCTCCAGCTTCTCCGGGGCGGGGGAGGCGAGCACCGGCCGGGGTTTGCGCCGGTCGCGGTGCGCCGCGGCGGCGGCGAGGTGCTTTTGCAGCGCCTCGCGCCGGTCCGGGCCGCTGAGGTGGTAGTGGGTGAGGATGAGCGCCGCGGCGTAGGGACGGTAGCGGGCCCCGGCCGGGCTGAAGGTGTTGGTGTCGATCCACCCCTGCCCGTCGGTGGACAGGACGGACGCGAGGCGCGGGAGAACGGTGCGGCCGTCGCTTTCCGGCGGGAGATATTTCCGGATGTGGTCGCGGATGTTGCGGTGCGGATCGCGGAAGTCGAACCGCCCGCCTCCGGTGTGGGCCGCCGCGAGGTACTCGGCGAGGCCCTCGGTCAGCCACGGCCTGGCGCCCGCGAGGATGCGGTGCATGCCGAGGTGGGAGAGCTCGTGCACGAGGAGGTCCTCGTCGGGAGCGGTCCGCAGGCGCCCGGCATTCGGCGGATGCAGGAAGAGGTCCGCCCGGATGAGGACGCGCCGGCGGCGGCCGTCGTAGTAGCCCGCGGATCCCTCCGGTCCGCCGCGATCGTGGAAGGCGTCTTCATCGCGGCACAAGTCGATCAGCGGCTTCGGCCCGGCCGGCGGCTGCCAGTCCAGGAGCGGAAGGCGGTCGAGGAGTTGCGGCACGGCCTCGAGGGTGGTGGCGAAGCGTTGCAGCGAATCGCGGTCGAGGGCGGTGTCGGAGTGCAGCCGGAAATGGGCTGTTTCGCAGGCCACCGCCGGTTGTTCGGGCGCCTCGACGATGGCGACCTTGGCGGGCTTCGGCCGGAATTCACGGGGCCACCCCTCCGGACCGGCGTGGACCGCCGGGGCGAGGGCCAGGAGGAGGGCCAAGTGCTTCACGCTGAGACCGTGGCGCAGGAGAACCGGGGAGGGAAGGGGAATTGACGCCGCCCCCGGCACCGCAAGCGGTGCCCAGATAATCACAGCCCATGCAATGCGGGATGGAGGGCCCTGCACGTAGATAAGATTGGCAGGGGTTCCTTCCCTGTCACCCACGCAAAAGGAGAACCAATCATGAGCAACGGATTAAGCCAATGGGATCCCTTCCGGGATCTGTCTGCATTCCAACAGCGGCTGGCCTCGATGTTCGGGGGCGAGCCGGGTTCGCTGGCCTCTTCGGGGGACGCCGACTGGCACCCCGCGGTGGATATCGCCGAGGACGATGACGCCTACACCATCAGCGCCGACCTGCCTGACGTGAAGAAGGACGACGCCAAGGTGGCCGTGAAAGACGGCGTCCTGACGATCTCGGGCGAACGAACGAGGGAGCAGGAGGAGAAGAAGAAAAAGTTTCACCGGATCGAGCGGAGCTACGGGAGCTACACGCGATCGTTCCAGGTGCCCGACAACGTCGATCCCTCATTGATCAAGGCGGCCTTCGAGGACGGGGTCCTGACGGTCGTGATGCCCAAGTCGAAGGCGTCTCCGCCGGAAGAACATCATATCGAGGTGAACTGACTCTGCGCGTCAAAGCGCGGTATTGCAGACGCCGCGTCCGTGGAGTGTGGCGGGCGCGGCGTTCACTTCAAGGACTGCAGGTAGGCATTCAGGTCGCGCAGTTCCCGCTTGGTGACGACGAGGCCCATCGGGGGCATGGAGGAAGCCGGGGGCGTCTGGTGGGAAATCCCGCTGCGCTTGAAGGAGCGCCGCGTGCCGTCGGCGAGAAGCAGGGTGAGCGTGCGGTTGTCTTCCGAGGCGAGCGTGCCGGTCACCTCCCCGCCATCGGCCAGGGTGAGGGTGGTGACGCCGTAGCCCGGGGCCACGACGGCATTGGGGGCGACGAGGGACTCGAGCAGGTAGCGCGCGTCCCTGGTGCCGATTTTGGCGAGGTTCGGGCCGACGGCCGCGCCGCCCGGTCCGGCGGCGTGACAACGAACGCATTGGGCGGCGAGGTGATTGTTGAAGATGCCGCGCCCGCGGTCCGGATCGCCGCCGTGCAGGGTTTCGATCCACGGGGCGAGCGGATCGGCGGAGTCCTTCCCCTGGAGGTAGGCGTCGAGGGCGGCCTTCACCTTCGGGTCCTTGCCGGCGGCGGCCGCCTCGAGCAGATCGAGGTGCAGCTCCGGGGCGAGGGATCCGGCGGCGAGGGCGGCGAGTGAATCGGCCAGCAACTTCGCGGCGCGCGGATCGGCCGAGGCCCCGAGCAATTCCAGCGCCCGGCGCTGCCCGATCAATTCGCCATCCTCCAGGATCTTCGCGGCGGCATCCGGGAATGCGGCCGGGTCGGTGGTGGCGAGGCCGCGCAGGCCCTCGGCGCGCACCGCGGGGTTTTTCGAGGCCAGCGCGACGGGAACGGCGGTGGCGTAGACATCCGGCGCGGCGTCGGCGAGGAGACGCATGGCGGCCTCCGCATCCGGGGCGTTCCCCTTGACGCGGGCCAGCAACTCCTGGGGATCGGTCCCGATGCCGTAGGTGGCGGCCGCGGCCCGGGCCGCTTCCTGCAGCTTGCCCCCGCTGGCGGCGAAGAGGGCCGCGAAGGGTTCCGCGACTTCGGCGGCGATGATGGCGGCATCCGCCGGGGGCAGGGGTCGGTAACGGCCTTCCACGCTGTCGAGTTTCGGCGGGCGGGGCCACGAGGCGAGCAACTCGAGGGCGACGAGGCGCAGCTCCTCCGGCTGCGAGGAGTCCGCCGCGAAGGCCGCCACCGACTTGGCATGCGCGGGCGAGCGGAGCCGTTGCGCGGCGCTCAGGGCGCGGCGCAGGGTGCGGCCGGATCGCCCCGCGGGATACTTCAGGAGTCCCGCGAGGGCCGCCATGGCGCCGGGGATGGACTCGTCGTCGTGAATGGCGCTCGCCGCCTCCGCCACCACCGCCGGATCCTTGTCGTTGAGAAAGACGCTGACCTCCGCGCCCCGCAGGCGCCGCAGGGCCACCACCGCGGCAAGGCGGACCGGGGTCGACCCGTGCGTCGACAGGGAAGCGAGCTGTTGCGGGGTGGCGCAACCGAGGAGGCCCATCATGCCGGCGTGGCGGTGAAAGGGGTTCGCGCCATCCTTCGCCAGGTAGGCGACCAGCGGGTCGACCGCTTCCGGGACCTTCAGCCGGCCGAGGGCGATGGCGGCGAAGAATCGCGGCCGGTCCGCCGGGTCGGCGAGAAGCGTGGTGAGTTGCCCGGAGACGAGCCGCAGGGAGGGCGCCTCGCCCGCCACCTTGGCGGCCTGGGCGCGGATCTCGGGATGCGGGGCGGCCCACGCCAACACGAGGGGGTCGCCCCAGGGACCGCTCTCGCGGTGCCGGGTCAGTTGACCGATCCCCCAGATGGCGTGCAGGCGCGCCTCGAGCGGCTGCTTGGCGTCGATGAGGATCTTCATGAAGTTCCCGATGTCGCCGCGCCGGGCGAGTTCGAACTGGGCCTTCATGCGGACCCGCTGGTCGGGATGGCCCAGGTGGGAGCCCAGCGCGGCGAGATCCGCCTTCGACCAGTCCGCCGCAATGAGCCGGGCCGTGGCGCGGCGCAACTCCGAGCCGGCCGCGGCAGGATCATCGAGGGTCCACACCCCGCCCTTCTCGTTGAGCTCGTACCCCTTCGCCGACCAGTCCGCCACGTAGAGGGCCCCGTCGGGACCGAAGTTGATCCCGGTCATGAGGACATTCGATGCCACGAGGTGCTCGTTGGTCATCACGAACGACGGGCCGTCGGGTTTCACCTGGAAGGCGTAGAGCTTGCGGGCCGGGAAGGCGCTCATGAAGAAATGATCGCGGTAGTGGTCGTTGAGGGCCGTCCCCGGGTTGCAGGCGAAGCCGGTGGGGCCGTCGCGGTAGGTCCGGATGCACGGGACGGAATAGGCGGGACGGCCCGGGGCGTCGGGGATGTAGAGGCCTTCATCGATCCACGGCTCGTAGTCGTCCTTGCGGTACTGCCAGTTGCACCGCCAGCCGGTGTCGGACCCCTCCACGATGTAGTGGAAGCGTTCCTTCTCGCCCTTGAAATCCCCGTCGTTGTCGACCCCGAAGAGGTTGCCGAAGCGGTCGAAGGCGGGTTCCTGCACGTTGCGCAAGCCGTAGGCGAAGACCTCGAAGTGCGAGCCGTCGAGTTCGCAGCGGGCCACCGTTCCGCTGTGCGGGTGGTAGAAATTCGTTCCCTCCGTGGAGGTGACATTCATCCCCTTGTCCGCCGACGAGAAGTAGAGCCGCCCGTCGGGGCCCACCACCGGTCCCGAGAAGTTGTGGCCGGCGTAGGCGATGTGCACCGAGAACCCGTGGGCGAGCGATTGGCGCCGGTCGGCCCTGCCGTCGCCGTCGGTGTCCTGCAGTTCCCAGAGGTCGGGTTCCACCGTGGCGTAGATCTTCCCGTCCCAGGCGGTGACGCCGGCGGCGATGCCGGTCACCTCGGTGTTGAACCCCTCGGCATAGGTCACGGCCTCGTCCGCCACGCCGTCACGGTCGGTGTCGGTCAGCCGGATGATGCGGTCCGAGAGGACCGTGAGGTCGCGCCAGTCGACTTGCCCGTCCTCGTTCTGATCCCGGACGCGCTTCCCGTAGGTCCCGGCATTCCGCGGAACGAGTTCGCGGCGGTAGAAGGCGCGCTTCTGGTCGATGGATGTCAGCGAGAGGTCGGTCTCGATCCATTCGCGGTACTGGCGGATGTCGAGGTCGGCGGCCTTGCGGCGCACCACCGACGTCGCGTAAACGTGCCCCGCCTCGTCGACGCAGACCGCCACGGTGTTGCGCAGCATCGGCTCCTTCGCGAACTCCTTCAGCTCGAGACCGTGGGCGGCCTTGATGGGCCCGGCGAAGGCCGGCGACGACAGGGACACCGCGAGGAGGACGAGGACACGCATGGGATTGACTAGTAAGCGCCGCACGGGAGGTGGTTTTCAGATTTTTGTCCGCCGGGACGGTCAGGATGGATCCGGTTCCGGCGCCGGCTCCGGCGCGGCCGGCTGGCTGCGGGGCGGACGGCCGAAGATGACGAAGAAGAGCACGAGGGTGGCGGCGAACCAGGCCGCCTGCCATGGGAGGCCCTTCAGCAGGGCCGCCCCGGACGATCCGGTCTGCTCCTCGAAGGCCCCGAGGACGCCGGCGTAGGCCAGCGCCAGCCCGCCGTAGCCGAGGTTGTAGGCGAGGCCCTTGACGCTGAGCACCGTGGCGCGCTGCGACGAGTCCGCGATGCGGTTCAGGGTGCTGCTCGTGATGAATTCCAGCCAGCCGAACCCCGAGATCAGGATCATGACCGGGAGGACGCCCGCGTAGGGGACAGCCGGGACGACGGCCAAAAAGCCCACGAACATCACGCCCGCCAGCAGCGCGAGGTTCGTCATGGGGGTGAACTTCTTCACCGCCATGCGCGCCAGGACCGGCGTGAAAAATCCGAGCGCCGCGGTGGCCGCCCCGATGAATCCGAAGCTGTACTCGGGCAGCTTGATGAGCCGGTAGTACTCCGAGTTGATGGTCACGAAGTTCCGCAGGACGGCATCGATGAGGACACCCCCGAGGACGATGCGCAGGGCGAGCGGCGTGTTCACCACCCACGCCGCGGTGCGGAGGGTGAGCTTCGCGGCGCTGAGACAGCGCTCCCCGGCGGTCCCCTCGCAGGGGTTCTCGCGCTTCGGTTCGCGCATGCGGAGCGTGATGCCGAGGCACAGGATCGATTGCACGAAGACGATGGCGAGGGGGATGCGCAGGGTGGTCGCCTGCTCGAGATCGGACTGGAGGAGCCAGTTCAGGGCGCGCGGGTCGTAGACGAGGGCCCCGATCATCATGGCGAGGAAGAAGCCGATCGACCGCCAGCGCATGGCGGTGGCGAGGACGTCGTCCCATTGGTCCTGCTTTCCGTGTTCGACGAGGGTGTCGAAGGCGAGGGCCTGGTCGGCGCCGCTCGCGGAGGCCTCGGACGCGCCGGAGAGGAGCCGGTTCAGCAGGCACATCGTGAAGAGGACCCACCCGCCGTTCTGCGGGGCGAAGAGGAGGAGCGCCATCTCCGCGACCATCAGGGCCGCCGCCAGGACCACGAGGCGCTTGCGGCCGACGGTGTCGGCGATGGCCCCGGAGGGAACCACCAGCAGGAAGATCGCCGCCGCCCAGACCATGTTCAGCAGGAAGAACTGCCGGACGCTCAATCCCAGCGCGAGGAAGAGGATCGCCATCACCGGGTAGTAGGCGCGGGCGTTGTAGAGCACCGAGAACCACGTGTAGAGCCGGACATTCCGGTGGGCGAACGGTCCCTCGCGGCGAAGAAGCTCCAGCACGGGCCGACTTTGGCGCCGAATCGCGGCGAGACAAGCCGGACCGGACGGGAAAGCCGTTGATAGTCAAACGGGGGAGGGGAGGCAGGGATGATTCGCTGGTCAAGCGGCGGGTCGTGGGCCAAGCTTTCCTCCATGGCAG
>JABDMC010000110.1 GCA_013001695.1 Akkermansiaceae bacterium
CGCGAGGAAACGCTGGTCCCCCTGAAACTCTCGAAGCGCGAGAAGGCGGAGCTCGAGGCCTTCCTGCGGACCTTGACCGGCGAACCGCTCGACGAGTCGCTCCTCGGGCCGCCGCCGAAACGGTGACCCGCATGGCCGGATTCGTAGCGGTACGCTTGCGCGTTCCGATGGGGAGTCCACTCCCCCAGCCCGGCCCCGGAAGGCGCAAGCCTTCCGCTACGCGTGGAGCCGTGCCTTCCTGATTCGTAGCGGAACGCTTGCGCATTCCGATGGGGAGGCCACTCCCCCAGCCCGGCCCCGGAAGGCGCAAGCCTTCCGCTACTCGTGGAGCCGTGCCTTCCTGATTCGTAGCGGAACGCTTGCGCGTTCCGATGGGGAGTCCACTCCACCAACCCGGCCCCGGAAGGCGCAAGCCTTCCGCTACGCGTGGGGAGGGGGGCGTCCGTTCAAGACCCCTTGCGCTTTCGCGCCTCGATGCGGTCCTGCTTGACGCGGGCCTTGCGGGCGCCGACGGCCGCCACGGCGAGGAGGAGAACCAGGGCACCCGCGACCCACGGTCCCCAGTGGACCTTCTGCGACGACAGGCGGAACGGGATGGTGGTCTGCAGGCCGTCCTCGTCGTGGAGGGTGAGGCGCAGGGCGTACTTCCCGGTGTTGGGCAGCGGGCGGTACATGGCGTAGAGGTTCTCCAGCTCCGACGATTCGAGGACCTCGGTTTCCACCACCTCCCCGCGGTCGAGGATCTCGAGGGTGAGCTTTCCCCCGTAGACGCGGTTGTCCAGGAGGTTGAAGATCATGACGAAGAGCCGCACGTTGTCCGGGTCCTCGACGTTCTTGCGGTCGATCCCCTGGAAGTCGTAGACGACGAGCGAGATCTCGTAGTCCGCGACCTCCCCGAGAAACTCCTCCTCGGGGACCTGCGGGTAGTTCTCGAAGTAGTTGTAGTGCGGCAGCCCCTTGAAGTGGTGGGCCCAGGCGCCTCCCGTCGCGGCGACGAGCAGGAGGACCCCAAGGGCGAAGGTGCGGAAGGCGGTGTTCATGAGCGATCGGCGCCGGGTTCCGTGGCATGACCGTCCCGGTCATGGATGCGGCCGGGACACTTCGGCCGCCTCGCGGCCCGGAACCGAACGATCATGACCGGGACGGTCATGCAAACATCAAGGAGCCGCGCGGTCATGGCGCGGAGGTTTCCGGTTGGGCGGCGGACGCCTTCCGCAGGCCGATCGAGAGGCACTTCGTCGGACAGATCGTGAGGCACTCCCCGCACATCGAGCAGTCGCGGGTCTCGTCGAACTTCGGCTGGACCTTCATCGGGCAGACGTCGATGCAGCTCGTGCAGGCCTCGATGCACTCGTCGGCGTCGCGCTCCAGGGCGAAGACCGACTTGCGGCCGATCGCCCCGAGGAGGCGGCCGGTCGGGCAGATGTAGCGGCAGGTGAACTGCTTGCCCATGACGAGATCGAGGAGCCCGAAGACCACGAGGCTGCCGAGCGAGAACGAGATGGCCCCGTAGGCGATGCCGTGGAAGAGCGTCTGGCCGAGCGCGAAGTACGGGAGCACCAGGGTCCACACCCCGTGCCCGATCCAGAGGGCGGTGGCGAGCCCCCCGGCGAGGATCCCCCAGCAGAAGCCGCGGTGCAGGGACCACTCCGGGAACCAGAAGAACTTCGCGAGCAGGAGCCGCAGGCGCGAGATGGCGAAAAAGAGGAGCGAGGCCGGGCAGATGTAGGCGCAAAAGACGCGCCCGAACAAAAGGGCCAGCGACAACGGGATGAGGAGCCCGAGGGCGAAGCCGAGCTCCCAGTGGCGGCTCTTGACGAGGACCGAGAGGGCCGCGATCGGATCGGTGAAGGGGATGCCGCCGAGGCGGATCGACCAGGTCATTCCCCCGCTCTTCTGCGCTTCCACCGCGGGGTCCCCGAAGCGGGAGAAGAGGGCGTCGGTCTTCTCGTAGAAGACGCGCATGGCCTTCCCTTCGCTCAGCTCGACCAGGCGCGGGCTGTTGTAGCTGCGCTTGAGGTTGTGGTAGTTCGTGAGGAGGGCGAGGAAGCACAGGAGCAGCACCACCCCGGTGCGGGTCAGGATCGAGACGACGAGCAATGTCCGGCCGGCGCGCATCACGGGCTAGCGGTTCGGCGGGTCATCCCATTTCGCGCCCTGTTTCCACGGCGAGGCGGGCGGCTTCAGTTTCCGGCGGCGTTCGAGGAGGGCGTCGATGCGGGTCTGGTCGGCTTGCGGCACGATGCGGATCGCCTGGGGCATCTGGACGCAGGCCTGCTCGCAGAGCCCGCAGCCCACGCAGTGGTCGGGGTGCACGATGGGCGTCTCGTAAACCCCGAGGGTCATGGCCTCGCCGGGAAGCGGGCAGGCGCGATAGCACACCCCGCAGGTCCGGCCCGCGTACGAGTAGCAGTGGTCCTCGGAAACGAAGGCCAGCCCCATCTTGACGGCGCGCTTTCCCTCCTCGGTCGGTTCCAGCTTCTCGAGCGCCTGCGTCGGGCACACCTGGGTGCAGGCCATGCAGAGGATGCACGCCTGGGCGCGGGCATCGATCTTCGGCGTGCCGAGGTGCTCGATGCCGGCTTCCAACCCGACGAGCGTGATGCACTTGTTCGGGCACACGTTCGCGCACTGGCCGCAGGCGATGCAGTTCTGCAGGAAGTCGGCCTCGGGCTGCGCACCCGGCGGCCGGAGAAGTTTCCGGCCGCGGCGGGTTTGCGCCCCGAGCCTGCCGAGCAGCGGGTAGAACAACGGCACGACCGCGCCCGCCACGAAGGCCCGCAAGAATCCGAGGCGGTTCAGTTTCACCGGCGTGAATCGGGATCAGATCGGTTCGACGCGCGCGGCGCACTTCTTGAAGTCCGCCTGTCCCGACACCGGGTCGAAGGCCCGGTGGGTGGTGCCGTTCGCGAGCCACTTGTTCTTCTTCGGGTCGGCGGAGTCGGCCACCGAGAGGTTCCACGGGCTGAAGAGGAACCCCTTCGGCACGGTGTTGCGGGCGGGCTTCACCACCGAGTCAAGGCCCACCGAGACGCGCGCCTCGACCGACCCCCGCCGGGTGGTGATCTTGACCCACTCGCCGTCCTTCACACCGAGTTCCTTCGCGTCGTCGGGGTGCATCTCGACGTACATCTCGGGCACCAGCTTCTTGGTGGTCCCGGCCCGGATCGTCTTGGCGGTGTGGAAGTGCTCGTAGACCACGCCGGTCGCCCACCAGAACGGGAACTTGTCCTTCGGGCAATCGCCCATCTTCTTCCCGAGTTCGTCGAAGTGCGGCAACTCCGGGGTGAGGCCCGCGTCCCGCGCCCTCACGAGCGTGTCCATGTTGTCGGTGACGAAGTAGTCCGGGTCGGTGCCCGCCTTGGAAAGCTCGTCGGTGATCTCGCGGTACTCCGAGTAATCCTGGTGGCACATGTGGATGTGCAGCTTGCCGTCGGAGTGGCGGAATTCGCCGTAGGGCTTGCCCGGCCAGTATTCCTCCTGGGCCATGTAGCGGCGCTTGGTGCCGCCCGCCTTGGCGATGGCGGCGGTGGGCGCCGGCCACTGGATGCCCCGCAGGTCCTTGATCTGCTGGTAGGGCGACTTCCCGGTTTCCTCCTCGACCTCGAGGATCCCGCTGAGGTCGGCGTCGGTCCCCTTCGAGGCCTTGAGGAAGTCGCGGAAGACCTCCTCCGGATCGTAGAAGCCGTGCTCCTTGCGCTCGTACGGGAAGATCTTCTTCATATCGAGCCCGAGGCGCTCGCCGATGAGCTTCCCCTTGTCGATCACCATGTCGAGGTCGGGGCGGCACCCCTTCACCGGGTTGCCGGTCCCCTCCGTGACGTAGAGCCGCCGCTCGGATTGCACGTAGATGCCGTTGATCCACTCGCCCCACGTCGCGGCCGGGAGGATGACGTCGGCGTAGAGGTTGTTGGGGGCGTCCTTGTAGATTTCCTGCACCACCGTGAAGGTCTTGGTGAGGGCGGGACGCACGAGCTTGTAGGAGTCCGGCAGGTCGATGTGGGTGGCGTAGATGAGGAACATGGCCTGCACGTCGCCCTTCAGGGCGCGCTCCATCATGCCGACCGCCATGCCGGTGTTCTGCATCCCGGCGACCTGGTCGAGCCGGCCCTTCGGCAGTCCCCAGTGCTTGGAGCACCAGTCGCGGTGGGCCTTGTTGTCGAGACCGATGTTGAACGGGAGGCGCCCGGTGAGGCCGCCGGTGAGGCGTTCGCCCATGGCATTCGGCTGGCCGGTCTGCGAGTGCGGGCCGCACCCGGGACGCCCGATGTTGCCGGTGAGCGCCATGAGGTTGATGAGGCTCATGGTGTTGTGCTGGCCGTGGAGGTGCTGGTTGTAGCCGATCCCCCAGATGCTCATCACCCCGCCGGTGCCGCGCTCGCGGCCGCGGATGCTGGCTTCCGCCCAGATCCTGGCGACCTTGCGGATCTCGGCGGCCGGGATCTTGGTGCGGTCCTCGACATCCTCCGGCTTGTAGCCCGCCTTGACCTCGTCGACGTACTCCTCCCAGCCGGTGGTGTGCCCCTTGAGGAAGTCCCAGGCGATGGCGTCGTCGTGGTTCTCGAGGAGGGCGTAGGCGAGGGCATTGTGGATCGAGATGTCCCCGTTGACCGTCGGGAAGTGGAAGCTGTTCTCCTTGTTGACGTCCTCGAGGCCCATGACGGTCCCGGTGCGGCGCGGGTCCACCACGAGGGTGGGGATGTTGCGCTGCGCCTTGGTGTCGGCCACCCGCCAGTAGAGGATCGGGTGGGCGCCCCGGGCATTGTGCCCCCAGAAGGTGATCATGTCGGCAATCTCGATGTCCTCGTAGCAGGTCGGCGGGGTGTCGGACCCCAGCGACTTGAAGTAGCCGGTGACCGCGGAGGTCATGCACATGCGGGCGTTGGCCTCGATGGTGTTCGACCCGAGGATGCCCTTCATGAAGATGTTCTCGAGGTACTGGCCCTCGAGGGACAGCTGGCCGGAGCCGTAGAGTCCCACCGCGTTGCCGCCCGAGGTCTTGACGATCTCGGCGATCTGGTCGGCGATGAGCTCCTCGGCCTCGTCCCAGGTGGCCTCCCGGAAGAGGCTCGGGTCATAGGATCCCTTCGTGGCGGACACGTGGCCGCGCAGCGGGTCCGACATGTCCTTGCGGATGAGCGGCTTGTTGAGGCGGTTGACGTAGATGGCCTCCGCGGAGGTCAGTCCCTTGATGCACTGCAGGCCCTTGTTCGTCGGGTGGTCCTTGTCGGGGACGATCCCGGTGATGCGGCCCTTCTGCGTCTTGAGGATCGTGCCGCACCCCACCCCGCAGTAGGGGCACGCCGCGTAGAGGTCGGTGGGCGCCTCGTTCTTTTCCAGTTCGATGCCGTCCTCGGCGGGCACGGCCCATCCCTCCTTGGTGACTGCGGTGGAGAGGGCCGCCGCGGTGGCCCCGGATTTCACAAAATGTCGTCGTTTCATGGCTTGGTTCGGTATGGGAAAAATTCGGTGGTTCGGTTGCCGGGGTTCCGGCGGTTGGTGGTGGTCGTCATGGCGCGGGCCCGAGGCTCCGCAGGTAGGAGATGAGGTCGAAGGCGTCCTGGTCGCTGAGGTTGGCGAGCCCGGCGGCCCCGAGGAAGGGCCGCATGGCGGTGCCGATGCGCCCCTGCTTCAGGGTCTGGTAGATGTAGTCGTCGGAGGCGGCGCGGAGGAATCCGGGCAAGCCGATGCCCGGGCCGGATCCCCCCTCGACGTAGCCCTTGCCGTCCATCCCGTGGCACGACGCGCAGTAGAGGTCGTACTTGCGGTGCCCTGCGGCTTGATCGCCGCGCGGGGCGAGTTGCCTCGTCGGGTCGACCTTGATGGTCACGCTGTTGCCGACCGGCAGGGCGCGGAGGTAGGCGATGATGTCGTCGAGCACCTGGTCGCTGAGGTCGGGCCGTTGCACCATGGAGGTCCCGATGCGGCCGTTGCGAATGGTGTCCTTGATGAACTCGTCGCTGGCGATGGCGAGGAAGTCGCGGTTGCGGATGCTGGGCGCAAAGCCGGGACGCCCGGTTCCGTCCGGTTGGTGGCAGGCGGCGCAGTTCGCGTCGTAGTGCATCTTGCCGGCCTTGGCGTCCGCCTGCCGGGCGGCGGGCGCAGGCGTCTCGCCGTTCCGGTGGCGGAGGTAGGCGATGACGTGGCCGATCTCCGCGTCGGAGAGGTTGGCGAGCCCGGCGGACCCGCTGAATCCCATCATGGGCGTGCCGCGGCGCCCGTGCTTGATGGTGTGGAAGAGGAAGTCGTCGGAGGCGGCGGCGAGGAAGGCGGTGTTCCCGATGGCCGGCCCGGGGCCTCCCTCGGCGTAGCCGTTGGCATTCGCCCCGTGGCACGCGGCGCAATACTGGGCATAGAGCGCCTGGCCGGCGGCGGGATCCCCCGGGTGCTTCTTCGCCGGATCGATCGTCGCGACCGGCTTGGCGTTGGGATCGGTCACCGAGCGGAGGTAGAGGATGAGGCTGTCGACCTTAACCGGTCCGAGGTGGGCCCACGGGACCATGGCGGTTCCGGGCCGCCCCTGCACGATGGACTGCCGCAGGAACTCGTCCGACGCGAGGGCGAGGAAATCGCTGTTGCGGATGTAGGGGGCGAAGCCGACCTTCCCTTTGCCCTCGGGCTGGTGGCACGCGATGCAGAAGATGTTGTAGGTTTCCTCCCCGAGTTTCGCCGAGGCCACCGTGGCGCCCGCCGGAGGATCGGCCGGCGCGGGGGTGGGAGCCGGCGCGGGCCTTGGAGCCGGGGTCGGGGCCGGCGCCTTCGGGGTGGCGGCGACCTCCGGTTTGGGCGGCGTGGTCCCGGGGGCGCCATGAGCGGCGGGTGGAGGCCCGCCCTTGGCAGGGGTTGCCTCCGGCTTCTCCGTCACGATGAACGGACGGGGTTCCGATAATCGCGGGTTCGCCCCGGCAACCCGGCTCCCCTGCACAATCTCGCCCGCCAACATGCCGAGGGCGACCACCAGGGTCACGGCCCCCGCGATGCCGAGGGCGAGTCCCACCATTGAATTCGGTTCCTGCCTGCTCTCGCTCACTCTTTGCCCCATCTACTGGATTGACGTTAAGAAGCGGGATTCCGGCTGGCAGCCTCGAAAGGAATGCCTCTCTCCGCCGGTCCGGCGCTCGATTGGATTCTTGATCATCATGTTGTTCACATTGCTAGCGGCCGCCAGGGGTCTCGGTCACTTCGGGCTGCCGGTCGAAGTGTCCGCGGAACTCGAAGAAATCCTTCTCGGATCCGTCGTTGCCCGCCACGGCGCGAAACTCGTGGCAACCCTGCTCGTCGCAGACCTGCGCGTAGACCTGCACGAGTAGCTGGAACAGCGCGGGGTCCGTGACCTCGATCGCCTGGGTGAGCTCCACCACGCCCTCGTGAATCCACATGGGCTCCAGCCCGGATTCCTCGACCTTGCGGGGGACGGGCTCCTCGACCGGCCCGACGAGCCGGTAGCCGCGACCGCGAAATTCGAGGTAGGTCGGCACCCCGAAGCCCTCGCGGTGCACGCTGTAGATGTGCTTGTCCTCGGGGAGCTTGATGCGGACGCGGCATGTCAGCCGTTGGCCGGGTTCGCGCACCGTGTCGCTGAGTCGCGCCACCTCGGTGCGGCTTCGTTCGCAGCCCGAGAGGATGAACCCGAACTGCAGGGCCTTCCCGTTCCGCGTGACATCGATGGTGAGGAGGTCCCCCGGCGCCTTGTCATTGAGGATGCCGGCCAGGGCCTCGCCCTCCGTGACGGAAGACCCGTCCACCGCCGCGATGCGATCGCCGATGAGGAGCCCGGCCTTCTCGGCGCTGCACCCGTCGGTGACGTTCCCGACGCGCAGCCCGGCGCCACCGGGCAGTTGTTGCACGATGAACCCGAGGTCGGCCTGCGGCGCCTTCTCGACCTTCGAATAGTTCAGGGAGGCCAGGGGCACCATGACGGCCATCTCGCCCCCGTGACGAAGCACCGTCATCCGGATGTCCCGGCCGTCCCGCCGCAGGCGTTCGCACCAGGCATGGAAATCGCGGACCGTCGCGAAGCCGGATCGCCCGCCCGCCCCGAGGATCACGTCGCCTTCCCGGATCCCGGCGAGGTGGGTGCCGAGGTTCAACTTCTCCACCCGCAGGGCGAAGCGGTCGGCCGGAAGCCCGAGGGCCTCGCGCCGGGCCGGCGGGAGCATCTCCCCGGTAAACCCGGGGGCCGGGAGGAACTTCGTCATGTGCTGGGTGTAGACGTTGCGCACCCGCCACGCATAGTCGGCCGGGTCGCCGACCTTCCACTCCGCCGGCAGGTCGAACGCGCCCTCCACCGTGCCGCCGTCGCGCCGCAGCGTGAAGGCCAGCGCCCCCGGGGCGTCCTCGTGCTCGTGCAGGATCCACTGGATGTCGTACTTGGTGCCGACGCGCCGTCCCCCGAGGCGCTCCAGCACGTCCCCGGACCGGATTCCGGCGGCGGTGGCCGGCGATCCGGCGAGGACCTTCTCCACGTGATTCTGGCGGTCCTGGTTCATGACGAGCCCGAGCCGCTCCGGCAGCGGATAGATCCAGAACTGGTCCGGCGTCCATTCGCCGGCCTCCAGCGCGAGGTATTGGCCGGCCTCACGGGCATAGTGGCAGTGGTAGCAGCCGAAGACCGGCTGGATGGTTCCCCGCAGGCGGTTCTCGACCAGCTCCTGCAGGAAGAGCGGCGGACGGGCCGGGGGCGGAGCGGGCGCCGCGGAATAGTCGCGGTGCGTCACGAGCCCCTCCTTCATGAGGGCCACGAGGCCGCCCATGCTCATCGGCGAGATCGTGGTGCGGCCGCCGTAGCGGTGGTAGACGGTGCCGTCCGCGTT
Source organism: Akkermansiaceae bacterium (assembly GCA_013001695.1). Lineage (GTDB taxonomy): Bacteria > Verrucomicrobiota > Verrucomicrobiia > Verrucomicrobiales > Akkermansiaceae > Roseibacillus_B. The sequence goes on from JABDMC010000110.1 coordinate 8,814, forward strand.
CGCCAGGACGAGCGCCAGGGTGAGGTCGTGGTCGAAGGCGAAGCGATTCAGGTCGACCCGGTTGATGTTCGTCACCCGGACGCAAACGTAGTCGCTCGCGGCGGCCTTGAACTCCTGCGGGGGACGGACCAACTGCCCGTCGAAGATTCGGCAGTCGATTCATGGTTCGCAACGGAACGCGATCAGGAGCGGCTTGCCCTCCGCGGCGGCGATGGTGCGCGCCTCCTCGAGGTCGGTGCGCCACGCGAAACGCTCGGCGGCCCGGCCCGGGAGGGATGCGGCCAGCATCGCGGCGAGGAGGCCCAGAAGAAATGCAGGTCCGGTTCTCATGGATGTCAGGAGCGGGGCTTCCCGCGCGCCGGAGCGGCCCCACCTCTCTGTGAAAACATCATCCCGGTATCCGCGCCGGGCGGCTACGCATCCTCTGCTGGACGCTGGGCAGATCGCGCCATCCCCGGCGGACCGGGGCCCCTCCCGGTCACTCCCCGTGGCGGTGGGCCGCGGCGCATCCCTCGCATCCGACCCACTCCGAGCTGCCGTCCGGGTAATACTCCTTCTTCCAGATCGGGACGCGGTGCTTGATTTCGTCGATCACGAACCGGCAGGCGTCGAAGGCCTCGGCGCGGTGCGGGCTCGAGACCACCACCACCACGGCGAGATCCTCGATTTCGAGCCGGCCGATGCGGTGCACCGCGTGGGCGCGATCGAGGCCGAACCGCTCGACCGCCTCCGCCACGATGCGGCGGCCTTCCTGCTCGGCGACGCTCGCGTGAGCCTCGTACTCGAGGCGGAGGACGGCCTTCCCCTGGTGATGGTTGCGCACCGTGCCCTCGAAGGTGACCACCGCCCCGGAGTGCGGGTCGCCCGCGGACTCCCGGACCGCGGCGACGTCAATGCGATCGTTCGACAGCCGGAACATCGGTCTATCCTCCGGAAAACGGGGGAAACAAGGCTACCCGGTCCTCGTCCCGGATCGGATGGGTCCACGGCTGGATGCGGTCGTTGATCGCGGCGCGGACCACGCTCTGGTCGAGAGTGAGGCGGTTCCGTTCCCGGAGTTCGTCCCACAATTCCGCGGCGGTTCCGGCGGTGGTGCGCACCGACTGCGACCGCGTGCCGGCCTGCTCGTGCAACTGCCCGCAGAACTCGACGTGCACGCGCTTGTCCCCCGTGGATTCCTCGCTCACGGCGCCGAGGCTAGCGGCAATCCCGGGCCGGGTGCGAGGATTCGTTCCGAAAATCGGAACCGCCGGCGGGCCGCGAATCGGGACCCCGCCCGATCCCGCGAGATTCCCCCAAAAATTGCATGGCGGCCGGGCCCTCCCGGCCGATAGTCTGGCGGCCAGCGCATGAGCAAGGATTCGATCACGGACCGCTTCGACCGGCAGGCGCGCGACTTGCGCATCTCGGTCACGGACCGCTGCAACTTCCGTTGCCGCTACTGCATGCCGGCGGATGTGTTCGGGCCCGATTACCAGTTCGTCCCGCGGGAGGACATCCTGAGTTTCGAGGAGATCGAGCGCCTCGTCCGGATCGCGGTCCCGATGGGGATCCGGAAGATCCGGTTGACCGGCGGGGAACCGCTCTTGCGGCGCGGCATCGTGCAGCTCGTCCGCAGTCTCTCGACGGTGGAGGGCATCGAGGACCTCGCCGTCACCACCAACGGGACGCGCCTCGGGCGGAATGCGGAGGATCTCCGCGCCGCGGGCCTGGACCGCGTCACCGTCAGTCTCGATGCGCTCGACCCCGACGTCTTCGCGCGGATGAACGGCGTGGGGGCCACCGCGGGGCGCATCGTGGAAGGGATCCGGAAGGCCCTCGCCGCCGGCCTGGGAGTCAAGGTCAACACGGTCGTCCAGCGCGGCGTGAACGAGGGAGAGATCCTGCCGCTGGTCCGGCTGGGACGGGAACTCGGGGTGACGGTCCGCTTCATCGAGTTCATGGATGTCGGGGAGACGAACCGCTGGGAGATGAACCAGGTCGTCCCGGCGCGGGAAGTCCGCGAGCGGATCGAGGCGGAATTTCCGCTCGAGCCCGTGGCGCGGTCGTACCGTGGCGAAGTCGCGCAACGGTTCCGGTTCCGCGACGGCGGCGGCGAGGGCGGGGTGATCGCATCGGGCACGGAGCCGTTCTGCCGGGACTGCACGCGGCTGCGGGTCTCCGCGGAGGGGAAACTCTTCACCTGTCTCTTTGCGCGGCAGGGGCACGACCTTCTCGGCCTCCTCCGCAGCGGGGAGAGCGACGACGCGATCCGCAATGCCCTGGCCGGGATCTGGCGCGACCGTGACGACCGCTACTCGGAAATCCGCGGGCAGGACTCGCACCCGAAGCCCGAGATGAGCTACCTGGGAGGATGACCATGAGCTGGGATGTCGATGTCCGCCACCTCTTCGTGTCGGCCGAGCACAACTACCGCGGCCGCCACGGGAAGGGCTCGCTGAGCCATCCCATCGAGGACCGCGAGGTGATCGAGTGCGTGGCGCGACGCGGCATCCGCGGCGACCGCTATTTCGACCACAAGGAGGACTTCAAGGGGCAGGTCACGTTCTTCGAGGACGAGGTCTACGGGGCAATGAAGGAGAAGTTCGGCCTGCCCGCCCTCGAGCCGTCGGCCTTCCGCCGCAACGTCATCATCCGCGGTGTGCCGTTGAACGAGTTGATCGGCCGTCGATTCACCCTGCAGGGTCTCGAGTTCGAGGGCGTCGAGGAGGCCAAGCCCTGCTACTGGATGGACGAGGCCTGCGCGGACGGCGCGGAGGAGTTCCTCAAGGGCAAGGGCGGCCTGCGGGCCCGCATCCGGACCGGCGGGAAACTCCGGCACGGCCAGGGAAGCCTCGAACTGCTGCCCTGATCCGGGCGCCCCGGCCCGGACCGGAACCGCGGATCGGGTGCCCGTCGTGCCCGGGCGATGGCTGGTCGATGCCGGCCACGCCGCCGCCCGGCCCGCGGTGGTGCGATCAGGAGGCGGGACCCTCCCCTCCCCCGGCGGGTTTCACTCGAACTGCGGCAGGCGCCACGGGGGCGTTTCCTGGAGGCAGTTCACCACGGGCTGCCTCGTCCGGGGGTGAATGTACGCCAGGGCGAGACTGCGCATCTCCCCGCTCACCCGCCACGCCGTGCTGCTGACCGGGATCCACTTGCCGTCCGGGCCGAGGAGTCCCACCCGCACCGTGCACTGGCTCAATTCGTTGACCTCGGTCGGGAGGGGCACCAGCCCGAGACTCGCGGGGCCGATTTCCTTGCGGTGTTCGCCGATCAGGAAGCGCGCCTTCGTCCCGGTGAGGTTGTAGATCAGGGTCGAGCCCATCGGGAAATTCTTCTCCGTCTCGTCGATCACCGTGAGCCGGTACGGCATCCCGGGTTTTTCGGACGGCAGGAAGACGGCCACCTGCCGCGCCCCCGCCGCGAGCTTCCCCTGCGCGACCGTCTTCAGCTGCTTTTCGCCGTCGGCGCCGGTGACCTCCACCGCGAAGCGCAGGACGTCTCCCGCGATCGAGGCCACCACCGGTTCCGAGTAGGTCGAGGTGAACAGCTCCACGGGGATGAGCTTCGGCTTCTCGGGGGATCCGGAAACGAGGAGGACCTCCCGGAGACCGTCGACATGCTGGAAGCAGAGGGTCCGCAGCGAAATCTTCCGCGACTGCGCCGCGGCGGTCCCGACCGTCACCGCCAGTGCCGCCACAACCCACCCCGCGGATTTGATCGTCATGATTTCAAGGGACCGGGGGCCGGCATCAATGTCAAACCCCTTCCGGGGCCACCCACCGGAACGCCACCACCCGCAACTCGCGCCCGAAACGCCGGTTGACGGGCGAGATCGGCGGAACCGCGGAACTCTCCGGCCCCGCGGCGGGAGTGCCATCCGGGGCGGCATCGGCCCGGTCCGCCGGGTCCACATAACCGGGCATCCGCTGCACCACCGCTTCGCAAATCGCGGACGCGCGCACCTTGCCGGTGCGGTCGCGCGACTCGCCGTATCCCCGAATCACGAAGGTATCGGAGCGCACCGTCAGGAAGGCGCCGATCGCGGAGAGGACATCGCCCTGGCTCAGGTAGGAAGCCGCGCCTTCCTGGGTGTCGCCCTCCGCGGCCGCGGGGTTGGCGTAGTCGAACCTCCGGGCGTCATTGGCATCGACCCGGCGGGTCCCCGGGTCGGCGGCGTCGGCGTTCACCCCCGACTCCTCGATGGCGTCCTGCAGCACCCCGGCCGCTCCGGCGGTCTCCGCGTCGCCGTCGAGGCGCCGGTTCACGAACTCCGACATCGAGAGGAAGGGACCACGGCGCCTGATCCCCTCGACGATCGCGGTGGCAAGACCCTCGATCTGATCGGCGTCGAGATCCCGGAAGCCCGCCCAGCGCGTCTGGTTGTCGGCGGACACCCCGTCGGTCATCGGCCCGGACGGTCCGCCGAGCATGCGCGGGAAGGCGCACCCCTCCGCCGCCGCGGCCCGCGCCTTCAGCGACACCGGGTCGGTGAGCGGGACCTCGGCCTTCTGCAAGGCCGACAGGATCGCCTTCCAGGCGTCAACCGACGTGGAATTCACGTTGAAGGCGCCCTTCTGGAGCAGGAAGGCCGCGCTCGAGCGCCATGCCTCCGGATCCTCGAGGGAAGCCACCACCGAGTTCACCGATTCGCCGGCCGGCACCGAGGGCCGAATGCGCGGGTTCAGCGGAAGGCGGCCGTCCTCCAGGAAGCGCTGCATCGCGTCCGCATTCCGGAGGCCCGAAAAATAGTACCCGTCCCACAGGGAGTTGTTCGCCAGCCAGGCGTGATCGGCATGCGCGTACCCCTGCCCCCCGGGCGCGATGGCCCGGTCGGCGGGCAGAAGGGGGTGGGCGAGGGATTCCCCCACCGTGTAGGCCGGGATCGGAAGGTGCCCGCTCGATGCCAGGTTGGCGTGCCGGAGGTCCGCGATGTTCAGCAGGGGCGACTCCGGCACCGGGTAGGTCGGGTAGGACGCGAGCCCCGTCAGCAGGCGCCAACCGGAGAAGAAGTAGGACCGCGGGTCGTTCGCCCCGACGACCTCGAGGGACCCCACCGTGTTCACCCCCTGCCCGGTGATGGGCAGGAAGGAAAGCTCCATCGGCATCTGGGCCGGGTGGGTCCTCGTGATGTCCATATCCAGCACCTGGTGCACGAAGGACGCGTCGCGCCCCGGCTTGGTGGGATACAGCGAGTCGTGCGCGGTGCGGTCCGCCAGGGTGAACAGCGCGAACTGCTTCGGGCCCGTCCATTTCTCCACCGGCGTCTGATTCGAGTTCGCCTGGTACAGCTCGTTGAAGTTCCACGGCCTCTCGCGCCGCACCGGGAACCGGATCTTGCCGACGCTTGGGTGGGCTCCGCCTTCCATCGCCCGTTCGAGGCGGCCAAGCGACCCGTAACGATAGCGGTAGTTGGCGATCTTCGTCGGCCGGCGATTCACCCGCGCCTCGACCGTCACCCCGAACGAGTCGACCGGCCCGCCCCGGTAGGTGGGACTCTGCAGCGTGAATGCCACGTCGATCTTGTCGGTCCCGCGGACTCCGAACACGCCGAGGTTGACGTTGTCGGGGGCGGATCCCGCGCCGCGCGGCGCCAGCCAGTCGACGATGAACCCGCTGTTGTAGTCCCAGCCCTCGCGGGTGACCATGTTCAGGGTCTTGCTCCTGTCCAGGTCGTTCCGCCACAAGTAGTTCACCATCGATCCCCACCGCGTGCCGGGCGGGTGATTGACCCCGAAGACGCGCGCCTCTCCCGGCTTCAAGGTCACCGGCGTGGTCCGCGACCCCCGGGTGCGGCCCGTCAGGATCGCCGAAAACTTGTCCTCCCAGCCGGTGTCGTTCTGCGACGAGACGTGAAACTGGCTGAGGAGCCCGGGCCGCTGCGTCTGGGGCCGCCCGTTCCGGAAGAACTGAAATGCCAGCGGCAGGTACTCGAAGGTCACCTTGAGGGCGTCGACTTCCAGCGGGACGGTGTACGGGTTGTAGATGGTGACCACCGGGGTGTAGATCAGGTAGACCATGTACTTCCGCTTCGGGTCGCGGCTCCTCGATGGGATCGTGCCGGCCCACTGGCCGTGGGCCTCGCGCCCGACCAGGGAGAAGACCACGTTGACCCGCGTCACCACCGGGGCGATGAGCGCGCCCTGCACCGCCGCAAGGTTCGGCTTGGCGGTGGGGCCGCTCGTCCCCTGGCTCGGCTGATGGGACCGCGGAACCGACACCGTGATCTTCCCGTCGTCGCGCCGGTAGAGCCGGTAGTAGTCGGCGAGGGCCGAGAAATAGGGATCCGCTTCCGCGAGGGGGGCGTCCGGTTCGTTCGAGTAGACGTGCCGCCCGTCGAGGCTGGGGGGAAGTTCCTCCCGTTCGAAGGCCAGGGTGAGATCGCCCTTCAGGCCCCCCTGCACGGCATTGGTGGCGAGGCCTTCCGACCAGGGCGTGATGTCGTGGAAGCGCCGCGCGTAGATGGCCCGGTCGGAACTCGCCAGGGCGCCCTGCTGGAAGCTGGCCACCCGGGCCGCCAGCCTGTCGCCCGGGGGAAAGTCCGCAAACCCCTCGAGGGCCTCGGCGACGACCCGTTCCGGGGCCCGGAGGCGGGCCCGTTCCTCTTCATCCGCGGTGGGGACGACCTCGGGGAGATCGAAGCGCGCCTTGACGCCTTCATCCATCGTCATCCACGCCACCCCGCCGGTGCCACCGACATCCAACACGGTGGCCGCGACGCGCGGGTCCGGGGTGGCCCCGGGAACCCGCAGGATCGTGGCCCGCCCGGCCGCCGGCTCGGTCCGGGGAATCGCCGTCGAGGCCGCGTCCGCCGCCCTCGCGGAGGTGAGCCACGAGACAAACTCGCCGTTGGCCTCCGCATCGGTCCGGGTCATCCGCTTGGCCGCCTCCAGCCCGGCATTCCCCTCCGGATCGAGCCGGAACGACTCCCACACCCCGGTGACTGCCGGCGATGCACTTGCGTCCCATATTCTCGCCGGGGCCGTGATGCGTTGATCCGGGCCCGCGGCCTTCTGGAGTTGCCCCAGCGCCAGTTGCAGCGCGAGCCGCGCGTTGGCCCGCGCTTCGGCCTGCGCCTCGTTGCTGTTCGCGGATCGCACCGTCACGGTGCTCAAGCCCAGCAGCCCGATCGCAACGAGGCTCAGCAGCACCAGGATCGTCACGGTGGCGATCAGGGCAAACCCCGAGGCCGCGCGACCGGCACTGCGGCGCGAGGGGGGGACGGTCTGCCAAGGCGCAATCATGGGAAAGAGCGACTGAGCCGCTTCCCCGGCGACCCTGTAAACTGGTAACTTCCGGGCGGCGGCGCGTCAATCAAGTATTCACATTGTAAAACCCGCCTCCCCCGCTTGCGACGCGCCGGCGGGGCGGACCGCCCGGGCCACCACCATCCTCAATTTCCGGCCGCCGCGCCCTTGGCCTCCCGGATGAGAAAATCGACCAGGCCCTGGCAGGTGAAGAAGCCCTCCCAGAAGCTGTGCCCCTGGCCTTCGGGTTTGAGGACCGTGATGAGGTCCCCGCGCCCGCTCTTCCGGTAGGCGTCTTCCAGCGCCGCGGAGTTGGCGGCCAGCGGCACGACCTTGTCGTCGGTGCCGTGGATGATGAAGACCGGGATCCGGGCGGCCGCCAGCTCCCCGGCCCTCTTGACGGGATTCAGCCTGGCCTGCTGCGCGAGGAGATCCCCGGCGCTCATCCCGTAGGCTGCCGCGGCGCGCTTCACGCCGGGGTACGTCGTGTAGTCGTAGACCGGGTAGATCCCGCCGATGCCCGCCACCCGGTCCGGGTGCTTCAAGGCCCAGCTGCTGACCCACAATCCTCCCCGGCTGCGCCCGAGGAGGGCCGGCTTCCTCGCATACCCGTTCTTCACCATGTGCTGGTAGAGCGCCTCGAAGTGCGGAAAGGCCCGCGGACTGCCGTAGGCTTCGCCGACGTCGATCCCGGCCACCGCGACCCCGGCGTCGAGGAACTGCCGGTGCATCCAACTCTCGGCCTTGTCGGGATAGCGGTTCAAGGTCGGCGCGTAGAAGATCCACGGCTTGTCGCCACCCGATCCGTCCACCTCCGCTGGCGCCATGAGAAAGGCGTCTTGCCCGTTCAGGAGAAACGACTCCCCCCCGAGGAGCACCTGGCGGCGCGCCGGCTTTTCCGCGGCCTCGGCCTGCGTGGCGCCGGGAGCGCGGCCGGCTCCGCCCTGCGCCCGCTTCCCCCGCCGGTCCGCCGAACCGGCGCCGGCCAGCTCGATGAATGCCTCGAGGTGCCGGTCCCACGCCGCGACGAGCTCCTTCAGCTTCCCGTCGCGGGATGCCGCGAGGTCGGTGGACTCGTCGCGGTCGTTCGCGAGGTTGTAGAGTTCCCACGGTTCCCCGGCCGGCGCCACCGCCTTCCAGTCGCCGACCCGGATCGCCTTGTGCCCGTCGTGGAACCACCAGAGGTCCTCGCGCTCCACGCTCCCGTCCCTCGCGAAGACCGGGAGGAGGTTCTTCCCCGGGGCCGGGGGCGCCGTGGCGGGCGCCTTCGCCCCGGTGAGTTCCAGCAAGGTCGGCACAACGTCGATGACGTGCCCGGGGTTGCGCCGGATCTCGCCGCGGGCCTTGATCCCCTTCGGCCACGAGACGATGAAGGGCGTCGCGATCCCGCCCTCGTGCGTCCACGTCTTGTGCCGGCGGAACGGGGTGTTGCTCACCGTCGACCACCCCGGCCCGAGGCACAGGTAGGTCCCGGCCGACCCCGGGGGCCGGCTGGGATCGTGCCCGTCGTCACGCACCATGATCTCGGCGCTGGCCCCGTTGTCGGAAAGGAAGATCACGAGCGTGTTCTCCCACTCCCCCATTTTTCGGATCTGCTCGAAGACGCGGCCGATCTCGATATCCATGCGGTGGATCATGGCGGCGTGGATCGCCATCTTGGTCGCCTGGAACTTCTGCTGCTCCCCGGTGAGGCCGGTCCACGGAACCGGCTTGTTGACCTCGCCGGGGCCCAGGATTTCGAGGGCCGCCGGGAAGGAGTACGGCGGACCGAGGTCACGTTCCACCCGCGAAAGTTCATGCACCCCGCTTTCCTTCAGGAGGCCCATCCGCTGCAGGCGATCCCAGCGCCGGGCCCGCACCGCCTCCCACCCCGGCGTGTAGGTGTCCGCGTACTTCGCGATGTCTTGCGGCAGGGCGTGGAGCGGAAAGTGCGGCGCCGCAAACGCAAGGTAGTGGAAAAACGGTTTGCCGGCGTGATGGGCGGCATGGTCGCGCAGCACCTCGATGACATGGTCCGCGAGCGCGGTGGTGGCGTAGAATCCCGTGTCCTTCCCGACCGGCGGGAGGGGCTTGTCGTCCTTCCAGTGCCTGGTCGGGTTGAAAAAGCGCCCCTGGTCCTTGAGATAGTACGAGTGGTCGAAGCCTTCGGCGACCGGCATCCCGTCGATGTGCCACTTCCCGGTGTGGTAGCTGCGGTAGCCGGCCGGCTTGAGGAGCTTCGGCAGAAGCGGAGCCCAGCCGGGCCTCTTCCCCCGGTTCCCCCCGCCGGAGGGAATCCCCGGCAACTTGTCGCGCCGGATCTGCTGCGCGTAGTAGCCCGTCATCAGCGCCCCGCGCGTCGGCCAGCACCGGGCCGTGTTGTAGAATTGCGTGAAGCGCAAGCCCTCCGCCGCGACGGCATCGAGATTCGGCGTCGCGATTTCCCCGCCGTAACACCCGAGGTCCGAGAACCCGAGGTCATCGGCCATGATGAGGAGAATGTTCGGCGGCGGGCCGCCATGGCCGGTGGCCGGCGCCGCCCCACCCGCGGGCAGGACGAGACTGATTGCCAGCGCGAGATGGCGCACTCCCGGGACTCGAAGCATGTCCACAATCTAACACCGGCCGCGGGGGGCCTCTTTCAAGCCATTCCCGCCCCGGATCCCCCGATTCCGCCCTGCACCCGGGCCGGCCCGCCCCCGGGGCCCGTCCTCCGGCGCGCACGTGCCTGCCCGGCCCCGCCGGGCGCCCCGATTCGGAGACGAAGGCGCGGCGCCGCGACGGTTTACTCCCCGGCCGGTGAATAACAACCGGGACTCTGCAATTGCTCCCCGTGGCGTTGACGTGTATCGCCAAGGCACCGGAGCACCGCGCACCATGTCACTTATTGGAGATCTACTCGACGACGTCGGCGCCAACCAGGGCGACCTGAAGGGACAGCTCATGGTGGTCTCGTTCCGGCTGGCGGCGTGGTTCCGCCGCAACCTCGCCTGGACGTTTCCGCTCGGCCTCCCCTACCTCGTCGTCTACCGGATCGTGGTCGAGTGGATCCTGGGGGTCGAGCTGCCGCCGGCCACCCGCGTCGGCCGCCGCCTGCACATCCACCACGGCCAGGGGCTGGTGGTCAACAACCTCACGGTCCTCGGGGACGATTGCCGTCTGCGTCACGGGGTGACCATCGGGAACAAGTCCGATGCCACCCGGGACGAGTGCCCCCGGCTCGGAGCGCGGGTCGATGTCGGGGCGCACGCCGTGATCCTCGGCGGCATCACGATCGGCGACGACGCCGTCATCGGCGCCGGCGCGGTGGTCCTCAAGGATGTCCCGGAAGGCGGGGTGGCCGTGGGGAACCCCGCCACCGTCATCAAAACCCTCGCGGCCGAAGAGCGGGAGGCCGCCGCCGCCCCCGCGAATCGCGGCGCGGCCGGCGCCCGGCTGGCCCTCATTCTCCTGTTCATCGGGGCCGTGTTGATCGGCCCGGTGGTGGCCGCCTTCGTCGGCGGCATGTGGCTCGCCGGTGAGCGGGCCGACACCGCCCGCGACACCCGACGCGGTTTCGAGGCGCCGCACGTCGTCCGCCCCGACACCG
>JABDMC010000135.1 GCA_013001695.1 Akkermansiaceae bacterium
GGATGAAGTTGATGTCGCTGTAGCGGTAGGTCAGGCCCGCGACACCCACCGACGGCTCGCCGCAGGCCAGGGCGATTCCGTTTTCGTATCCGCTCCACGTGAAGCCGCGCCGGATCCCGGAGTTCAGCCCGGAGGTGTGCGTCAGGAGGTGCCGGATGGTGACGCGCGGCTTGTTGGCATCGCCGGTCAGCTCGGGGAGGAACTTCTGCGCCTTGTCGTCGAGCCGGATCCGGCCGTTCTCGACGAGCTTCATGATGCAGGGCGTGGTGGCGACGACCTTCGTGAGGGACGCCAGGTCGAAGATGGTGTCCTCCGTCATCGCCTCGCGGGCCGGGACGGAGCTGCGGTTCCCGAACGCCTTCTGGTAGATGAGATCTCCGTGCTCGAGCCGGAACACCCCGCCGGGAAGCTTCTTCCGCTTGATGGCGCGTTGCACCACGGGGCCGATCCGGGTGAGGGCCTCGGACCCGGCGGCGCGCTCCGCCCGGACCGGAACGGGACCCGCCATCCAGACGGCGAGGACGGAGAGGGAAAAGAGGAGGGCCGCGGAACGCATCAGGTCATCTACGCACTTGCTGGGGGCAAAGTAACACCGGAGGGCCGCCCGGGTCACCCCTCATCAAGATCCCAACCACGGGGATGTGAGCGGACCTCGTTTGGTAATTCGGATAATATGTCGCGTGCAGGCAACCGGCAGGTCCGGATATTTTCGGTTGCCCAAGTTATCCGCATTTCCCGGAACAATCCTGCATACGCCGGCGGTTGGAGTCGTCGACGGGGCATGCACCGCACTCGTCTTCGCCGTCTCGTTTTCATCGCCATGAACCTCGCCGTCCTGCCGCTCGTGCAGGCCACCCCGATCATCGAGTCCATTCGCCTGACGTTCGTCACGGGAGACGACAACCTGCGCGGCGACAGCGGGCTGAGCCTCTTCGTGGAATCCGATCCGGGAGCGTCCTGGGTGTCGGTGATACCGATCTTCCACTACGATCCCGCGCCCCCGGCCGCACCGAACTGGGTGCGCTTCAATGACCACAGCATCCACACGGTGGAAGTCGGGGTGGGCGGCCTGCCGCTCGACGAGATTCGCCGCATCGGCATCACGCACGTGCGGCCCGATGCGGACGACCAATGGAAAATGGACGGCATCGTGGCGGTGGGGGTGACCGGCTCGGGGGAGGAATACGTGCTCTATGCCAACCTCGAGCTCAACTTCCATTTCCGGCGATTGAATCTCTACTCCGGGCCGGATCGCGTCACGGAATGGAGATCGCCGGTGGTGCGCTACCGCGGGACCTCCCCGGCCGATTCCTACTTCGATGCGCTCAACATCTACCTGAAGACCGGGACGGACGATCTCCGGCGGGGGAGCCGCGTGTACGTGCGGATCTACTTCGCGGACGGAAGCATCCGGGAGATTCCCCTGATGGATCCGGCCAATCCGGACACGGAGTGGGGAGACCACCGGGGGGTGAACTTCTCGGTGGCCCTCATGCGGCGCTATGCGTATGCCGACGTCCTGCAGGTCCGGGTGCGCATGGAGGGAGACAACAGCGGGGGACAGCACCGCGATGACTGGGATCTCGACGGAGCCTGGGTGGACGGATTCGTGGCGACCACCGCCATGGAGCGCGCGGCACGGATGGCCCCGAATGACCGGCGCCCGATCGCGGTGCGGGCCCCGGTGCAGTCGCCGGGAAGCAGTCATGATCCCGGCCACATCAAGGCCGATGGCGAGGTGCTCGTTCACTCCGACGGGCCACTTCCCACCGTGTCGGTGTTCGACCAGACCCAGATGCGGGTCACCATCGCAACCGGCGGCGATGACCTGCGGGCAAGAAGCGAGGTGATGGTGCAGTTGCTGCGCCCGGACGGGTCGTTCTTCGAGCACCTCGTCACGGCGATCGCCCCGGAACCAACGGAATGGGCACCGGATTCGACGAACACCAGGATCATCAACGTGCCGCTGGAGCATCGGCGGGAAACGTTCGTCGCCTACGCGGTGCGATTCCGCGCCTCGGAGGTCGGCGGGTCGGGGGTGGACGAATGGACTCTCGACGGAGCCGAGGTCGAGATCTTCGAGCCTGGCGGTTACCGCTCGCTGGTTGCGACATCCCTCGAGAACCACCACTTCAAGGAAAGCCACACGCACCTGCTGGACGGGATCGGTTCGAGTTCCGAACCGTTGGAGGAAAGGCCGGTGATCACGATGCCGGATAGCATCTGGGCGGAAATTCCGCCGATCCGCAGCATCGTGGCGCTGCCCTACTTTGCGGCCCATGCGGAAATCGAGGGGATTGCCTACCCGGAGTGGTACGAGGCGTTTCTCTCGAGCCGCGAGCCGGACTTCGATGAAGGGGGCGCCGACCAGGAGGAAATGTTCGGGAGGTATGCCTTCGGGCTGGAAGACGGGGAGCGGCCGCAGCTCCACCTCGCGAAGCTCGCACCCGATCCCGACACCGGAAGGCCGCTCTACTCGCTGGTCTACAAGCGCATGTTGAATGCCAGCGGCGTCCGGTTCAGCGTGCAGGCATCCGCCAAGATGGATCACTGGGTCGAGATCGCCCCGGCGGCCGGGGACGTCCACGTCCTGCCCGACATCGTGAACGGCGTCGAGTGGTGCGAGGTGATCGTGCGCGGACCGGCCGCGGAGGCGCGGAAGGCCCACTTCCGGGTGCAGGCCACCCCGGCTCCCTAGGCGGATGGCTGGGCCGTCCCCGCCCCGATGATGGCATTGAACGTCGCGCTCGGGCGCATGGCGGCGTCGGCCATGGCGTCATCGGGCTGGTAGTAGCCGCCGAGGTCGACGGGACGGCCCTGCACGCCGTTCAACTCGGCGACGATGGCGGCCTCGTTGGCGGCGAGTTCCTCCGCAAGGGGAGTGAACTCGGCCTTGAGACCGGCGTCATCGTCCTGCGCGGCGAGGGCCTGCGCCCAGTAGAGGGCGAGATAGAAGTGCGTGCCGCGGTTGTCGAGTTCGCCGGCCTTGCGCGACGGGGCCTTGTCGTTGAGAAGGTAGGCGGTGCTGGCGTCGTCGAGGGTGGCGGCCAGGACCTTCGCCCGGGCGTTGCCGAACCTCCCGGCGAGGTGCTCGAGGGAAACCGCGAGGGCGAGAAACTCGCCGAGGGAATCCCAGCGGAGGTGATTCTCCTCCACGAACTGCTGGACGTGCTTCGGGGCGGAGCCGCCGGCGCCGGTCTCGAAGAGGCCCCCGCCGTTCATGAGGGGCACGATGGAGAGCATCTTGGCGCTGGTGCCGACTTCGAGGATCGGGAAGAGGTCGGTGAGGTAGTCGCGCAGGACGTTGCCGGTGACCGAGATGGTGTCCTCGCCGGCCTTGAGGCGCTGGAGGGTGAACTTCGCGGCCTCCACGGGGGCGAGGATGCGGAGGTCGAGGCCCGCGGTGTCGTGACCGGGGAGACAGGCGTTCACCTTCGCGATCAACTGCGCGTCGTGGGCGCGATTCTCGTCGAGCCAGAAGACCGCCGGGGTTCCGGTGGCGCGGGCGCGGTCCACGGCGAGCTTCACCCAGTCGCGGACCGGGGCGTCCTTCGTCTGGCAGGCCCGCCAGAGGTCGCCCGGCTCGACGGCGTGCTCGAGGAGGGCCCGGCCGTCCGCATCGACGACGCGCACCGTGCCCTTGGCGGGGACCTCGAAGGTCTTGTCGTGGGACCCGTATTCCTCGGCCTTCTGCGCCATGAGGCCCACGTTCGGGACGGTGCCCATGGTGGCGGGGTCGAAGGCGCCGTGCTCGCGGCAGAAGTCGATGGTGGCCTGGTAGACCCCGGCGTAGCTGCTGTCGGGGATGACGGCGAGGGCGTCCTGCCGCTCGCCATCCGCATTCCACATCTTCCCCGAGTCGCGGATCATGGCGGGCATGGAGGCGTCGATGATGACGTCGCTCGGGACGTGGAGGTTGGTGATCCCCTTGTCGGAATTCACCATGGCGAGGGCCGGACCGTGGCGGTAGCACGAATCGATGGCGGCCTGGAGGCTCGCCCGTTGGTCGTCGTCGAGGGAATCCAGCTTCGCGACAAGATCCCCGAAGCCGTTGTTGAAGTCGACCCCGAGCTGGTCGAGAAGCGGGCCGTGCCTCGTGACGAGGTCCCGGAAAAAGACCCGCACGCAGTGGCCGAAAATGATCGGGTCCGAGACCTTCATCATGGTGGCCTTCATGTGCAGCGAGAAGAGGATCTCCTCGGCCTTGGCGCGGGAGATCTGCTTCTCGAGGAAGGCGAGGAGGGCCTTCCTGCTCATGAAGGTGGCGTCGACGATCTCCCCGGCGAGGAGCGGCGCGGCCTCCTTCAGGACCGTGACCTTGCCGTCGTCGTCCACGAACTCGATCTGGAAGGTGGTGTCGGCCTCGACCGTGACGGACTTCTCGTTGGAGCGGAAATCGTCGGCCCCCATCGTGGCGACATTCGTCCTGGAGTCCTTCGACCAGGCGCCCATGCGGTGCGGATTCTTGCGGGCGTATTCCTTGACGGCCTTCGGGGCCCGGCGGTCGGAATTCCCCTCGCGCAGCACCGGGTTCACGGCGCTCCCCTTCACCTTGTCGTAGCGGGCCTTGGCGTCCTTTTCCGCGTCGGTCCGCGGTTCCTCGGGATAATCCGGGAGGGGGTATCCCCGCGACTGGAGTTCCGCGATGGCGGCCTTCAACTGCGGCACGGAGGCGCTGATGTTGGGCAGCTTGATGATGTTGGCCTCCGGCGTGCGGGCGAGCGCGCCGAGCTCGGCGAGGGCGTCCTCGAGGCGCTGGTCATCGGCGAGGACCTCGGGAAAGCCGGCGATGATGCGTCCCGCGAGGGAGATGTCGCGCAGCTCGACGTTGATCCCGGACGACCCCGTGAAGGCCCGGATGATCGGGAGCAGGGAGCGGGTCGCGAGGGCGGGGGCCTCGTCGGTCTTGGTGTAGATGATGGTGGGCGCGGAAGTCGACATGGTCGCAGGCGGAAAAAACCAGCGGGGATGTAGGGCAGGAGGCCCCCGTGGTCAATAGCTTCCCCGTGGAGCGGGGAGGATTTGCGGTTGGCGCGGGCCGGTTTTCTGCTACCTCCTGTTGTCATGACACGCCGCCTTCCCGTCCTCGCCGCCCTCCTTGCATTCGCCGCGCCTGCCGTCGCGGACCAGCACGAGTTCACAACGATCTACGACGGCAAGGATCTCTCCAAGATCAAGACCGAGGGAAACTGGAAGATCCAGGACGACGGGTCGCTCTTCCTCGAGCCGCGTCCGGGCGAGAAGGGGTGGCAGCGATACGGCTCCTACCTCTGGCTCAAGGACGACTACGAGGACTTCGTGGTCGACTTCGAATACAAGCACCCGAAGGGGGGGAACTCCGGGCTCTACTTTCGCATCTCCGACGAGTCGGATGCCACCGCGCACGGGTTCGAGGTGCAGATCCTCGATTGCTTCGGCAAGGAGAAGCTCGGGCCGCACGACCTCGGCGGGGTGATCAAGACGGCCGGCCCGCTGGTCAACGCGTCGAAGAAGCCCGGCGAATGGAACCGCATGATCGTCACCCTCAAGGACGGGAAGCTGACCGTGGAGCTGAACGGCAAGAAGGTGCAGGACGGTCTCGACCTCGCGGCCCGGAAGCCGAAGGGCAAGGACCTCGCCGCGCAGGGCAAGATTGCCATCCAGGATCACGGCCAGCCCTTCTGGGTGCGGAACATCAGGGTGAAGCGGCTGTAGGTCCGGGCGGGACCTCCCGTCTCCCCCGTCCTCGCCGCGGAATGCCGTGGAGCCGGGGTGCGAATGGCTGCAGGGCGGGCGCCCCGCCTGCCGGGCCTCACCCACCGCGCCCTCCCGGAACGCCACAATGAATTGTAGGGCGGGCGCCCCGCCTGCCGGGCATTACCAACCGCGCCTTCCCGGAACGCCACAAGGAATTGTAGGGCGGGCGCCCCGCCTGCCGAAAGCCGCAGTGCAAACGCCCACCGGAGAGTCGCAAGAGGAGCAATGGAGAGCCCTCCGCGCCACCGGGATCCCGGACCCGACAAGATCCCGTGGATGGGTGAGGCCTTGGTTGGTCGGCCTCGGCAGGCGGAGCGCCCGCCCTACAACGCGGGCAATCACGCCCGTCGGAGCACCCCGAAGAACCGACATCCCGGTGGGGGGGACGCCATTGGCCTGGCCTCGGCAGGCGCGGAGCGCCCGCCCTACAGGACTTCGTGACGGCCGGGTCCGGGTCCGGCCGACAATTGCTTGCCGCCGGGCGCCGGGTCCCTACGGTCCCGCTGCGATGGCCATCGAGATGATCCTGACGCACCCGGGCGGGGCGCACAAAGACGAGTTCCTGGCGTGCAGCCTCCTGGCGGCGCGGCACGGCGTCCCCATCGTGCGGCGCGAGCCGGAGCTGGCCGACCTCGACAACCCGGCGGTGCTGGTGGTGGACGTGGGCGGCGAGCACGATCCGGAACGCGGCAACTTCGATCACCACCAGTTCCCGCGGGACCACGAGCCGATCTGCGCGCTCTCCCTCGTCCTCCAGCACCTCGGCCTCTACGAGGACGCGAAGCTCTTCTGCGACTGGCTGGAACCTGCGGAGTGGTTCGACACCCGGGGGGCCATCGGGACCGCCAGGTGGCTGGGCGTCGAGCGGGACATCATGGACAAGCTGAACTCGCCGATGGACATCACCCTCCTGCGGCGCTTCGCGCGGGAGGAGCGTCTCGCGCCCGGGGAGGTCCTCTACGAGACGATGCGCTGGGTGGGGGAGGACCTGCTCGACTACCTGAAGACGCTGCACGACCGCCTCGCCGACATCGAGCGGCGCGGGGAGATCTGGGAACTGGAGGCGGACGGCGGGGAGTCCTTCAAGGTTCTCTTCATGCCGCGCGTCGATCCGCTGCCGGCGGAGCCGTCGCTCGGGCTCGGGCGCTACCTGCACTCCATCGGGAAGTCGGGGGAGGTGGCGGGGCTCGTCTACCCGGACCGCCGGGGGAGCGGCTACGGCCTCTCCCGGCACAACGATCACCCCCGCCTCGAGTTCACCCGCATCGAGGGGCACGAGGACGTCCATTTCGCCCACGCCCGCGGGTTCGTCGCCAAGACAAGCGCCACCGAAACCGGCCGCCTGAAGGAGCTCCTGCGGGCCGCCTGGGTGTGAGATCCCGGCATGCCCCTCTCAGGCGCGGCGGCGCTTGAGGGTGTCGATCAGGACCGCGCCGAGGAGGACCGCGCCGAGGACGATTTTCTGGTTGAAGGGATCGACGTTGGTGAGGTTCATGCCGTTCTTGATGACCGCGATGATGAAGGCGCCGATGAGGGTCCCGAGGATCTTCCCCGATCCGCCGAGCAGGGAGGTGCCGCCGACGACGACCGCCGCGATCACCTCGAGTTCGTACATGAGCCCGAACTTCGGATCGCCGGCCTGGAGCTGGGATGCGAGGACGATGCCGCCGAGGCCGGCGAGGGCGCCGCTGATGGTGTAGACCGCGAGGAGGACGCGTTTCACCGGGACGCCGGAGAGGCGGGCGGCCTCGGCGTTGCCGCCGATGGCGTACACGTAGCGGCCGAAGGTCATGCGGGTCATCAGGAGGTGGGCGAGGACGTAGAGGACGATCATGAGCCAGACGGGGTTCGGCAGGCCGAGGGTGACGCCGCCCCCGATCCAGAAGAACGATTCCGGGAGCTGCGGGATGGAGGCTCCCTTGGACAGGCGGAAGGCGAGACCGCTGGCCATGAGCATCATGGCGAGGGTCACGATGAACGCCGGGATGCGGAAGGCGGTCACCATGGCGCCGCTGAACGCCCCGGCCAGCGCGCAGAGGGCGATGCCGCCGAACAACCCGGCGAGCATCATGCCGGCGCCGGCCTCCGTTCCGCCGCCGAGGTCGCGGATGACCAGGGCGCCGGCCACCGAGGAGAGGGCCACGAGGGAGCCGACCGAGAGGTCGATCCCGGCGGTGATGATGACCATGGTCATCCCGATCGCGATGATGGCATAGATGGCGGTCTGGTTCGCGACGCCCAAGACGTTGCTCATCTTGAGGAAGTTCGGCCAGGTGTGCGAGCGTGGCACCACGAGGGCGTCGGAGAGGCCGTCGAACTGGCCGTAGACCGTCCAGCGGGAGGTGGCGTCGTTGGCGGCGATGGCGTCGATCGATTCGCCGCGGGCCAGGACGGCCACGATGGCGCGGCGGGCGTCGGCCGGGGAGCCGTTGACGGTGGCGTGGACGGTGGGGCCGAGGTCCGCGAGGCGGGCCGCGATGGCCGCGCTGAAGGCCCGGTCCTCGGCGGTGTCGCGCGTCACGATGATCACCCCGGCGGATTTTCCCGCGGCGTCGACGATCCGGTCCGCGACCTGGCGGCCGGCCTCGGCGCCGGTGGGATGTTGCTCGGCGAGGGTCAGGACGCTGAACAAGGCGACGAGGAGAAGCAGCACGAAGATCATGCCGTAGTCGCGGATGAACTGCCCGGCGGCGGAGTGTGCGGATGGCTTCGGCATGGGAATCGTGGAGGCGGTTATCCGACCGCGAGGGTCATGAGGTCCTGCTGGGATGCGGCGGGGACGTCCTCGATCGTCCCGGTGATTCTTCCCTCGTGCATGACGAGGATGCGGTCGCTCATCCCGAGGACCTCGGGCAGTTCGGAGCTGATCATGATGACGGCCTTGCCCGCCCTGGCGAGTTCGTTGAGGAGGAGGTAGATTTCGTACTTTGCACCGACGTCGATTCCCCGGGTCGGTTCGTCGAAGATGACCACCTCGGCATTGCGCTGGAGCCACTTGGCGAGGACGACCTTCTGCTGGTTCCCGCCGGAAAGGTTGCCGGCGGCCTGTTCGCGGTGGGGGATCTTGATCCGGAGCGAGTCGACGAAGCGGTCGAAGGCGTCGCGTTCGCGCCCGCGGTGCACGACGCCGGCCGCGGAAAACTCCGGGAGATTCGGCAGCCCGAAGTTCTCCCGGACGCTGAGACCGAGGACGAGCCCCTGCGACTTGCGGTCCTCGGTGAGGAGGCAGATCCCGTGCCGGATGGCGTCGCGGGGATTCCGGATGTCGAGCGGCATCCCGTCGAGGGTGATCGTCCCGGCGTCGCGGCGGTCGGCCCCGAAGACGAGGCGCGCGGTCTCGGTGCGGCCCGCCCCGACCAGCCCGGTGAGGCCGAGGACCTCCCCGCGCCGGACCTCGAAGGAGACATCGCGCACCGCCTCGCCGCGCGCGAGGCCCCGCACGGCCAGGCGCGCCTCGCCGATCGGGTGGTGGTGCTTGGGAAACTCGTTCTCGATCCTGCGGCCGACCATCATCTCGATCATCCGCTGGCGGGTGAGACCGGCGATGGGGGCGGTTCCGACGTGTTCGCCGTCGCGCAGGACCGTGACGCGGTCCGCAATCTCGAAGATCTCGTCGAGCCGGTGGCTGATGTAGATGATGCCGATCCCCTGCGTGCGGAGGTCGCGGATGATGTTGAAGAGGTGCTCGACCTCGGTGGGGGTGATGGCGGCGGACGGTTCGTCCATGACCAGCACCCGGGCTTCCTGCGACAAGGCCTTCGCGATCTCGACGATCTGCTGGTGGGCGACGGGCAGGCTGCCGCAGGGGGCATCGACCGGGACGCGCACGCCGATGCGGTCGAACAGTTCGCGGGCCCGCCGCCGTTCCTCGCCCCGGCGGATGAAGCCCGCCACGGATCGCTCGCGGCCGAGGAAGATGTTCTCCCAGGCGCCGAGGTCGGGGACGAGGTTGAATTCCTGGTAGATGATGCCGATCCCGGCGCGCAAGGCATCCGCCGGGGAGTCGATGTCCACCGGCGTCCCGTTGATCAGGATGGACCCGCCGTCCGGCCGGTGGGCGCCGCCGAGGACCTTGATGAGGGTGCTCTTCCCGGCGCCGTTCTCCCCGAGGAGGGCCAGGACTTCGCCGGCCGCGAGTGACAGGTCGATGCCCCGAAGGGCGTGCACCCCGGGAAACGACTTGTCGATCCCGCGCATCTGGAGGAGCGGGGCCTCGATCGCCGCCGCGGCCCCCGTCATGGCGCTTCCTTCAACTCGGGATCCTGCAGGGCGTCTTCGCGGTAATACAGCTTCGACGGGATGAGGACTTCGGCGGGCACCTCCTCGCCGTTGAAGTGCTTGAGGATCATCTCGATGGTGGTCTTGCCGATGCGGTCGGGAAACTGGACCGGGTCGCAGACGATCTTGCCCTCGAGGATGGCCTCCTTGCCGATCTTCTGGCCGTCGAAGGCGATGATCCTGACCTGGTCGGCCTTGCCCGCGGCCTCGAGGGCGGCATGGGCCCCGAGGGCGGAGGGGTCATTGATGGCGAAGATGGCGGCGAGGTCGGGATGGGCCTCGATGATGTCCTTGGCGGCCTTGTAGCCCTCGTCGCGGACGCCGCCCCCGTCGAGGATGGCCACGATGTCGATCCGCCCGCCGATCCCGGCCCGGCTGAACGACTCGACCTGTTCGGTGAAGCCCTTCACGCGCAGCTGGCACGACTCGGCCTGCGGGAAGTGCAGGATGGCGACCTTGCCGCCGGTCCCGCCGAGCAACTTGATCATGGCATCCCCGGCGAGCCTCCCGCCCTGGAGGTTGTCGGTGGCGACATGGCAGACCACCTCGGCGTCGCCGCCGTCGTAGGCGAGGTCGTTGGTGAAGACCGGGATCCCGGCCTTGTTGGCCTTCTTGATGGCGGGGCCGATGGACTTCGAGTCGCAGGGATTCAGCACGATGGCGGCCACCCCCTTCACGATGAAGTCGTCGACCTGGTCGGCCTGGCGCTTCACGTCGCGCTCGCCGGAGACGAGGATCAACCCGTAGCCGTGCCTGGCGGCTTCCGCTTCCATGCTGTCGGCGATGACCTTGAAGAACGGATTGGTGAGGGTCAGGGCGCTGAAACCGATGACGCCCTTTGGTTCGGCGGCGCCGGTCCCGGCGGCATCCTCCCCGGCGGAACCGGCGCCGCCGGAACCGTTGTCGTTGCAGGCGGCGAGGCCGAGGGCGGCGGTGGCCAGGATGGTGTGGAAAAGTCGCTTCATGGGATACGAGGTGCTGGATGCGGAGCGGGCGCCGGCCATGGGCCTTCGCGCGCCGTCAGCAATTCAAATTGACGATGCGATGCCCGCCGAGCATTTTCGCACCGAAGTTTGGCTCCGGCGGTTCGGGGCCTGCGGACCCGACCGGCCATGAGCAGCATGAACTTCCGCAGTGAGTTGACCGGTTCCTTTTCCCAGCCGTGCGCCGAGAATCCCACCGTGGCGATGGTGGAGGCGGCCTACCGGCATCACGGGCTGGACTGGCACTACATCAATGCGGAGGTGTCTCCGGCGGACCTTGGCGACGCGGTGCGGGGGGCCCGTGCCATGGGCTGGAAGGGGTTCAATTGTTCGATTCCCCACAAGGTGGCCGTCATCGAGCACCTCGACGGCCTGGGGGAATCGGCGGCCATCATCGGGGCGGTGAATTGCGCGGTGCGCCGGGACGGGCAGTTCATCGGGGAGAACACCGACGGGAAGGGATTCGTGGAGTCGCTGCGCGAGGTCGTGGATCCGTCCGGGAAGCACCTTGTCATGATCGGGGCGGGCGGGGCGGCGCGCGCCATCGGGGTGGAAGTGTCCCTGGCCGGCGCCGACCGGGTGACGGTGGTGAACCGGAGCGCGGCTCGCGGCGAGGAGGTGGCGGCCCTCCTGGACGCGCAGACTCCCGCCGACGCGGAGTTGGTCCTCCTCGACGGGGAATACGCGGTTCCGGAGGACGCCGATATCGTGGTGAACGCGACCTCCATCGGCCTCTTCCCCGACGTGGATGCACGCGTTCCGGTTGATCCGGGATCGCTGCGCGCGGGCGTGGTTGTGGCGGACGTCATCCCGAATCCTCCGCGCACCCGCTTCATCGAGGAGGCGGAAGCCCGCGGGTGCAAGGTTCTCGACGGCCTGGGCATGCTCGTCAACCAGGGCGTGATCGGGATCAAGTACTGGACCGGCCTCGACGTCGATCCATCCGTGATGCGCGCCAAGCTGGAGGAGATCTTCGGGGGGTGAGCTGGAAACCGCGGGCCATGGAAACCGACTTGGCGGGGAGGGGCCGGGCGGCCGGGGAGACGGAATGAAATACGGGAAGTGGCTGGCGGCCACCGCGGGTGCCGTCCTGCTGATCGCGGTCATCTTCGGCGGGAGGTATCTCGCCGGGTCGTGGGCCCCCTCCTTTGACAAGGGCGGGCTCCGCTTTCCGGCGCGCCCGGAATTGAGGGACGTGCACGGTGCGGCCTTGTCCGCGGAGGAACTGGGGGAGTTCGTGCGGATGTGCGGCGAGCTGCGCAGCACGAGCCGCGACATCGGCGAGGATCGCGGGAGCGGGTTCCTGAGCCTGCATTTTCCCGGCGTGGACACGGTGGAGTTCCTGACGATTTACGGGGACCGGAACGTGGTCTTTCCGGGATGGTGGATCGACGCCAAGACCTACTCGATGATGGGTCGCCGGGCGCCGTGTTTCGAGCTGAGCGGGGAACTCGAACGGTTCATCCGCGAACACGAGCTGATGACATCCAGCGAAAAACAGTTGCCGAGGTGAAGGAGGCGGCCGGGGGATTACCGGACGCGCCGTGGCGGTTCCGGCCTCGACCCGGACCCGGGCATGTGCTCCGATACGGCCGGGACCGGCCGCCGACCCCCGGCGAGGCCGGGTGATCCCCGGATTGACCCGCCCCTGATCGTTCTCCGATGCCGGCCGCGAAATACCTCAAGCTGTCCCTCGTCCTGGGCCTGCCGCTGCTGGTGGCCGGGTGTGATGGCGGGAGCGGACCGGGGAGCTCGTCCGGGGGGACCGCGCGCGATGTCGAGATCGACTGTCATTTTTTCCACCGGGCCAGCACGGCGAGGGCGGACGGGGAATCGAAGAGTTTCACGATCACGGTTCCCTTCGTGGATGGACCGGTGCCCGAAATCGACCTCGGGATCGGACAGAGCGTTTCCTTCGGGAACCTGACCTGCGGAGTGGCCGCCAACTACAACACCCTCGACGTCACCTTCTCGGATTCGCAGGCGGTGCTCTCGAAGATCCTCTACCAGCTTCCCGAGGAGCCCGTGGACTTTGCGGGTGGATTCGGCTTCACCGGATTGCACTACGTCTACGACCGCGAGTCGGGGGCCGAACTGCAGTTCTGGGCCGAGGTGCGGGGGGAGGACCGGAAAGCCGGCGAGTAGTCCGGATCGCCGGGCGCTTGCGGGGCGGACTGGTGGGGCCGCCGTCCGGGCGGTGCGCCGTCCGGGTTCAGGAAGAGATCCGCTCGCCGCCGGTGTAGATGTTGAGTGTCGGGGGGCGGAGGAATCCGACCAGCGTCTGGCGGGACTCGCGCGCGAACTCGACGGCGAGGGAGGAGGGGGCGGAGATCCCGGCCACCACCGGGATGCGGGCGGCGAGGGCCTTCTGCATGAGCTCGAAGGAAATGCGGCCCGAGACGAGCAGGAAGCAGTTCGCGAGGTCCCGTCCATCGGTCCAGAGGCGGCCGATGGCCTTGTCGAGGGCATTGTGGCGGCCGACGTCTTCGCGCGCCACGAGGAGGGACCCGGAGGCGTCGAACACCGCGGAGGCGTGCAGACCGCCGGTGGCGCCGAAGGCCAGCTGGGCCTCGCGCATGCGGTCGGGCGCCGCGAGGAGGACCCCGGGGTCGAGGTCCGGGCCGCCGGCCACCGCGGGGTGTTGCTGCATGATGGCCTCGATGGTGGCCTTGCCGCACAAGCCGCAGGAGGAGGCGCTGAAGAGATGGCGGGTCAGGCGCTGCAGGTCGAGCGAGACGCCCTCCGCGAGGAAGACGAGGGCATGATTGTCGCGGGCCTCGAGGTCGATGCGCGCGATCTCGCCGGGCGACCGCACGATGCCCTCCGTGAAGAGGAAGCCCGCCACGAGATCGGCGTCGTCGCCCGGGGTGCGCATCACCACCGCCACCGGGTGCCCGTCGATGACGATCTGCAGCGGTTCCTCGACGGCGATGCGGTCCGTTCCGTCCACCGCGGCCCCGGCATTCCAGCGCTGGATGCCGGACTCCCTGGACCTTTGATCGTGGTCCTTCACGTCCAAACAAGCCCGTCCGGCGGGGCGCCTGTGCGGATCCTGCCCGGGATCCTCCGGCCCGGGCGGCCGCGCCTTCCGATGCCGGGATATCCGCGGCCCGGCGCACCGTTCCGCGGGCCGGTGCCGGCGACGGGGGCGCGCGCGGCGCTCCCCGGGGGATGTCCCCTGGCCGGGCCGCCGTCGCCCGACGGGCACCCGGCGCCCGACGGGGGGGCCGGGATCCGCATCGCGGGAGTGTCGACCGGGGCGGGCTTCGGGACCGTCATAGCTCAATGAGGCTATGTCGGGGAGGCCGCGGGCCGCGACCATTTTCTTTGCGCGGCGGCGGGAGCGAAGCGTATCGCGGCCCCTGTTTTCGCGCCGATCCGGCAGTTGACAGCACGGGGGCGATTGATATGGTGCGCGCCGTTTCCGCCGGGCGGGGCGTTGTTTGCTCCCTTCCGGCGGTCCTCATTTAGAACACCGATCCACCACATACGATGGCAACTGTATCACGCAAAGCGGGCCGCAAATCGGCGCGAAAGACGGCCAAGAAGACGGTCCGCAAGACAGCCCGCAAGGCAGCACGCAAAGCGAAAGCCGGGGGGAAGAGGAAGGATGTCTACTTCTTCGGCAACGGGAAGGCGGACGGCAACGGATCGCAGAAGTCGCTGCTCGGCGGCAAGGGCGCCAACCTCGCCGAGATGAGCCGGATCGGGCTGCCGGTCCCGGCCGGGTTCACCATCACGACGGAGGTCTGCACCTACTACTACGACCACCGCAAGACCTACCCGAAGACCCTCGAGGGCGAGATCCAGGCGAACATCGCGAAGATCGAGAAGGCCATGGGCAAGAAGCTGGGTGACCTGCAGAACCCGCTGTTGTTGTCGGTGCGGTCCGGGGCGCGGGAGTCGATGCCCGGCATGATGGACACGGTCCTGAACCTCGGGATCAACGACAAGGTGGTGGAGGCGCTGGCGAAGAAGACCGGCAACCCGAAGTTTGCGTGGGACAGCTACCGCCGGTTCCTGCAGATGTACGGGAGCGTCGTGATGGGCGTGGAGGCCCATGCCCATGAGCACCACGATCCCTACGAGGTGATTCTCGACAAGGCCAAGGCGAAGGCGAAGGTCGCGGACGATTCCGGCCTGGAGGAGAAGGACCTGCGCTGGGTGGTGGCGGAATTCAAGAAGCTCATCAAGAAGCGGGCCGGGAAGGCCTTTCCGGAGGATCCCATGAAGCAGCTCTACGGGTCGGTGAACGCGGTGTTCAACTCGTGGAACAACGACCGGGCCAAGGTCTACCGGCAGAAGTACGGGATTCCGGCGGACTGGGGGACGGCCGTGAACGTGCAGGCCATGGTGTTCGGCAACACCGGGAAGGCCTCCGGGACGGGCGTGGCGTTCACGCGCGACCCGGCCACCGGCGAGAACGTGTTTTACGGCGAGTATCTCATCGACGCCCAGGGCGAGGATGTGGTGGCGGGGGTGCGCACCCCGAAGCCGGTGGCCCAGATGGCGAAGGACCTTCCCAAGTCGCACAAGGAACTCCTCAAGATCCGCAAGATCCTCGAGAAGCACTTCCGTGACGTGCAGGACGTGGAGTTCACCATCGAGGAAGGGAAGCTGTGGATGTTGCAGACGCGCAACGGAAAACGCACCGGCTTCGCGGCGGTGAACATCGCGCTCGACATGGTGAAGGAGAAGCTCATCACGAGGGATGAGGCCATTCTCCGGATTCCCGCCGAGGACCTGAGTCACCTCCTGGCCCCCATCTTCGACGGGGCCGACGAGAAGAAGGCCAAGACGATCGGGAGCGGACTGCCGGCCGGGCCGGGCGCCGCGAGCGGACACATCTACTTCACGGCGGACGCCGCGGTGGCGGCGGCGGCGAAGGGCAAGAAGGTCATCCTGACCCGCCAGGAGACGTCACCCGAGGATCTGCGGGGGATGATTGCGGCGGAGGGCATCCTGACCACGCGGGGCGGGGCATCGTCCCACGCCGCGCTGGTGGCCCGGCAGATGGGCAAGGTCTGCGTCTGCGGGGCGCACGACATGGACATCGACTACAAGAAGAAGACCCTGAGCGGTCATGGCGTGACGCTCAAGGAGGGCGACTACCTCTCCCTGAACGGCTTCGTCGGGAATGTCTACGCCGGCGACCTGAAGACCTCGCCGTCCTCGGTGATCCAGGGGCTCATCGAGAACAAGGCCGCGGCCAAGAAGACGCCGACCTACAAGAAGTTCGTGGAGCTCGTGGGCTGGGCCGACAAGCTGCGGCGTCTCGGGATCCGGACCAACTCGGACACCCCCGAGCAGGTCCGGACCGCCATCAAGTTCGGGGCGGAGGGCATCGGCCTGACGCGGACCGAGCACATGTTCTTCGAGGGGAACCGCATCGACGCGGTGCGGGAGATGATTCTCGCGGAGGACGACGCGGGCCGGGCCAAGGCGCTCAAGAAGCTGCTGCCCTACCAGAAGAAGGACTTCATCGGCATCTTCACGGCGCTGAAGGGCCTGCCCGCGACGATCCGCCTGCTCGATCCGCCGCTGCACGAGTTCATCGGCACCATGACGGAGGGGCAGATCAAGGACCTCGCCAAGAAGCTCAAGGTGAAGCCGGCCTACATCAAGAGCCGGATCAAGGCCCTCCACGAGGAGAACCCCATGCTGGGTCACCGCGGATGCCGCCTGGGGATCGTGTATCCCGAGATCACCAAGATGCAGGCCACCGCGATTTTCGAGGCGGCGGTGGCGGTGCAGAAGAAGCGCATCAAGGTGCTTCCCGAGATCATGGTGCCGCTGGTCAGTTACGCCAAGGAGCTCGAGCTGCAGAAGGCCGTTATCGACGAGGCCGCCGCCGAAGTCCGCGAGAAGCACGGCCTGAAGGCCAGTGAGCTCAAGTACCAGGTGGGAACCATGATCGAGATTCCGCGGGCCGCCCTGACCGCCGACGACGTCGCGCAGCATGCCGAGTTCTTCAGCTTCGGGACCAACGACCTCACCCAGACCTGCCTCGGGTTGAGCCGGGACGACTCGAGCTCGTTCCTGCCCGACTACCAGGATGCGGAAGTGGTCAGCAACAATCCCTTCGCGAGCCTCGACCAGACGGGGGTCGGCCAGTTGGTCGAAATGGGGGTCGAGCGCGGCCGCCAGACGAAGCCGAAGCTCAAGATCGGCATTTGCGGCGAACACGGCGGGGATCCGTCTTCGGTCAAGTTCTGCCACCGGAGCGAGTTGAACTACGTCAGTTGCAGCCCCTTCCGGATCCCGATCGCGAAGCTCGCCGCCGCCCAGGCCGTCCTCGAGGAGCGGGGTCAGTCCCGCTCGGAGATTTCCTGAGGCCCCGGCCATCGCTCTCCTTCCGCCGGATCCCGCCGAGTGCGGGGTCCGGCTTTTTCGTGTCCGCCGCGCGGCCGCAGGGGAGGGGACCGGGATGCCGCGCAATTAATAAGGTTATCCTGATTATCAAAAAATCCTTACTTGCATCGCTGGTCTCGGGAGAGGGGGGGTGGCTCCGCGGAGCAGAGAAATGGGGGGAAAATCACGAAAATTAGGTAATAACTAATAGATACCCACAAAACCAAGCATAAAAGGCCTACAAAAAATAAAAAAACATTGAAGGTTAAGCATATTTGGGATAATCACTCGTCGTGAACATGATGACGTGGAGGACTCTCCGCGGAATCTGCGACTGACAACACCACCCGACCTTACCGACCACTTTCAGCTTTTGAGACCCCCAGACCCCGGAAAAGAACACGATGTAATCTTTCTGGTCAGTTGGGGTTCTTGAATAGGGCCCGCTCCCGCGTGTCCATCAACCGAACAAGAAACCAAAATGACACTGACACACACCCAAAAGACCAAAGCAGCGAAGCCGGGCATGACTCTCATCGAGTTGACCGTCGTGATCCTCGTCCTTCTCTCGCTCATTAGTATCCTCTTCGTCGGCGCCCGCGCCTGGAAGAGGGGATCCGATCGGGCCGCCTCGATCCTGGAAATTCGTAACGTGCAGCAAGCCGTTCGTTCCTTCCAGAACATCAACAATTACAATCCCGGCGATGCCGGTGTGATTGGTGCGGCCGACATCTTCGGGCCCGACGCGTTCATCGCGGTGAACCCGACGACCGAAGGACACCCGGCTGGCACCGCATACAGCTACGCCATTGCGGCTCCCACGGACTGCCCGGCGCTCAGCACCCTCTACATGACGGTGACGGGCGGATTGGATGCCTCCTATTACATGCCCGCCGACATCACCGGCTGGTAATGGAGCAGAGAGTCTCCGACTTTCTTTAGCGAATTTGCGAGCTCCCTGCCATCCGGCAGGGAGCTCGTCTCGTTTCGGGGGGGGCGGAGGGGGCCCGGGCCGGGGGGTGGGCCGGGGCGCCGCGGGGGAACCCGGGGGGCGGCTCGGGGGGGGGATTCCGCCGGACGCCGGGGAGACTGCAAAAGTCGGAAGGTCCGGTAAAAATTCCGCTGGGGCTGTAAGAATAAGGCAAGAAAACAAGAAAATCCGGGAGCATATTTAATAAAAATGATTGAACAATCATTGATTCTTCATTATTAACAATTCGACATATGAGTGTCCGCGAGGAGCAATGTTCACCCGCTGGCCCGGCACTCAGCATCGAGTCGGGCCTTGCCATTGGCTACCGCAGCGTTCTGGCTGCGAGTGCCGAGGAAGTGTCCCTGGAAGCAGGGACGCATTACCTGCTGGCGCGCAACGGACGAGGGAAGACGACCCTCCTGAAAACCCTGGTGGGCCTTCTCAAGCCCCTGCGGGGCCGCTATGAGCTGCACGGCGCCTGCCAGTTCGTCAGCGACGACCTTGGATTCGATCCGGAACTCAGCGCGCGCCTGGTATTTTCGAGCCTCATTCCGAAGGCGCGCCGGGCGGAAGCCTTCGCGATGGCGGAGCGGCTGGAGCTGGATGTGAAGAAATCCTTCAGCCAGCTGTCTCTTGGGAACCGCAAGAAGGTGGGGCTGGTCGTGGCGGAGTTCAACATCGATCCGGCCAAGGCGAACGTGGTGTTGTTCGACGAGCCCTTCACGGGCCTCGACGCCCCGGCTCGCGAAGCGTTCCAGGAGCACTGGGAGCAATGCGGCGACGGCGTCCTGCGCCTCCTGAGCTGCCATCCCGATTTTGACGACATGGAAATGCCGAGCGCCGTCGTGATCTCCGACGAGAAGATCTTCCATGGAGGCGACGGCACCCGCACCTGGCGGGACTTCCGCAAGATGCTGAACTGAAAAGACGATGCGCCCCTTCCTCCTTACTGTGACAACGCTGTTCGCCCGCAAGGGCTGGGTGGTGGCCCTCCTGGCCGCCATCGCGCTGCCATGGGTTCTTCCCTACCTCACCCCGTACGAGATGAACGTGCGGCTGCTCGAGCCGGCGCGCGCGCAGGTCGCCTGGCAGGTGGCATGGGTGATCGCGCTGCTCTGGACCTTCTCGCAGGCGGCCCGGCTCGGGGCGGCGAATTCCCGCACCGGCGTCGGGGCCTACTTCCGGAGTTGCGGGATCAGCGGCATCTCGCAGCTCTTCCAGATCTGGCTCGCCACGATGGTCTACCTGCTGCCGGTGGTGGTGGTGGCCGCCGCGGTGTGCCTCCTCGGGGCCATGCCCGGGAACGCGCAGGAAGCCTCCATGTGGGTCGCCACCAACCTGCAGTATGCGGCCCTCTTCACGCTCGTCGTCGGTCCCCTGGCCCTCCTCGCGGTGGCGCTCGGGAGCCGCTTCGGGTCCCTTGTGGGCTATGCCCTTCCGGTGACCCTCTGCCTCTACGGCCTCTACGGGGTGCTCTTCCTCGGCCAGACCATCAAGCTGCGCGACAACGTCCTGCTCGAGTGGCTCTACGCGGCCTCGCCCCACTACCATCTCGCCGACCTGACGCCCCGCCTCGTGTTCAAGCTGGGGAACTACCCGCCGGAGACCTTCGTCTCCCTGCTCGCCTACTTCATCGGCATCACGGTGGTCCTCGGGGTGGTCTCCAGTTCCTTCTTCCGCACCGAGCCGCTGAAACACTGACATGAACCTCAACGCAAAACGCTGGTCCGCAGGGGCCGTTTTGATCCTGGGCGGGCTCGCCTGGGCGGCGAACGCGTCGGCGTTGATGTCGGGCAACGCCTTCGAAGGACGGGCCAACATCCTGACGCTGAAGGGCAGTCCCTTCGGGCGCACCCTGGCGGTGGCCATGCGGGGCCCGGTGGATGTCTACTGGCACCAGGGTGAGGCCCATCACGTCTCCGGCCCGGGAAATGACGCGCACGATTGCGCGAATTGCTCGACCCACGACGCGGCGTGCGAGGAGCACACCCCGGGGGGAACCGCCGACATGCGCGAGGCGGTGAACGGGACCAAGACGGTCGATCCGCCGCGCTGGAGCCTGCGAACCTTCGCGCTCGACCAGATCGCGGACTGGCGCAAGGCGTTCTACACCCGGACCAACCCCTTCGGAAGCACGAAGATGCACGAGGCCTACATCATGAGCGAGACGGAGAAGCGCCTTCGCCTCAGCTACGAGATGGATCCCGGAAACTTCGCGGCCTACGGTTCCTACTTCCTGTTCCTGAGCGAGGCGCTCTCGGCGTGGGAGAAGGAGGAGCGGCGGGACGAGGTGCACCGCCGGGCGCGGTCCGCGGCGTTGCAGCTGTCCTACCAGACGATCCAGGTCTGCCGCGGCCGGCAGGATGACCCGGCGGCCTTGCTGACGGCGGCCGTGGCGGCGCACGACCACGCCAACCTCCTCATCGGGACGCGCACCGCGGAAGGCCTCGAGAGAGCCCGCCGGTTCGTGGCGATCCAGGATGCCTGCCTGCGCGAGTTCGGGGCCTTGAGGGAGCGCCTCGAGTCCGCCGGCCAATGGGAGCGCATCCCCAGCCAACGCCTCCTCGAAATGGACCTCCAGGAGGACCTTCTCCGGAAATACCTCCAGGCGAACATCGACTATCTCAATTCCAAAGCGTCCCGGCAGACCACCAAATCCATCACTTCACCTTCCACCTCGTGAGCACCGTAGCCCAACCCCCGGCCGTCCCCAATACGCCCGAGTTCCGTCCCTACCAGGCCGGCATGACCGGGATCGACCTTCTCGCCGTCACCTTCGAGGCCTGCGAGGGCCGGAACGTCTCGGACATCCAGTTTCGCTCGAACCGCCCCACCTACGTGGAAACGAACCACGGCATGGAGTGCCTCGATTTCCTCGGCATCCTCACCGATGTCCAGATGCTGGAGATCTACAAGGAGCTCCTCCGCCGGCAGGAAAAGGCGGCCCACGGGTTCGGGTCGGGGCACGTCGAGGCCGGCGAAGACCAGAAGATCACCCAGGCGCTGCAGCGCTTCCAGGAGTCGAAGGTCGATGACTTCTCCTCGGACGGCATTCCGCACACCGGCAACACCAAGGTGTCCGGGCGTCTCCGGATCCAGGTGCACCTCTCGGCATCGGGTCTCGGCATCACCTGCCGGATCCTCAACGACGGCATTCCCGGTCTCGACGCGCTCGGGATCGACGGCGACACCGGCGCGGCCCTGAAGCGCGGGGTGTGCCGCCGGGCCGGCCTCGGGCTGGTCACCGGACCGACCGGTTCCGGCAAGTCGACCACCCTGGCGGCCATCATCGACTGGCTCCGGCAGAATCATCCCAAGCACATCGTGACGGTCGAGGACCCGATCGAGTACCGCTATCCGGCCGACATGGAGCACCCGAACTACCCCGGGCATCGCTGCATGGCGCCGAGCATCGTCACCCAGCAGGAAGTCGGGCGGGACCTGGCGAGCTACCGCCAGGGATTGAAGGATGTCCTGCGGAAGGCGCCGATGGTCATTCTCCTCGGGGAGATCCGGGACCGCGACGCCATGGACACCTGCCTGGAGGCCGCGCAAACCGGCCACCTCGTGCTTTCCACCCTCCACACCACCGGGGCGGTGAAGACCATGGGCCGGATCCTCGAGATGTACCCGACCGAGCGGCAGCCCGCGATCCTGAATCGTCTCAGCGAGATGATGATCTTCATTCACTCGCAGGGGCTCCTGAAGGGCACCGAGGGCAAGCGGGTCCTGACCTACGAGTTTCTCCAGAACAACGACGACGCCGTGGCGAGTGCCATCGCGAACTACGCGTCGGGATCGAACTCCCTCGAGGACGTCATCCGGCGGGCCGGCAACATCGCCTGGGACGACAACCTGCAGAGGCTCTTCGACAAGGGCATCATCTCGGGGGATGTCTTCGAGTCGGCCCGCATGAAACGCACCGAGCAAGACGACCTGTGAACCTTCCCGCGGCACCGGGACTTCCCGGCGGCCGCCCCCGACCCGGAACACCAGCATGAACCTCCACCACCCTCTCGTCCAGAGACCGCCCGGCTCGAAGCCGCCGGCCGGTCCGCAGGCGCGGGTCGTGGAGCCGCCTGGAACGCCGATTCCCCCATCTTGACCAGCCCTACCGGACCCTGACACCCAAACAACTGTGGACACCCTTTTACACCCATCAGAACTCTCGACCTGGCAGCGATTCGTCCAGGCGCGGCGCCTCCATAAGCAGAGCAGCCGCTCCCGGAATCCGGATTGGTTCCGTCCGGCGCTGGAACTCGGCAGCCAGCTGCACCTCTTCGTCGAGGGGAAGAGCATCACCGCGGCCCGCCTCGGCGTGAAGGAGGGGGCCGGCACGACGTGGACGCGCATCGACTCGCCCCGGCTCGACATCGAGACCGAGGACCTGCGGACCTTCCTTGCCAAGCTCCGCGCCGAGCACCTGTCCGGCAAGGCCCGCTCCCTGGGGGTCGTCCTTCACCTCGCGGATGAGTTCGCCATCTCCGAACTCGCGCCGCAACAGGACGAGCCGGAGGACCTCGCCACCTTCCGCGAAACCCTCCGGAACGCCCCCGAGACCCTCCTCGATGACCAGAACATTTCCGGGAGCGAGCTGTCCTTCCGGTTCTTTCCCTACCCGGGCACCGAGGATGAATCCCAGCCCGGCGCGGCCATCACGATCTCCCGGAAGCACCAGGCATTCCTCCGCCAGTTCCGCGAGATCGGGGAGGAAATGAAATTCCCGATCCGCACCGCGGCGGTCAGCGCCCCCCTGGTGGCCCTCGGAGCGCTTCCCAAGATCATCCCGACCGCTCCCAACCAGCCGTTCTGCGCGTTGCTCTCCTACTCGACCTTCTCGGTCCTGGCCTTCTTCAAGACGGGCGGTGAACTTCTCATGCTGCGGTCCGTCCGGCACCATTCCGGCGGGGTGGCGCCCAACGTGAGCGGCGTGGTGCAGACCATGGCGGCGGCCCTCGAGCTTCCGGACCCGGTCTCGCTGGTGATTCCGCTTTCGCAGCAGGAGAACGGGCCCTCGGTCCCGCCGCTGCCGAACGCCTCGCTCCTCAACTGGCAGCAGGTGGTCGGCTTCGAACCCGGGATTCCCTTCGAATTCCAGGCCGCCACGGCCACCGTGATTGCTCCCGAGGAGCGGCAGGGGATGGCCGACACCGACACCTTCCTCGAGCTCGATGACAACCAGTGGGCCCTCCAGGATTTCCTGCCGCCCTCCGAGGACGAGATCGAGCTCTATCCGGGTCCCACCGAGATGAAGATCCTGCGCTTCGGCAGCATCGGCGTGAAGGTCGCGGCCCTCGCGCTCCTGCTGTCCATCGGGTGGACCGGGCTCCGCGCCTTCCAGATCCTGCGGGATCCGGCGTGGCACGCCAAGAAGTCGGACATGAACGATGCCGCCAACCAGATCCTGGTGCAGAAGATCAAGCGCTTCGAGGTGTGGGACTCCTTCCTCGCCGACCGCTCCAAGGCGTGGGTCACGATGGAGCTCCTGAACCGGATCTTCCCGAACCCCACCGCCGTCGTGCTCATCATGGCGGACCACACCGTGCGCCCGGAACGAAGCCGGGAAGGCGACGCCGGGAGCCTCGTCAAGGAGTGGCGGCTGAAGGGGTTCTCCAACGAGGAGGCCCTCAAGCACCTCACCGCGATCAACACCCGGGACGGCATCGAGGCGATCTTCAAGGCCACCCAGGAAGTCACCGGCGACGCGGCCCTCGATCCCACCCCCGACACGCGGACCGTGGTGGTGAACCTGGTGGCCTCCGAAAACAAGCGCTACCGGCCGGATTCGGAGGACACCAGCTACGAGAGCCAGTTTCCGTTCCAGTTTGACCTGACCATCTCGCAGCGCTTCTCGGCAGAGGATCCGCTCGCCATCCCAACCGCCGCAGCACCATGAACCCGTTTTACAAGGAACCCGTCATCGTCTTTGGAGGCGTGGCCCCGCTGGTCGCGGTGGTCGTGGCCTTTGTCGTCCTCTTCAACTACAAGGGGAAGCTCGAGACCGAGCACCGCATGAAGCAGAGAAGCTACGAGGAGGTCCAGAAGGTCGTCCGCGAACGGCAGCGGCTGGAGGCCAAGGTCGACGAGCAGGCCCCCTACCTGAACAGCTGGATGAGCCTCTTCGAGAAGCCGACCGCCACGAGCGTGAACGGCTTCCTTGGCGCCGTGCAGAAGAAGTTCGGTGGCGAGGAATTCCAGCAAACGGCCTTCCGCCGGAGCTCGTCCTCGAGCGGGATCGGCAGCGCCAGCGCGCAGCCCTCCATCCAGATCCAGCTTGCCTTCCGCGGGACCTACAGCGCCCTGCAGAATGCCTTCGTGGAGCTGGAGACCAGCATGCCCCAGCTCCAGCTCGACAGCATCAAGATCACCCCGAACGCAAATCGCAAGGTCCTCAATGCCGACCTTGTCTACACCGCCTGGCAAACCGAATGAAATCCTACCTTTCCCTCCTCGTATTGATTCCGCTGGCGGCCCCGGTCCTCGGCGTGCAGGAACCGAAGTCCCCGGCTCCCGCGGAGCCCGGGGCCCCGGCCACCGCCGCGCCGACCGGCCCCACCCCGTCGCGCCTCGTGGGCGAGCACGTCGAATCCTACGTGGCGCAGCTGCGGGCGCGCATGGCGATCAACGGGCGCGATCGCGGCCCCTTCGGCCTCTTCCAGGACCTCTCGAACTCGAAGCAGGGTCTTCTTCCCGTCACGACCCGCAAGATCGAGAGGAAGCCTCAAACGCCGTTCGCGGACGTGGTGAAATCCATCCCGATCGCGGCGGTCTTTCCGCTCGAGCAGGAATTCCTCGTGGGATCCCGCACCTTCCGGACCGGGCAGGTCTTCCCGCTCGTGGCGTCCGGCGAAAACATCTCCGTGCAGGTCGTGGCGGTGCGCTCCTCGAGCGTCCGCTTCAAGAACATCCGTTCCGGAGAAGTCCTGGACAAGCGCCTCGATCTTCTCCCCGACGGGGTGACCTCCGGGGGCGGCTCCATCCAGGTCCAGGGCGTCACCTCCAACCGGGACGAGGCGTCCGAACCGCTCCACATCAACCTCTACGGAAAATAATCACCCCACGCCTCACCCTTTGTACCGAAACCTGGCAACTGCTACCCACCATGAATAGAATGAAACTGCTGCTACCCTGCATCCTGACCGGTCTGGCCCTCGTGCTTGCGCCCCAGGCTGTGACCGCACAAGGATCCGATCTTCCGGAGCCGACCGCGACCAACGAGGCTGCCCCCGATGGCGGCCTCCCCGCCCCGGAACTGCAACTCCCCAGTCCGGACTTCGACGAACCCGAGCCCGCGGAGGAATCCGGGGGCTTCTCGGATCTTCCCATTCCGACCCCGGTGGTGGCTGCCCCGAGTCCGGTGGGTGCTCCGCCGCTGCCCAGCGCCGAGGAGCTCGACAACGTTCCGCCGCCTCCCCCGGGACCCGGTGGCGCCAAGCCCGCGCCGGTCGGCCCGGACGGGGAACCCGGCGCGGACCCCATCGAGGAGGCCGACGGCGGTTTCCTGATCCGCGATGCCGCCCTCAACGACATCTTCCAGATGCTCGCCAAGCGGGCCGGAAAGCAGTACTTCCACAATGCCCGCATCGCCGGGCCGGAGTTCAACGTGAGCGGCCACCTCAACGGCGGCGACCCGCTCTCCCAGATGGAGGAACTCGCCTTCCAGTACGGCCTGACGCTCTACCGCAAGGGCGAAACGGTCTACGCCATGAGCCCCGAACAGCTCAACCAGGTCCCCGCGGAAGAATGGCACTACCAGCTCGCCTACCTCCGGCCGACCGACATCGAGCAGATCAAGGCCTTGATCCAGCCGCTCCTTTCGCCGACCGGCCTGGTGAACTTCGAGCCCAAGACCAACACCATCAT
Source organism: Akkermansiaceae bacterium (assembly GCA_013001695.1). GTDB lineage: Bacteria > Verrucomicrobiota > Verrucomicrobiia > Verrucomicrobiales > Akkermansiaceae > Roseibacillus_B. The sequence continues at coordinate 26,185 of JABDMC010000135.1, forward strand.
CGTCATCGACTCCTCCCAGCGGGTCGAGCGGGCCCAGGCCCTCCTCGAGAAGGTCGACCAGCCCAAGGGACAGATCGTGATCGAGGTGAAGATCCTGAGCGTCAACAGCTCGGCGGCGCAGCGCGTCGGCGTCAACTGGCTCTCGCTCGGACTCGAGGGGGTGGGCTTCGACGTCAAGACGAGCCTCGCCGGCGTCTTCGGCCTCGGGACTCCCGGGACCGCCTTCGCGGACAGCAATGTCGTCCTCTCCCCGCTCGAGATCAAGGCCGTCCTCCGGGCCCTCAACTCCGGGGGCCTCGTGAACCAGACCTCCAACCCGACCCTCATCACGGAGGACAACGAGCTCGCCACGATCTCGCTCATCGATCGTGTCCCGATCATCACGACCACGATCAACCAGAGCAACGACAACACCAACATCACCGACGAGGTGCGCTACCAGATCGATGCCAAGGACCCCGTGGGCGATCCCACCACCACCCGCGAGATCGGGGTGACCATGGCGGTGACCCCGACGCTCCAGCCGGACGGCACGATCCGCATGAAGATGCGGCCCCGGTCGGCGCAGATCGTCGACGAGATCGAGGGCGGCAGCGGCAACATCTACCCGCGGGTCAGCGAGTCGATGATCGAGACCATCGCGCGGATTCCCGACGGATACTCGCTGGTGGTCGGCGGCTTCTACGGCCAGGTGAAGCAACGGGACGACAACAAGATCCCGCTGCTCGGCGACATCCCGATCATCAACTTCTTCTTCAAGAACCGCGACACGCTGAAGGAAACCGCGAGTCTCGTGTTCGTGGTCACCCCGACGTCCTACAACCCGTCGTCGGCGGCCCAGAACTGCAGGATTGCCGGGCGGCTTCGCGACCGTCTCAGCATCGAGGAAGGACACGACTGGATCGATGACTCCCGCCCGGGCGCGGCCCATCGGCCCGACCTCGCGCGCGGGCTCAACGGGCTTCGTCCCGACCTTCCGGACCCGAGTCCCTCGATCCGCGATTTCCAGCCGACCCTCGAATGTTGCGACGACGGACCGAAGAGCGTCCTCAGCCGCGTGCGACGCCGTCGCTAACCACCAACCATCACACCCTCCTCAAGCCATGAACCTCGAAGCAGCATCCACAATCCAGAACGGCGACGACCCCGCCCCGCCGGCGGGGACGCGCCTCGGCAACGCCCAACTGGCGTGTGATCCGGCCTGCCTCGAGAGGACGTGCCAGTCCTTGCAGCAGTTCGAACTGGCCACCGAGGAGGAAGTTCGCCAGCTCTACTCCCACGGCTCCGCGGCCCTCGCCGGGCCGCGACCGTGGGACCCCCTCGAGTTCGTGGCGGCCCTGCGGGTGAGTGAGCCGGACGCCCGTCCGGTGGAGGTCGAGCGCCTTGGACGCGGGCTTGCAGCAGCCGCGGGCCAGGCCCTGACCCTCATCCCGTTCGCGGCCCGCATCCCCACCCCCAGCAGCTTCTACGACGACCACGCCGACCTGCGCCTCCAGTGCCACCAGTTGCTCGTCCCGATCCTCTATGCCGAGGAGATGGAGGTCGTCGGCATCGCATCCATCAACCCGGTGGCCCTCGACCTCGCCGAGCAATTCGTCGTGGCGGATATCCACAGCCGCACCGGCAACAACCCTCTCATCTCAAAACTCCTGCTTCATCACGACAGCTGGATGTCCCTCTGCCAAAAACAGTTCGCGCTATGATTGATTACGACGGAATACAGTTCAACGACTTCATCAGCGAGCGGATCATGTCCGTCCTGGTCGAGTGCGACGCATCGCTCGGCGAGCTGGCCCACGACCAGATCCCGAACCGCGTTTCCCGCTCCATGTTCATGGCGGCCGCGGCGAAGGTGAACGGCCTTCCCTTTCTTCCCAAGGTCGCGGAATTCTGCGACGCGGCCCTCCTCGAGAACTGCGACACGGCGGTCCTGACCCGCGGGGGGTTCACGCCCATCGCGACCCACGGCAGCCGCCTCGTGGTCGCGATCTCGAACCCGTGGAGCCCGCTCCCGGACGAATACCTTTCGCCCCGCTTCCCGAACCTGCAGATCTGCAAGATCGTCACGCTGAGCAGCGAGATCAGCCGGGCCATCGAGCGGGTGGCCACCACCGCGGGGCCGAACCGCTCGGCCCTCGAGGAGATCGATGTCGAGGACAGCGACGACGGCCTCCAGGACTTCGACGTCACCACCGATTACGAGGAGCCCATCGCGCAACTGGCCGCCAACGTCCTCGCCACCGCGGTCAAGATGCGGGCCTCCGACATCCACTTCAAGGTCGAGAAGGACAGCTTCTACTACAGCCTGCGGATCGACGGCGACCTCGGCGACAAGGTCGAGCTGCCCATGAAGCTCAAGGACCGCATCGACGCCTTCTTCCTGAACCTCATGAAGCTCCCCACCGAGACCCGCAACACCAAGCCGGGAATCTCGGGACGCTTCACGCTGGCGTACTACCACCGCCCGATCGACATCCGCTACGAGCGCCACCGCACCTACCGCGGATATCACGTCACGATGCGTCTGCTCGACAAGAGCAACATCAACGTGAAGCTCGGGAAGGGGTCGCTGGCGTTCGACGACGAAACGCTCTTCGAGCTCTCCCGGGTCATGAAGATCCCGGCGGGAATCATCGTGATGAGCGGCCCGACCGGGTCGGGAAAGTCCACCACCCTCAACGCCATGTTGCGGGAGTTGAACCGCCCCGAGGTCAATATCCTGACGCTCGAGAATCCGGTCGAGGACGAGATCAGCGGCGTCACCCACTGCGACCTCAAGAGCCCCGCGGAATTCAAGCCCATGATCTCGAGTTTCATGCGGAGTGACCCCGACATCATCCTCATGGGGGAGGTCCGGGACATCGAGTCCGCGGAGCTCGCCATCGAGGCCGCGGTCACCGGCCACAAGGTCCTCACCACGATCCACTGCCCGCGGGCCTCGCAGATCATCGAGCGATTCGAGCAACTGGGCATCGAGCGCTGGAAGATCGCCCAGACGTTGAAGGCCGCCTGCGCGCAACGGCTTCTCAAGGTCCTCTGCAACCACTGCAAGGTTCCGCAGCACGGGGTCAGCGAGACCGACCGGCGCACCTTCAACCTCGACGAATCGTGGGCCTCCAAGGAGCTCTTCGAGGGCCGCCCCGGCGGCTGCGCGGAGTGCCGCAACACCGGCTACACCGGCCGGACCGCCATCCTCGAGATCATTCCGATCACCCCCAAGGTGTCCGACGCGCTTTCGAAGGGGGAAATGAGCCCCTACGACCTCGAGATGCAGCTCTACAAGGAGGGAAGACTCCCGAACCTCCGCCGCAACGGCCTGCGCGCCCTCGAATCCGGCATCACCGATTTGAAGGCCGTCAGCAAAGTGATCGACATGACTTATTCCGATGAGTGATACCACCGCCACCGCCAGCCCGCCGCCCATGTCCGCTTCCCAGGAGCGGGCCAAGACCGCCGTGGACCGGAAGGCCGCCAAGAAGGCCGCCCAGAAGCCCAAGAAGAAGGCCCACTTCAAGAAGAAGGAGCTGGTCCACATGTTCCGCGGCCTCGCCTCCATGCTGCGGGCCCAGATCAACACCTCCGACGCGCTCAAGTACTACAGCATGGGCCTCCCGAACAAGGTCCTCGCCGACACCCTTCACAAGATCCGCCTCGACACGGACGCCGGCATCTCCATTCACGAGGCCTTCAAGCGGACGAAGCGCTTCGATGACATGACCGTCGGCCTCATCCAGGCCGGCAGCGACTCCGGCCAGCTCCACCGCGCCTTCTCCGAGCTCTCGACGCGGATCAAGTCGGACCTCCACTTCAAGAAGCAGGTCAAGAAGGCGGTCCTGATGCCGAGCATCGTGATCTCGGTCCTGATCGGGGCCTTCATCATCTCGCAGGTGAAGATCACGCCGCAGGTCGAGGACATGCTGCTCGGCGTCGGCCAGCAGCCGGACGGCCTGACCGCCATCGCCTTCTCGATGAGTCACCTCACCCAGAAGGCGTGGCCCATCGTGGTCCTGTCCCTCATCACCTTCATCGTGGTGGTGTGGCGGGTCCCGAAGGTGCGCAACACCATCCTCATCGTCATGATGTCGAAGTGGAGGCTCCTGAACTCCCTCGTGATGAGCCTCCGCCAGATGACCTTTCTCTCCACCATGGAGCTCCTCTACTCGAACGGCATCAACCTCGCGAAGTCGATCCGCGTCGCGGCGAACTCCATCAAGCAAACGCCCCTCTACGAGGAGACCCTCAAGGCCGCCGACCAGTACGAGAACTCGGGCGTGCCGCTCTCCACGGCCTTCAGCAAGTACACCTCCGTCGACGAGCAGGTCGTCCACATGCTCTCGATCGGCGAGCGCTCGGCCTCCATCGACAGCCAGTTGAACATGCTCGCGGAAATGTACGAGGAGGAATCCGAGAGTCACATGAACGACTTCACCCAGGTCCTGAACTTCCTGGTGCTGTTGATCGCGGTGACGCTCATCGGGGCCGTTTTCGTCAGCACCTTCCTGCCCATCTTCCTGATGGGGCCGAAGATGATGCAGAGCGCCATGTAGGAAACAAGAGCCAGAGACAACCATGCAACTCACGAAACTTGACCGCTGGATCCGGGAGCGCTTCATCTACCGGACGCACATCTACACGATGCGTCTGCCCGATATCGGCGTGCCCGCCGGGGTCCGCATTGAGGAACTCGAAGAGAGTCCCACCCGGCGCTACCGGTTTCGCCTCGTCGCGAACGCGGATCGCGACGTGGAGTCGTTGCTCGAATCGCTTCGCGACGCCAACCAGATGTTCGCCACCCGCATCGTCGAATCGAACCCGTGGTACAAGGCCATCATCGCCCCGGAAGGCAAGAGCTTCTGCTTCCGCGTCTTCTGGTGGGGCCTCACCGTTCTCGGGGTGATGAGCCTGATCACCGCCGGGGGGGTGGTGCTTGCCGACGAGGCGCGTCGCGGCCAGATCATCGATGCCCTGAACCTGTTCCTGCACGGCTGAGGTCCAGCCGGCCGGATTTCCCCGCCCCATGCCCACGCCCAACCCCAACCCCCCAACGCAACCAACAATGAACACCCTCAACAACCAACCGCCGGGAACGCATCGCGGATTCACGCTGATCGAGATGACGCTGGTCATCGCGATTCTCCTGGCCCTTGTCACCGCCTCGACCTACTTCGCCAACAACGTCGGCGACTGGCGCCGCGGCAAGCTGGCCAACGAGGCGCTGAACGAAGTCTACGCCGCGCAGCGCTCCTACCTCGCCGACAACCCGCGGACCCGGGTCGCCGACCTCACCGACGCCCAGGTGATCCCCTACCTGCCCATGAGCGACGGGGCCTACCCCACCGTGCTCGATCTCGACGGAAACACCCTCGATTATGACATCACGGTCAGTCCCCCGGTCCTGATGAGCGGCGGGATTCCCTACGACCCCTCCGGCGCGGACGACGATTCGCTCTGGGACGTCGGCAAATGATGCGATGACGAAGCGGCTTACGGTAGTGGTGATTGCCCTGGCGGGCTGCTTCGGCCCGCCCGGCAAGGCGCTTGCGGAACCGGTGGCCGCGGTGCCGGCGGAATTCGACTACGTCGGCACCTACCGCCTCGTGAAGAGGGTCAAGTTGCGCCATGCCGAGGTCTTTCCGGTGGCCATCCGCCCGGTCGACTACCGGGTCTACACCGACGGGATCACCCTCCGCCTCTACGGGAGCCAGGGGGACGGAGGGCACACCTCCTTCACGATCTATCGCAACGACGGGATCGTGCAGCGCCACAGCGATTCGGTGGTCGAGACGGTTCCCGGGATCCAGGCGCAATCGCTCGTGGGGCAGGTCCTCCGGCAGGTGTGCCTCACGGAACTCACCCTCACTCTCAACAAGATTCCCGCCCTTTCAGATGTCCTGGAAGTCACCTACGGGCGGCGCCTGCTTGAATTACCCCGGCCGCAGGATCCTCTTGCGGCGCAAATCGAAGAATAATGAACAAGACTGCCGACCCGCCCCAGCCTGCCAGCACCTCCCGTGGAAATTCCGGAAATGATGACGAGGCGGCCTGCGCGACCCACGCGACCGTGGCGTGCACCACCTGCAACCTCTACAAGTGGTACCCGCCGCTGTTGCTCCTGAGCACCATCATGGCGGGGGTCTTCTGCTGCCTGTACCTGACGAAGCCGGTGTTCCTGGCGCCGTCCGGGGACGGCTATCCCGGCGCGGTGAGCCCCGCCGTGGAGACGATGCCCTCGCCGCTCGAGGAGGACGACCTCGAGCCCAAGACGGCGCAGATTCCGGCCCGGATGAATCCGGAGATGGGAGCGCTTCCGGGCGAAAGCAGGGCCGAGCCCCCCGCGGTGGCCGGGCTGCAGCCCCTCATCACGACTCCCCGGCCGCAGGGCCTCTTCCGGCCCCTCGCGCCCGCCGCGGCCCCCGATCCGGAGGATACCCCCGAACCCCTGATCGTGATGGGCGGGGAGAGCGAACCGATCCGCATCCAGCGGACCGCGCCGATTCAACCGATGCGCATCGTGCGGCGCATTCCGGATCCCGTGGAAGAGCGGACGCCGCAGCCCGAACCGGCGGACCAGCCCGAACCGGCCGCTCCGTCCGGCGAGCCCGTCGTGGCCGGCCCGCCCGCCGAGTCCGGCCCGCCCCCGGCCGGGGAGGGGGAGGAGGCGTCCCTGGCGGCGTCGACCTTCGACCGCGCTCCGCTTTTGACCGGCCCGATCCTCTCCCCGGAATCGGCGGACTCCTCCGCCACCCCGGGTCCCGTGGCGGACGCCGGACCACCCACCGGCAGCGACCGGCCCGTGGACGTGGCGGGCCCGCCGGAAACCCCGGCCGCCCCCGAGTCACAGTATGAGATCGCGGCCTCGTTCATGAGCGAGTTCGCCTCCCGTCCCGAGGAGGTCGCCAGCATCGACCGGGATGACCCGCAGTTCACCGCGATTCCCTGAGCATCGACCCTCGTCCCCTGTTCCCCATGAAGAAGTTACTCGTTCAAATTATCGGAAGCAGCGTGCTGCTGGGCCTCATGGCAGGTTCCGTCGCGCTCCACTACGCGCACATTTCGGCTGCCCGGGAGATGGGAGCCACCGCCACCTGGGCGGGCGATCCGGACAGCGGTCCGATCATCGAAATCGCGCAGGAACGCCCCTCGCCCCTCGCCGGCCTGCGCCGGCCGAGCGAGAGCGCCCGGGATGGAATCGAGGTCCAGACGGTCGCGGCGATGCAACTCGTCCTCGAAGAGCTGCGGGACTTGCGCGAGGAAAACCAGTCCCTCCGCACCCAGATGAGATCCGAGGCGGACTCCCTGCGCGACCAGGTTTCGGAATTCAACCGCGACATCACGGAACTCCAGTTCCGGGTCGATTCCCATAGCGAATCGTTCCGGCCGCTGCGGGTCGCCCCCGACCGGTTCGCGCGCCGCGAAGCGGCGCACCCGTTGCTTCCGCCGAAGCGCTAGCTAGCCCGCATGTTTCACGAAGTGAAGCATGCGTTTTGCGAATGTTTCTGACGATGAATGCCATGATTCGCAAAACCGACCATGAGGAAGTGGCCCAAAGTGGACCTTCCAGGTGCTGCGGGGTTAGCCCCGATAGCCCCGACTTGTCGGGGCGTATCGTCCCCCGCGTTCGCGGGGGCGGAAATTTCATGAAGTTTCCGGGCTAGTGTGGTGTCCCGTAAGTAATGCAACATGATGCGCGAGGATGATTTTCCAAATTCAAGGCGCTCCGAAGGAGTGAATCGAGATTCACGACTGAGGAGGAACGAAGAAGTTGGGAAACCAGGCCGCGCTTCGACCTTCCCCGCGAACGAAGTGAGCCACTTTTTGAAACTCTGAA
>JABDMC010000143.1 GCA_013001695.1 Akkermansiaceae bacterium
GCGGGAGAGACCCCGACAAGGTCGGGGAAAGAGGCCTGCGGCCGAAGAGCCCGCGGGTGCGAGCAAAGACGCCCTGCGGGCGAAAGATGCTTATCCGGACGGACGACGACATCACTCTCCTGGCAAATCTCTTTCGCGCGGAGTGCGTCTTTTCCCGCGCATGCGGGATCTTTCCCCGCGCCCGCGGGGTCTTTTCCCGCGGACGCGGGATCTTTCGCCGCGGAAGCGTCGTCTCGCGCGCGCCAGCGCGCGTCAATCCACGAGCCGGTCGATGCGCTGGGCCAGTTCGATGTCGGCGTCGGTGATGCCGCCGGCGTCGTGGGTGGTGAGGCGAAGGGTCACCCTGACGTAACGGATGTCGATGTCGGGATGGTGCTGGGCCTCCTCCGCCATCTCGGCGAGATCGTTCACGAAGTCGATGGCCTCGGTGAACTCCTCGAATTCGACGGTGCGGGTGAGACCATTGTCCTCCAGCTCCCACTCGGGCAGCTTTTTCAGGACGGCGGTGAGACTTTGTTCGGCGATGAGGTCGGACATGGCGGAGCAATTCTTGTTCTTGGCTACGAAAATGCCGCCCGCCGCCGCCCCTTGGCAAGCCCGATTCGCGTCCCAAAATCCTCCCCGGGGAACAAAAACTTATGACGAAATCGCCCCGGGAGGTATCTTACAGGGAGAATGAATGCCGAGAAAACCCCCTGTCTTGCCCTCCTGGGGCTCGCGGTCCTGCTGGCCGCCAGCTGCGCCCCGGTCACCCCGGCCCAGCGGATTGTGGAAAATCCGCAGATGTTCGCGGCCCTCTCGCCCCGGCACCAGGAGCTCGTCCGGAGCGGCCGGATCGGGAAGGGCATGCCGAAGGACGGGGTCTTCCTGGCGTGGGGACGGCCGGACCGCCGGGCCGACGGCTTCCGGGACGGCAGCGCCTTCGAGCGGTGGGACTTCACGGCCCTCCGCCCGGTGTATTATCAGGGGATCTCCGGCTACTACGGGCACGGCTGGGGGCGCCGCGGCCACCGCCACGGGTATTACGGCCTCGGCTACAGCCCCACGGTGGAATATGTCCCCTACCGCGTCTCGAGCGTGTGGTTCCGCAAGGATCTCGTCGATTCGTGGGAGCGCTTCAATTCTTACCGCTAGAGCGGGCGAATTCGCGCCGAGGTTGCCCGGCCGGAGGCTTGCATTTTCAGGCGTTCGTGTTCTTATTCCCGCGATCCAAGATGACTCCAATCCAAAACATGAAACTCCTTCTACTTCTTTCCGCCGCGGCCACTCTGGGGCTGGTCTCCTGTTCGAGTACCGGCTCCGCGGTGGGCGGCGCCGGGGTGAACGCCTACCGGGCGTATGACCTTCCCGCCTCGCGCCCGAACAACCCCTCGGCGGTGCGCGTCAAGGTCTCCCTCAAGAACCAGGCCGCCTACGTCATGGAGGGCAGCCGGCCCCTCCTCGTGATGCCGATCTCGGTGGGCACCAGCAGCAAACCCACCCCGACCGGGACGTTCCGGATCTTCAGCAAGCAGGCCAAGCGCCGGGCCAACACGCACGGCTACGCCTACAACGGCAACGCCGTGAAGAAGACCTACCTCTCGAAGAAGCCCGCCGGCTGGTCGTTCAAGGGAACGCCGATGCCGTACTGGTGCGAATTCAAGTCGGCCTACGGGTTCCATACCGGCTGGATGAAGCCCTACCCGTGCACGCACGGATGCATCCGGATGCACGAGAACGTGGCGCCGAAGTTCTTCAAGCTCGTGCGGGTCGGGACGCCGGTCTCGATCCGCCACACCCAGCCGGAAGACGCCACGGTGGGCCGCAATATCCCCCGGCCGCCGGACGCCGGGCCGCTTCCCGACTACCCGCCGCAGTTCTACCTGGGCGACGGCTACTTCTCGAACCACAAGCCCGCCAAGCTGCAGTAGGCCCCTTTCCCTCGCAGAGGACCCCCGCTTCCGCGGTGCCTTCCCCAAGGCACCGCGGTTTTTTTTTGCGGGCGAACCCGGCAGGGCGGGCGCCCCGCCTGCCGAAACCAATCCACCCGCGCCCCACCGGAACGCCACGCCAATTGTAGGGCGGGCGCTCCGCCTGCCGAAACCAATCCACCCGCGCCCCATCGGAACGCTACGCCAATTGTAGGGCGGGCGCTCCGCCTGCCGAAACCAATCCACCCGCGCCCCACCGGAACGCCACGCCAATTGTAGGGCGGGCGCTCCGCCTGCCGA
>JABDMC010000160.1 GCA_013001695.1 Akkermansiaceae bacterium
GGCTTCACCAGCCGCCGAAGATGCGGCCGATGCCGATGCCGCCGCCCCAGCCGCCGCGGCGGCCGCCGCCGTACCCGACGCCCACCCCCACGGAGGTCGCGCCGCGCCGGCGGGGAGATTGCTCGGCGGTGGGCTCGACCTTCCCATCCGCTCCAACGGCCGCCGCCCCGCCGGGGTGGCCGCCTTCATGGGCGGTCGGTGGCGCCGGTGGCGCCGGAGGCGCCGTCGTCTGGCACGAGGAGACCGCGAGGACCGCGGCCGCGGCCAGGACCATCGGGAAGATCTTCATGTCCCCAGTCTAGCCCGCATATTTCACGAAGTGAAACATGCGTTTTGCGAATGTGGCTGAAGCTCAATCATCTGATTCGCAAAACCGACTCTGGAGGAAACACCCAAAGTGTGTTTCCTCCGGCGTCGTGTCGGCCCCCGCGTTCGCGGGGGCGGAAATTTCATGAAATTTCCGGGCCAGGCCCGATCCGGGGAAGGGACAGGGGATTTCGCGGAGCGTCCCGGGGCCTCTTCCCGCGGTCCCGGGGTGAACGCGGGACCCCGGACCTCCGGCCTACACTCCGGGTACGAAGCGCCCGACCTCCCGGGCGTATTGGTCGTAGTCCGCACCGAAGATGTCCTGCAAACCGCGCTCCTCGATCCGCGCCTTGATCGGCATGCAGATCGTGAGCACCACCAGCGCCACCAGCAACGGCAGCCCCGGGGCATACAAAAACAGCCCCGCGAGGATCAGCCACTGGAACGAATAGATCGGGTGGCGCATGAGGCCATACGGCCCCTTCCGCACGAGCGTCGTGGTCCGTTCCTTGTTCTGCGAAATCGCCCAGGCGTCTCCCAGCGTCGCGTAGCACCACCACGTTCCCAGGAGCCCCGCGGACGCCACCACCAGCCCCGCCAGGTCGGCGAGGTGCGACTGGAAGAAGTGCCCCTCGGCGCCACCCAGCCACGGCGCCCCGGCCCAGAGGATGATGATCGTGGCCCACCCGATCCAGAGCGGGACGTCCACCTTGAGCCGCGGCCGCAAGGAGGGCGTCTTTCCAGTCCGCTTCCTGATGCGCAGCGCGTTCAGCACCACCCCGCCCCAGTAGATGCACGCGAAGTAGAATACGATCATCCCTGTCGCCGCACGAATTCCTGCGCCGCAAGGCACCAGTGTTTCTTCACTTCATACCAGGTGATGGCCGCCCAGAGGAGGTTGCGCCGCGGTCCCCGGTAGTTCGCGGGAAGCCGGTGCCCGCCCGACGGATGGTAGGCGCTGATCCACGCCCTGCTCCGCGGGTCCTTCGCCAGGTTCCGGGTCACCGGGACGGTCACGTGCTCGGACCCGAACGTGAGCTTCACATTGCGCACCTCGGCCCGCCCCATCGGGCGGTAGCGATTGCTGCCCTGCGGCCCGCGCAACCCCCCGCCGAGGAAATCGGCCGGCAGGAAGAATCCCGTCAGGGAGGCCGTGGAATCCGGCACGCTCCGCGAGCGCTTCTTCATGCTCCACTGGTTCGGCATCAGGAGGGTCGCGCCGCCGGCCCCCACCGAATTCGCGTAAATCACCGGTTGCGTGTCCTTGATCAACGCCGGCCGGCCCGTCTCCGGATTAATGATCACAACGCGGTCCTCGAAGTTGCCGACCTCCGGGTTCCACACGAAGAGCGGACCGCGCTCATCGGTCCCCGCCAGGCGGTGCAGGATCTTCATCATCTGCACGCCCCCCTGGCTGTGCCCCACCATGATCACCGGAATCCGGTCCCGCTCGTAGAACCATGCCACCGCCCCCGCCACCTTGTTCTCATCCATGTACGGACTGTAGGAACGCTTGTTGCCCGGCAGGCGCGTCTTGCCTTCCGGGTAGCCCATCTGCAGCAGGAAGCTGGAAAAGTCCCTCATGAAGACATGCACGCCGTAGACCCCGCCGTGAATGTTGACGATCTGCGGGGCCGGCGCCTTCGAAAGGACCTGCGCGACCTGCTGCTCCGTGATCCGATCCGGGTCGAGCGCGAGGATCTTCCGCCGCAGCTGCGCGTCGACGCGGGCGGGCGCCGCGGCGTTCGCGGCCCGGGTGGATTCCGCGCGGGCGACCGGGGACGGGTAGGAGGTGATCGTGCAACACGTCAGGGCGGCGCAGCCGCAGACGACCAGGATGGAGTTGATTCCTATCAGCTTCATGACGGCGAGTGGGCCGGTGTCATCTGGCCCGAAAATGTTTGCAGGAACGCGTCAATGTCACGCTCCGTATACACGCTGTCGTCCCAGGATACAATCACCTTGGCGGCTCCGTCGTGCGTGGTGCACGAGAGCACCAGCGGGGTGGCCGGACTCGCCGAGACCCCCCGCCAATAGTCGTCCACCGCCGGCCCGGCCTGTTTTCCCCACACCCGGTCGACGCTGAAACTCGTCACGCTGGCGGCCAGGGGAAACGACTTCGCGTAGAGCCCGTCGGCCCGCGCGGGCGAAAGGAACCGCCTCCAGGCGAGGGCCGCCGCGAGGTAGAAGAGATTGCGCAGGTAGAGCCGCCTCCGCTTGATCTCCGCGGTCTGCTTCCGGATCGAGGACAAAACCTCATCGACGGCGGCCCCTTCCGGAACCGGATGGGACACCGCGAAAAGCGACAGGAAAAGCCCGAACCGCCCGGCGAACTTCGGCCCGCAGCAGTGCCGGATATTGACGACCGAGCCCACCGCGATCTTCTTGCGCCGCCGGTGCCCGAATCGCCCCGGAACGGCATCGGCGATCGCGATGAGAACCAGCGCCAGGAGGACATCGTGAAAGGTCGCCCCGGACCGCTTCCTGGCGGCCTCGATCCAGTCCATGCCCTCCGCCGGGATCGCGACCACCCGCGCCCGCGAACGGGCTCCCGGTTGGTGCCGGCGGGTCAGGCGGGCGTATTCCTGCGACTGCGTGAGGTGCCGCGGCAGGGTGGCGGCCCACCCCGGAAGATAGCGCCAGTGCCGCGCCAGCACCGCCCAGCCGCGGGGGGCCGCCTTCCGCGCGTCCGGTGACCTGGCCTCCTCGCCCTGCCCGGTGTAGAAGAGGATGATGTCGCCGAGAAGCCAGCAGATCGAGTCGCCGCTGGCGACAAGGTGCCGGTAGCAGAGTCCGAGGATGAACCGCCCGTCCTCCTCCGGGATGACAAAGAACCGGAAGGGCAGGTTCCCGTCGGGCCCGTCAAACCGCCGGCCGAGTTCCGCCACGACCGATTCTTCGAGGATCATCTCGGGCCGCTCGCCTTCCCGGCGATCCTCGAGGACGAGGTCCTCCGCCCGGCACGGAAACCCGCATCCCTCCAGGGCCTCGCAAATGGCGGCGCGCAACTTCCCGCGATCCAGCGCCCCGGGCACCCGAACCGCGTGCACCGCGTTGTACGGCATGGATGCATCCCATACCCGCATCGTCTTCTGGAAGAGATTGAGGCGTGCCATGGTTCTCGCGGGTCATCCGCGACCGGCGCCAGCGTCTCGGCAGAACGACGGGGCGTCAATCGGCGAATCCCCCGCCCACGGGCCGGGGGCGCCGCCGGCCCGAGGATCCGCGCCCGCCCGGGGGCCGGGTCTCACCGGGCGTGGCGGGCGCCAACCGCCGTCATCGTCCCGCGGTTCGGATCGGTCCACCCCGCCTCGTGGCCCTTCGCGTAGTTGAACAGGTGGGCGTGCCCGTATTCGAAGTAGCCTTCCTTCTCTTCATCCGTCAACCGGTACCAAATGGCCACGTTGAAGGCCCGCATCACCTTCATCATCATCTTCAGCGTCAATTGCCTCCCCTTCCGCGCCCGCTGCACCTGCTTGTGGGTCAACTGCTCGGTGGAGGCATCCACGAGGTCGTGGTTCTCGAGCCCCCAGTCGTTCATGAGCGCATCGAGAGGCTGCAATCCATGGTCGCGGTCGTCGGGCATGAGGATGGCCGGACCAGTAGCGGAGCCCCGGCGAAAGAGAAGTCCCAAATTTCCGGCGGCGGGACCGCGACGGGACCCCTCGCCACCCCACGCGCCTCCCCCCCCCCCGCCGGGGGCCGGGGGGCACGCCTTCCCGCCCGGGCACGCCCCCGCGTCAGAACGGCCAGATGAGCGGTATCAGCAGGCAGATCACCACCCCGACGCCGATGTTGAGCGGCATCCCGAAGGTCACGAAATCGCGGTAGTTGTAGCCGCCCGGACCGTAGACGAGGAGGTTCGTCTGGTAGCCCATGGGCGTCGCCATCGCGGTCGCAGCCGCAAAGGCCACCGCCATGATGAACGGCTTGGCCGCCACATCCAGCTGCAGCGCGAGCTCGATCCCGAGGGGGGTGCACAGCACCGCCGCGGGCTTGTTCAGGATCAGGAGGCTGAGGGCCGCCGTGATGAAATAGAAGATCCAGAGGGTCCCGGTGGGCCCGAGGTCTCCGACCGCCGACATCAATCCCGCCGCGGCGACATCGACCGCCTCGGTCTTCTCCATGGCGTTGCCCAGCGCGATCATGCCCGCGATCAGGACCAGCACCGGCCAGTCGATGGCGCGGTAGGCGTCGCGCGGCGTCAGGACCCGGCCGAGAACGAGAATGGCCGATCCCGCCAGCGCCAGGACGCTGATCGGAAATATGCTGAGGGCCGCCAGGACCACGATGGCGATGATGGTGGCCAGCGCCACCGGCGCCTTGTGCCGCTCGATGACCTCTTCATGCACTCCTTCGAGGAGGATGAAGGCGTCGTTGTTGCGCAGCTTTTCGAGGGCCCCCATCGTCCCCCGCACCAGCAGGATATCCCCCATCCGCAGGTCCAGCTCCGCGATCTCGCGCTGGTGGTGCCGGCCGCGCCGCTGCAGGGCGAATACCGAAATCCCGTACTCCTCCCGCATCCCGATTTCCCGGCAGGTCCGGCCGATGAGGCGCGATTCCGGCGCGATCATCAGTTCGAAGAGCGTCATCTCGACCCGCTTGACCTCGTCGGTTCCCCCCGGGGCGTCCGCCGAGATGCTGATCTCGTGTTCGCGGTCGAGTTCGAGGATCTTGTTCAGGTCGCCGCGCACCAGGAGGATGTCGTCCACCTCGAGGACCATCTCGCTGTCGAGGCGCTGGATGCGATCCCCCCGGATCAGCTCCGCGACCTTCACCCCCGCCTTCGAGAGCGGCGTGTCGGCGAGGGTGTGCCCCACGAGGTGGGACTCGGGACCGATCCGCACCTGCGTGATGTACTCCTTCACGTCGTCGGCCGAGAGGGTCGAGGCGATGGTGGTGCGGTTCGGCAGGAGACGTTGCGAAAAGAGGACCAGGTAGAGCATGCCGATCGTCACCACCACCAGCCCCACCCCCGTGAATTCGAACATCCCGATCTCCCCGTAGCCCGCCTCTTCCGAGAGCGAGGAAACCAGGATGTTGGACGAGGTCCCGATCAGCGTGCAACTGCCCCCGAGCATCGAGGCGAAGGAGATCGGCATCAGGAATTTCGACGGGCTCTGCCCCATGCGGGAACACACCGTGAGCACCGCCGGAATGAAGACCACCACCACCGGCGTGTTGTTGATGAACGCCGACATGAAGCAGACCGTGACCAGCGACAGGACGAGGAACCTCAGGGGGCTCCCCCGCGAGAGGTCGGTCAACTTCCCGCCGAGGGCCGCCACGATGCCGCTGCGCATCAGGCCGGCGCTCAGGACGAACATCGCCGCGATCGTGATCAACGCCTGGTTGCCGAAGCCCTCCAGCAGTTCCTTGGGCTTGAGGATCCCGAGCAGCCCCAGGACCGCCATGATCAGGAGCCCCACGATGTCCGGGCGCAGGCGGTCACTCACGAACAGCCCCACCGTGACCGCAAGGATGATGTAGACCGCAATAATTTCCCAGGTCATCGTTCGTTGGACAAGCAATGCACGGCGCCTCCACGGGGGTCAAACACCAACGGATCGAGCCAACTATTGTAGGGCGGGCGCCCCGCCTGCCGAAAACCATTCCCAATCCCGCCCCCCGAAGCCGCCAATCCCGCCTTGTAGGGCGTGCGCCCCGCCTGCCAAAAACCCATACCAACCTCGCCCCCCAAAACCGCCATTCCCGCCTTGTAGGGCGGGCGCTCCGCCTGCCGAAAACCATTCCCAATCCCGCCTGCCCAAAACCGCCATCCCCGCCTTGTAGGGCGGGCGCCCCGCCTGCCAAAAACCCATACCAACC
>JABDMC010000173.1 GCA_013001695.1 Akkermansiaceae bacterium
TGGAGTGTTGGAGTGTTGGAGTGTTGGAGTGTTGGAGTGTTGGAGTGTTGGAGTGATGGAGTGTTGGAGTGTTGGAGTGTTGGAGTGTTGGTTGTGAGTGCGAACTGTTAGATTGTGAGAGCGAAGATGGGTAGGGAGCGACGGAGCAAGGTGCGGGGGTTCATGCAGTTGCGGGTGTGGCAGGAGGCCATCGAGTTGTATCGGGAGATGCGGCCGCTTTTTGTCCAGTGGGCGTTCGTCGATCAGCGCGTGGCATCGAACGCGATCGCGGCGTGCGACTCGATTCATCGAAATATCGCGGAGGGCTATGCCAGGAGAAGCATTCGCGAATACCGCAACTTTCTGAACATCGCCATTGGTTCGCTGGGCGAGACCGTGTCAGGCTTGCAGGCGTACGCTGAGTCCGGACAATTGGAGCCGGCCGACGTTGATTCCTTGGATGCCAGGTGTTTGAAGCTCGAGAACGGTTTGATCAATCTGGTGGCCTCGTTGGAACGCAAGCAAAGGAGCGGATCCTGGGACGAAGAGTTTTCAGATGATTGACGGGCTGCTATCGTGCAGCACGGCGTCTCCCACTACTCCAAAACTCCAATACTCCCGGTATCCCCGGCAATCACACCTCGCACTGGCCATGACCACCCGCCCGCTCGGAAATACCGGCCTCCAGTTCACCACCATCGGCATCGGGACGTGGGCCATCGGCGGGGGCGACTGGTCCTACGGGTGGGGCGACCAGGATGCGCGGGAGGGCATCGCCGGCATCCGCCGGGGCGTGGAGCTCGGGGTGAACTGGATCGACACCGCCGCGATTTACGGCGACGGGGCCAGCGAGGAACTGGTGGGGAAGGCCCTCGCGGAGATCCCCGCCACCGACCGCCCGATGGTCGCCACGAAGTGCGGGCGCATCATGCGCGACGACGGGACGGTCTTCGGGCGGTTGAAGAAGGAGAGCGTCGTGGCGGAGTGCGAGGCGAGCTTGCGGCGCCTCGGGGTGGACCGCATCGATCTCTACCAGATTCACTGGCCGGATCCCGACGCCGACATCGAGGAAGGCTGGACTGCCATGGCCGGGCTGAAGGAGGCCGGGAAGGTGCGCGAGATCGGGGTGTCGAATCACGACGTGGCGCAGATGAAGCGGCTCGAGGCCATCCACCCGCCGGCCTCCCTGCAACCGCCCTACAGCATGATCAACCGCGAGGTCGAGGACGAGGCCCTGCCGTTTTGCGGCGCGCGCGGGATCGGCGTCATCTGCTACAGCCCGATGGGGAAGGGGCTCCTGACCGGCGGCTTCACGAAGGAGCGGGCCGCGGCGCTCGCCGGCAACGACCACCGCAGCCGCGACCCGAAGTTCCAATCGCCGCAACTCGAGATCAATCTCGCCCTCGTCGATGCCATTCGCCCCGTCGCGGATGCCCACCGGCGCCCGCTGGCGCAATTGTCCCTCGCGTGGGTCCTCCGCCGTCCGGAGGTGACCGGCGCCATCGTCGGGGTGCGGAACGCGCAGCAGATCGAGCAAACTGCCGGGGCGGCCGGTTGGGAGCTGAGCAGCGACGAGATCGCGACCATCGACGCCGCCCTGCGGGACCGGGAGACGCGTCTCGCCGAGTTGGGAGATGCCGCGCAGGGCCGGGTTTGAGCCCCTGCCGCCGCGCGATCGGCCCCTCCTGCAAATCGGGAGTTAGGCGCCGGGCCGCCCCGCAGTATACAGGCAGATCAAGGCCATGAGAATCCAGACCATCGTCCCGGCGCTCCTGCTCGTCCCCGTGCTGGCGCTCGCCGCACCGGAAACCGGGCGCGAGGCGAGGCCCAACATCGTCTTTCTTCTCACCGACGACCAGTGCACCTCCTCGGTGGGTTGCTACGGGAATGCGGAGGTGAAGACGCCGCACATGGACTCCCTCGCGCGGGACGGGATCGCCTTCGACAATCACTACGACACCACCGCGATCTGCATGGCCAGCCGGGCCAACATCATGACCGGCAAGTTCGAGTTCAGGAACGGCTGCAACTTCGAGCACGGGGCGCTCGTGAAGGAGCACTGGATGCAGTCGTATCCCATCCTGCTGCGGAAGGCCGGGTACCTGACGGCCATCGCGGGAAAGATCGGCCTCGAGGTGACGGAGACACCGGGGAAGAAAGGGGAACTTCCCGAGGGCGACTTCGACAAGTGGGGCGCCGGGCCGGGACAGACGAGCTACGCGACGAAGAAGAACAAGTCCATGGCCGCCTACGCGAAAGAGTACCCGCACTCCAGCCGGTCCTACGGCGCCTTCGGCCGCGACTTCATCGCGGAAGCCGCGACGTCCGGAAAGCCGTTCTGCCTGTCGATCAGTTTCAAGGCGCCGCACATGCCCGCCACGCCGGACCCGCTCGATGATGCGGTCTACGCGGGGAAAACCTTCACGAGGCCGAAAAACTACGGCCGGGAGAACGGCCTGCATTTTTCCGAGCAGAGCCGGCAGGGGCGGCAATATGCGCGCTTCTTCGAGTGGGGTTACGCCGACCGCTACGACAAGGTCATGGCGACTTATTACCAGCAGGTTTACGCGGTGGACGTGGCGATCGGGATGATCCGCGAGGCCTTGGAAGAGCATGGGGTGGCCGGCAACACGGTGGTGATCTTCACCTCCGACAACGGCTTTCTCTGCGGGTCGCACGGCTACGGGTCCAAGGTCCTGCCGTACGAGGAAGCCTCGCGCGTGCCGCTGATCATCTACGATCCCCGGCACGCCAACAGCGGGAAGCGACTGCGGAGCGGGGCCCTGACCGGGAATGTCGACATGGCCCCGACGATCATGGAACTGGCCGGGGTCGACCTTCCCGGCGGGATGGACGGCCGGAGCCTCCTGCCCCTCTACGATGATCCGAAGGCGGAGACCCATCAATGGTTGCCGCTCATCAACGTCTGGGGGCCGCGGGAAGTCCACAGTCTCGGGGTGGTGACGAAGGACCTGAAGTACATCTACTGGCCGTGGGCGGAGGGCGAATTCGAGGCCGCCGAGGAGTTGTATCACCTCGGCGAGGACCCGCTGGAACTGACCAACCAGGCGGCGAGCGCCAGCTACGCGGGCGCCCTGGAGAAGATGCGGGCCCGCTACGACCGGCTCGTGGCCGGGTGGAAGGCGGAAGCCGTGCCCTATCACAACTACCGGCCGTTCGGCACCGTCTTTGACCGGTCCGTACCATGGGAGAAGAAGGCGAGGGCGCTGAAGAGGCGCAAGCGCGCGGACTGAACCCGCCCCGCCGCCGCCGGCGTCGACGCCGGATGCTCCCTTCCTCCCTGAAAACAGGGGCGCCGGGATAAGCACGTTCCGATCGGAATAATGGCCGTCGCCGTCCGGCGGGAAGGAGCGCTTGATTTCCCGGCGAGAGGCCTTGATGAAAGGATGAAAATTTTCTAACATATTCCGCGTTCCCCTCATCGCATGTCCGACCTTCCCGCGCTGCCCGCATTCGGTCCGATCCCGCGCCCCGCGGCTCATGGCGCGTCCCTGGCGGTGACCTCGCCGCCCCCGCGAATCCTGATTGTGGCGCCGGAGATCGCGCGCGTCCCATCCGGTCTCTCGCCGCGGGCGAGCCAGTTCCTGGGCAAGGCGGGGGGCCTTGCCGATGTGACCGCTTCCCTCGCGGCGGGATTGGAAGCGCAAGGGGCGGAAGTCCACCTCGCCCTTCCGAACTACCGCCGCCTTTTCGGCAGCGATGCGGACGCCTCCTTCAAGGACAGTCTCGCGGAAGCCGCCCTGCCGGACGGGGACCGGCGCGTGCACCTCGCGGAGGATCGCGCCTTCTACTACCGGACCCACATCTACGGCGGTCCGGAGGCGCCCGCCGCGGTCACGGCGTTCCAGCGCGAAGTGATGAACAACATCATCAGGGAAGTGCGCCCCGACTTGATCCACTGCCATGACTGGACCACGGGCCTCGTCCCCGCCTTTGCGCGGCGTCATGGCATTCCGTGCGTCTTCACGGTGCACAACATTCACACCGAGTCATGGAACCTCGCCTATCTCGAAGAGCGGGGGATCGACGCCGCTTCCTTCTGGGAGCACCTCTACTTCAACAATCCGCCGCACAACTACGAGGAGACCCGCGCCGGGAACTCCTGCGACCTCCTGGCCTCGGGAATCCTGGCCGCGGACCTCGTCAACGTGGTGAGTCCCAACTTCCTCACCGAGATCCTCGACGGATACCATGATTTCGTGCCCGGGGCGGTGCGCCACGTCCTGCGGATGAAGGCCGAGTCCGGCCAGGCCCGGGGCATCCTGAATGCCCCCGATATCTCCTACGATCCGGCCACCGATCCCGAGCTTTTCTGCAACTACGGATCGCGGGATGTCGTCGACGGCAAGTCGTGGAACAAGGGAGCCCTGCAGAAGCGTCTCGGGCTCGAGATCGACCCCGAGGCCCCGGTGCTTTTCTGGCCGTCGCGTCTCGATCCGCTCCAGAAGGGATGCGACCTGTTCGCGAGCGTCCTGCACGGGATCATTTCCGATTACCATCACCTCGGACTGCAGGTTGTGGCGGTTGCGGACGGGGAAGCCCAGGGGCACATCCGCCACATCATCCACCATCACGGGTTCCAGTCCCGCGCGGCTTGCGTCGACTTTGACGAAGGCCTGTCGCGCTGCGGGTTTGCGGCCGCCGATTTCGTGTTGATGCCCTCCCGCTTCGAGCCGTGCGGGTTGCCGCAGATGATCGGGGCGAGGTACGGCGCGCTTCCCATCGCCCGCAACACCGGCGGAATTCACGATACGGTGCGGGAACTCGACTGCGATGCGCATTGCGGCAACGGCTTCCGCTTCGACACCTACGATGCGGGCGGATTCCGCTGGGCGATCGACCGTGCCCTGTCCTTTTTCCAGGGTCCGGCGGAGCGGCGGGAGGCGGAGATCCGGCGCGTCATGGACGAGGCCGCCGGGGACTTCAGCGACGAGACGATGGTCGAGGCGTATTCCGGGCTCTACGAGGAACTCCTCCAGCGGCCGCTGACGCCCCCGGAGCAAGGTCCCGCCGGGACGCTCACTGCCCCGTTTCCCGTGCCGCGCCTGGCCGCCGCCCCGGAGCGGCATTCCTCCGGGGCTCCGGTGCTGACCGGCGCCCAACGGGGATGACGCCGGCGAACCGCGCCCTGAACGGCGGCCGTTGATAAATGCGGTCTTTTCCCTCCGCAGCCGGCGGTGCAGGCTGATGCCATGGATCATGGTTGGAATTCCGACGGGGAGTCGCCGGGCTCGCTTCGGCGGCGGGACTTCCTCGGGGCCGTTGGCATGGGGGGCATCGGGTCGGCCCTCGCCGGTGGATTCGCCTTGCCCGCCGATGCGGTTGAACTCCGGGAACGCAAGCAGGAGTGGCAACCGTCGACGGAGCGCAAGGTCCGCGTCGGCATCGTTGGTTACGGAGTATGCAAGTTCGGGGCCAAGTTCGGGTTCCAGGACCACCCCAACGTGAAGGTCGTGGCGGTCAGCGATCTCATTCCGGAGCGGCGCGCGGGGCTCATGAAGGCGGTGCGTTGCGGGAAATCCTACGAATCCCTCGAGAAGCTCGTGAAGGACCCGCGGATCGAGGCGGTCTTCGTGGCAACCGATGCCCCGAACCACGCCCGCCACTGCATGGAGGTCATGAATCATGGGAAGCACGTCATGACCGCCGTGCCGGCCGTGTTCGGGTCGATTGAGGATGCGCCGAAGCTGGTCGAGACGGTGAAGCGGACCGGGATGAAGTACATGATGGCCGAAACAAGTTGCTACCGCGCCGACTGCCACGCCATGCGGACGCTCTACAAGGCCGGGGCGCTGGGACGCATCGTGTACTCGGAGGGCGAATACTATCACCACACCACAAAGCCCATCGATTCCTATCAAGGGTGGCGGATTGCCATGCCGCCGCTCTGGTACCCGACCCACTCCACGGCTTACTACATCGGCGTGACCGGAGAGCGCTACACCTCCGTGTCCTGCCTCGGGTTCCGCGGGCGCTACCCCGAGTACCAAGCGGGCCGCAATCGCTACGACAATCCCTTCACCGATGAGCTGGCGCTATTCGAAACCAGCGAAGGCGGGGTGTCGCGCATGCTGAAGGCCAGGTCGGTGCACGGCTTCATCACCGAGACCGGACGCGTCTTCGGCGAGAAGGGGAGGATGGAAGGCCTTGCCTACCACGGCAGCGCCCGCGACCTTCCCGACATTTCCCGCCCGGCCCTGCCCGCCGGGGTTCCGCCGGGAGGCCATGGCGGGTCGCACGGCCACCTCACCCACGAGTTCCTCACCGCCATCCTCGACGACCGGGATCCGCTCGTGAACGTCCACGAGGCCCTCGCCATGACGGTCCCCGGCATCGTGGCCCACCAGTCGGCCCTGAAGGATGGAGAACGGTTGAGCATTCCGCAGTTCGAGGCCTAGGAGCTTGGGGCCGGATCGCGGCGGCCGGGCCACAAACCGCCGGTCGTTCAGATTGCCAACCGCCGGGAGGATGTTTAACTTTCCACGGGAAGCCACGCGAGCGCCACGGCCGTGGAAGGCGGCCCGGTGGGAATCGCGCGAGCAGCCATGAGCGACGAAGAACAGGAAGCCCCGGTTGACGTATCTTCGGATGGAGGGAAACTGACGACCCTCGGCGTCTTCCTCCTGATCGGGGGCGTCGTGTTGATCGTCAGCGGAATCGTCGCGTTTGCCCGGGGCGACCAGGCGCAGGATTGGAATGTGGTGGATGGACGGATCATCTCGTCCGAAGTGGTTCGCCACACGAAGGTCCGGAACGACACCTTCAGCGGACACGAGGAAGCCAGCAATCGCTACCGCGCCGAAGTAGTTTACGAGTATACCCACGACGGGCGGCGCTTCACGGGGGACCGGGTATCGCGCTCGGATCCCGAGTACCCGCTCCAGAGCCAGGCCGAGGAGGTCGTCGATCGATATCCGGTCGGGAAGGACGTCGAGGTCCATTACGATCCGGGCGACCCCGGGACGGCGGTGCTCGAGATCGGGACGAACCGTTCCGTCGGCGTGCAGTTGGGATTGGGTGCCCTGTGCCTGGGGCTCGGCAGCCTGTTGGCGATTGCCGGACGGTTCTGACGAGCGGCGGGAAAGGGTGGCGCAGCCCGCGGTCCAGGTGGGAACCCGCTGGGAATCAGGGTTTTAAGAGGCTGCCAAAAAAAGCGCAAAAAAGACTGTTCAAAAGAACACGTTCGGCTAGTCTCGCGGCATGGACCTACTCAACAAAGTCATGCTGGTCGGGAACCTCGTGCGCGATCCCGAGGTTCGGGAAACAGGAAACGGAAAGGCGGTGGCGAACTTCTGCCTGGCGGTCGATCCGCCGGGAGGGGGAATGAGCCGCGATGACCGGAACACCTCCGCGGCCGATCCCATCTTCGTCGATATCGTCGTCTGGGAACGCAATGCCGAGAATGCGTCGCAGTACCTCCAGAAGGGCTCCCAGGTCCTCATCGAGGGCCGGCTGCAGATGGATTCCTGGAAGGACAAGGAATCCGGGCAGGCCCGAAGCAAGCTGAAGGTCTGCGGGGAACGCATGCGCTTCATGGCCACCCCCGGCGGTGGCGATGGTCAGCGGCGCGACTCCCGCCAACGCCGGCCCGAACCCGCCGGAGCGCGCTGATCATCCCGCCCGCGAATCGTCTTCTATTGCACCGCCGCCTGTCCAGACGCGCCCTGCGCGCCAACGGGCAGGCAGCCTCCAGGCACCATACCACTGGTTGACCGGCGGAACGGGGGGAACAGGGGCCCCCCGGACCGCCGGTCCCATGCCGGACCGGTCGGACGGGTCGGACGGGTCGGACGGGGCGGACGGGGCGGACGGGGCGGACGGGTCGGACAGGGCGGACGGGTCGGACAGGGCGGACGGGTCGGACAGGTCGGACAGGTCGGACGGGTCGGACGGGTCGGACAGGGCGGACAGGGCGGACAGGTCGGACGGGTCGGACGGGTTGGACAGGGCGGACGGGTTGGCTGTCTCTTGGTGCCGCCTTGGAAGGTCACGGAGGCGGCTGGATTTTCTTGATCCTTGCGGCGCTGGACGGTCGTAATGAAGGGCCTGCGCGCCAGGCGCGCCCTTCATGAAATTGGTCGCCATTCTTTCCCTCTCTTTGGCCGGCATCGCTCTGGCCGATGACGCCTGGCCTCGTTTTCGCGGCCCGGGCGGGCAGGGGGTCTCGGCGCAGTCCGTGCCGGTCGAGCTCCATGCCGGCAACCAGGCCTGGTCGGCGGACCTCCCCGGACCGGGGAGCAGCTCGCCGGTGGTCTGGGGCAACCGCCTATTCGTCACCGCCGAAGATCGCGAAAAGGGAGAGATCTACCTGGTGGCGTTCGATGCCGGCACGGGCCGGCGTCTCTGGATGCGGACGGAGACCGTCGGCGAGTATCACCTCCACCGGTTCAACAACACCGCCGCCGCCACGCCGTGCCTGACCGATGAATTCGTCATCTTCGCGTGGTACGACGCGGCGCGGGCCGCCGTCATGCTCTCGGCATATACCCACGGCGGGCAGCGCGCGTGGGAACGCAACCTCGGTCCATGGAAAGGGCAGCACGGGCCGTCGGAAAATGTCGTCGCGGCCGGGGGTAAAGTCATCGTTCCGCACCTGCACATGGGCGGTGGATACGTCGGCGCCTTCGCCGTCAACGATGGAGCCCCGCTTTGGCAGGTGGAATACCCCGGTGGCTCCAAGACGACCTATGCCACGCCCCTGATCCGGAAGGTCGGGCGCGACGCGAGTCGGCACGAGGTCGTGATTTCCGGCACAAGCATCGGGGTGTGGGCCCTCGACCTCGAAACCGGAAAGAAGAACTGGACGCTCCCCGGGATTTTCCCCCAGCGCACCATCGTCTCGCCCGTCGAGATCTTCCGCGATCCGGACACCGGCGCATCGCTCATCCAGGTTGGCTGCAAAAGCGGCAATTTCTTCGCGGTGCGTCCTCCCCCCGCGAGCGGGAAGAAAGGGAGCGTCGCGTGGAAGATCGAGAAACATGATCCCTACGTGCCCAATCCGGTGTCGGATGGAAAAACACTCTACGTCCTGTCCGACGGCGGGGTCCTGACGGCGGTGGAGGCCCGGACGGGCGCCCGGCGTTGGCAGGAGAACCTCGAGGCCAACTTCTACGCCTCGCCGCTTCTCGTCGGCGGACATCTCTATTGCCTCTCGCGCGAGGGAGAAATGCAGGTCGCGGAGGTGGCGCCGAAGTTCAAGCTCCTCGCCCGGACCGATCTTCAGCCCGGCGACGAGGTCGAGTGGACCGATGCCACCCCCGCGGTGGCGAACGGCAGCCTCTATGTCCGCCTCGGGGCGCGACTCGACTGCTACCGGACCCCGCAGCCCTGAATCGCGCCCGCCCCGGCCGGCGTATCCTCGTCCCCGAATCCGCATCACTTCAGGAACATTCGCGAGGCGATGCGGTCTGCAATTGACCTGGGCGGGGTAAGGGAGGACGGATGTTCTGGTTTTTCCGGGGCGGATCCCTTCGAATGGCGCCATGAATGGATTGGCGAGCGTCACTTCTCTCCTTGGGATCCTGCTTGCGGGAACGGCGCTCACGGCGTCGGGACCACCGTCTTTCGAAGGCGGGAGGCTCCGGTTCGCGGAGCCTGCCACGAAGCGGGAGTGGAACGGGACCGCCGGGACGCACCGGACGCTCGGGGCCGGGGGCTTCGCCGGGGCCGCCTCGAAAGACACCGGGCACGCGGAGTGCGCTCCTGTCCCCGGATCCACGCCGGGCAACGATCCCGCGGTGCCGGCTCCCGCCTGCGCCACACAAATCGCCGACCCTCCCGCGGTGAACGGCTGGATAAAGCACGTCATCAAGCCCCCGGGGAAGGGCGCGGTCAATTCCGCGCAGGCCCATGACTGGGATGGGGATGGCGCGATCGATGTCATCGCTTCCTACGACGGTCACGTCGTTCTCCTGAAGGGGCCGGAGTGGCGGGAATTCCCGGTTTGCGAGTTCGTCCCGGGACGATCGCGGGTGCAACCGCGGGGCGCCTGCATCCACAGCACCATCATGGACGTCGATGGCGACGGCGACATGGACTTTTGCGGATCGAACCAGACCGTCTTCTGGCTGGAATGCCCGGCGGACCCCTTTTCCGGTGATCCGTGGGCATACCGGACCATCGACGACGAGATTCTCGGAACCCACTGTCTCCTCGAAGGGGATGTCAATCGCGACGGGAAGCTCGACCTCATCGCAAACTCGGGCCGGGGCGCCCCGCAGACGAAGTTCCCGTATTCGCTCACCTGGCTCGAGGTCCCGAAGGATCCGCACGGCGCGAAGTCATGGGTGCGCCACGTCTTCGCCGATCGCGATGCCCCGGGCGGATCGCACTACGCCGGGTTGGGCGACGTCAACGGCGACCGGCGGCCCGACATCTCCTTCGCGGCGAAGGGAGGGAAGGGCTTCGAGAACGGGCAGTGGTTCGCGTGGTGGGAACAGCCCGAGGACCCCGGAGCGGTCTGGAAGAAACACCTCCTCGCCGCCGGGGAGGTCGGCGCCACCAACATCCTGCCGGCCGACCTGGACGGCGACGGGCAAACCGACTTCCTCGCCTCCCGCGGTCACGGGAAGGGCGTGCTCTGGTTCAGGGGGCCCGAATTCGAGTCCATCGAGATCGACCCCGTCATCGTCTCGCCGCATTGTCTCGTGGCGGTTGACCTCGATGGCGACGGCGACATCGACGGCGCCACGTGCAGCAAGGATCCCGGGGGGCACGCCGCCTGGTATGAGAATGACGGCCGGGGGAGGTTCACCCGTCACGAGATCGGCACCGACCAGGGTTCCTATGACCTGCGTGCCATCGACATGGACCGCGACAAGGATTTCGACCTCCTCGTCGCCGGCCACAGCAGCAGGAATATCGCCTGGTTCGAGAATCCGGCGAAATGAATGAAGGATTGAGGTCCGGCCCGCCGTTTCCGTAGGCTGGAATCCGACCATCATTGAATCCATGCCGCGCCCGCTACTTCTTCTCTGTCTTTTGTTTCTTCCCTGGGGATCTGTTTTCGCCGGGCAGCCCAACATCGTCTATATCATTTCGGACGACCACGATTACGAGCACCTCGGATTCATGGGCAACAAGTTCGTCCACACCCCGACGCTCGATGGACTCGCGAAGCAGGGGACGGTCTTTCCGAAGGCGCACCTGCCGATGGCGCGCTGCCATCCGACCCTGGCCAGTTTCCTTTCGGGGCGATGGCCGCACCAGACCGGGATCTACTACAATTACGGCGAAAAGCCCCTCAGTCCGGAGAACTCGCTGCCCAACCAGTTGAAGGACGCGGGTTACGCCACCTACGTGGAGGGGAAGTATTGGGAAGGAGACCCGCGGGCGATGGGATTCACCCACGGCGCCGGGAAAACCGCGAAGACCTTCGTGCGCGACGGGCAGGACGAGTTGTTCGGGTTCATCGACGAGGTCGGCGGGAAGAAGCCGATGTTCATCTGGTGGGCGCCCCTCATACCGCACACGCCGCACAATCCCCCGAAGAAGTTCAAGGACTTGTACGACTGGGCGAAGATGCCGGTTCCGGCATACATGGAGGGACGCGACCTCGGGCCCGGGAAGAAGAAGGGCGGCTGGCGGAAGAAGGAGGAACTCAGCTATGCGATGGAGGCCTGGCTGGATGACGGGGTGACGAAGCTCGTCGAGAAGCTCAGGAAGGCCGGCCAGCTCGAGAACACCATGTTCGTGTTCGTGATCGACAACGGCTGGTGCAACGGACGACCGTCGAAGGGCTCGCCGTTCGAGAAGGGCGTGCGCACCCCCGTGTTCTTCACCCTGCCGGGCACGGTCAAGGCCGGCCAGCGCTTCGATCGCCTCATCAGCACCAACGACATCTATCCGACGATCCTCGACTACGCCGGGGCAGCGATCCCGGCTTCGGCGGCCGGGCAATCGCTGCGTCCCGTCATGGAGGGCAAGGAGGCCGCCCGGCGGAAAGCGCTCTTTGGCGCGATCTATCCGGCGTTTGCGACCAAGGGCGACAACCGGCCGGAACGCGACATCTACGCGCTCTACATGCGGGACGAACGCTGGAAGTACATCCTCTACCTGCAGGACGTGCGGGCGGATCGAAACCAGAAGTATTTCCGGATCCAGGCGATCGAATGCGACTACCCGGAGCGGGCCCGCGGGGATGAGGATCTCTTCGATCTCGAGGCCGATCCCTACGAGCAGAAGAATCTCGCCAGGGATCCGAAGCATCGGGAACGCATGGATGCCATGAAGGCCGAGGCGCTGATGTGGTGGAAGGAAACCGGCGGGAAGAACCTGCCGCAATGAGTTTTGCGGGAACGAAGAATCTGCACACGGGACTGAACACATGAAACGACTCCTCTTCCTGGCCCTCGCGGCCTGCACGCCGGTCATCGCGGCCGAGAAGGCCCCCTCCGCCAAGACTTCGAAGGGCAGGCCCAACATCATCTTCATCTTCACCGATGATCACTGCGAGCAGGCGCTGAGCGCCTATGATCCCTCGCGGATCACCACCCCGAACATGGATCGCATCGCGAAGGAGGGGATGCGGTTCAACCGGTGCTACGTGACGAACTCGATCTGCGGACCGAGCCGGGCCGTGATCCTGACCGGGAAGTACAGCCACCTGAACGGGTTTGTCCGCAACGGCAACACCTTCAATGGCGAGCAACCGACCTTTCCGAAGCTGCTGCAGAAGGCCGGATACCAGACGGCCATGATCGGGAAGTGGCACCTGAAATCGACGCCCACCGGCTTCGACCACTACGAGGTTCTCATCGGGCAGGGACCGTATTACAATCCACCGATGAAGTTCAGGCAGCCGGACGGACAGCCGGGGACGCGCAAGCACACCGGCTACACCACCGACATCATCGGGGACCTGACCATCGAGTGGCTCAAGGAGAAGCGCGACCGGGACCAGCCGTTCCTGCTGATGACGCAGCACAAGGCGCCGCACCGGAACTGGCAGCCGGGGCCGAAGTATCTCACGTGGCTCGATGACCGGACGATCCCGGAGCCCGAGACCTTGTGGGACGACTATGAAGGCCGGACCTCCGCGGCACGGGAGCAGAAGATGGAGATCAAGGCCCACCTGAGTCCGGGCGACCTCAAGCTGAGGACGCCCGGCGGCCTGACGCCGGAGCAGCGGAAGACGTGGGAAGCGGCCTACGGGCCGAAGAACGCCGCCTTCGAGAAGGCCCGCGAGTCGATGAGCGAGAAGGAGATCATCCAGTGGAAATACCAGCGTTACGTGAAGGATTACCTCCGCTGCGTGAAGTCGGTCGACGATGTCGTGGGCCGGATTCTTGATTACCTCGAGGAGGCCGGCTTGGCGGAGAACACGATCGTGA
Source organism: Akkermansiaceae bacterium (assembly GCA_013001695.1). Lineage (GTDB taxonomy): Bacteria > Verrucomicrobiota > Verrucomicrobiia > Verrucomicrobiales > Akkermansiaceae > Roseibacillus_B. Next base: position 13,332 of record JABDMC010000173.1, read on the forward strand.
TGTATTCCTCCGACCAGGGGTGGTATCTCGGCGAGCACGGGTGGTACGACAAGCGCTGGATGTACGAGGAGTCGCTGAAGACGCCGCTCCTGGCGCGCTGGCCGGGGGTCATCAAGCCCGGGACCACCAACGATGCCATCGTCTCGAACCTGGATTTCCCGGAGACCTTTCTCGATGCGGCGGGCGTGCCGGTTCCGGGCGACATGCAGGGGCGCAGCCTCGTGCCGCTCTTCGAGGGGAAGACCCCGGTCGACTGGCGGAAGTCATTCTACTACCACTACTACGAGTTCCCCGGCGCCCACAGCGTGGCGCGCCACTACGGGGTCACCAACGGCCGCCACAAGCTGATCCACTTCTACCAGAAGGGCGAGTGGGAGTTGTTCGACCTCGAGAAGGATCCCGAGGAACTGCAAAGCGTCTATGGAAACTCCGATTACAGCGCGGTGCAGAGTGCGCTGAAGGCGGAACTCGACCGTCTCCGCGCGGAGCTGAAGGTGCCCGCCGAGGATCCGGTGCGACCGCCGAAGGAGAAACGACGCGGGGGGAAGCCGAAGAAGGCGGCCTGACAACGATTCCGGGGGTCCATGAAGCTGTTTGAATCGGCTGCCATTCGCGGGGGCCTCTTTGCGGCCCTGGCGGCGATTGCCACCGGGGCCCCCGCCCCGGCGGGCTTCGGGGCCCTGCTGCTGGAGGACGATTTCGAGCGCGAGGAACCCGATCCTGCGAAGGAGTCGGTGGGGAACGGCTGGGGGACCAACAGCAAGAGCCGCGCCAAGGGGCGGAAGCAGGTCGATCTCGACGGGGGCGCGATGCACATCACGCGGGCCGCGGTCGCCGACCACGGGGTGTCCGTCCACCACGACGTCGCCTTCCGGGATGCGGTGATTCGACTGCGCTTCAAGCTCGGTCCGGAGGACGATCTCGGGATCAACATCGCCGACATGGGCGAGAAGTCGGTGCACGCCGGGCACATCTGCATGGCCCGCATCCGTCCCACAAACGTTGAGATCACCGACCTGAAGACGGGACGCATGAAACTCGAGATCCGCGAGGCCCGGCAGGCGAAGAAGGAGACGCCGGAGATGAAGAAGCTCATTGCCGCGAAGGCGAAGAGGTTCCCGGTCGATCTCGCCACGGGTGAGTGGCACCATCTCGAGGTGCGGATCGAGGGGGACATGATGCGCGTCGCCATCGACGGCAAGACCGTGGGCGACCTCCGTTCCCCCGGGATCGGGCACCCCACGAAGCGTCGCCTCCGTCTCGCGGTGGGCCGCTCGGCGTGGATCGACGAGGTGCGGGTGTGGGGGAGAACGGGCGGGAACTAAGCTTCGCCGGGACGGACGCAGCCGCATCCCCAAGGGTGGAGGAACCCGCGACGTCGGTCTTCTCCCTCGAAGAGGAGACAATAATCATGAGCATCGCCGCCCCGCTGGCGGATTCCCGGAAGTCATGGAAATGGAGTGGAGGCGCGGCCCGTCGAACCGCGCCGGCCGCAATGTGTCGGGATCGTCACACAGGGCGGTCCTTGATATCGCCCGGGATCGGCTAGATGCTGGGGCACATGCAGAAAGTCCTGATCGTCGAGGACGAGCCCGACGTCGCCGACCTTGTGTCATTCAACCTGCAGCGCGCGGGCTTCGAAACGGTCATCGCGCACGATGGCGTGGCGGGACTGCGACTGGCGCTGGAGGCCGAGCCGGACCTGATTCTGCTGGACCTGATGATGCCGGGGATGGATGGCTACGCGGTGTTCAAGGAACTGCGCCGGGACAACCGGACGAGTCAGACGCCGGTCATCATGCTCACGGCCCGGGCCCAGACGGAGGATCGCATCCAGGGCCTGGAGGCCGGTGCGGACGACTATCTCACCAAGCCGTTCAGTCCGAAGGAGCTGGTGCTGCGCGTTCAATCGGTGCTGCGGCGGTCGGAGTCGGCCCCGGGCGCGGCGGAGTTCTCGCTGGGGGCCCTGCGCTTCGACAAGAACCACCTGAAGTTCTACCTCGACGGCGAGGCGGTGGAATTGACCGCCACCGAGTTCAAGCTCCTCCTTTTTCTTGCGGAGCGTGCCGGGCAGACGCAGAGCCGCCATGACCTGCTGCGCAAGATCTGGGGATACAGCGATGAAGTTCACAGCCGGACACTCGACACCCACATGAAGCGGCTCCGGCAAAAGCTCGGAGATCACGCCGGGATCGTGGAAACCGTGCGGGGAGTGGGCTATGCTGTGCGCGCCATCGACTGATGATTCCCTTCCTGAGCATCCTTTGTGCCGTCCTGGCCGCCGGCCTGGTGGTCAGCGTGGTGGCGCTCTACCGGACCCGGGCCGCGGCGCGGCGGGAGCGGATGCGCCTTGCGACGGAGCAGGAACGCGCCCTCGAGACGCTCAACGCGGAACAGAATGTGATCCTGGACGCCCTCAGCGACGCCTTTTTCCTGGTCGATTCGGACTACCTGATTCGCCGGGCGAATGCCCCGGCGCGCGACCTGCTCCCCGGACGGGAGATCCTCGGCCGCTCCCTGGGCGAGATCTTCCTGCACAAGAACCTGGCGAAGCCGATCCGCAAGGCCATCAAGACCGGCCGGCGGGTGACGAAAAACATCCTCCTGCCGCACCCTGTCTTTCCGGGCGGCGGGGAAGACCAGTCGGGGGTGACGGCCTGGGTAATCGATGCCGCGCCCATCGAGGTCGCCGGGTCCCCGCCGTTGACCCGTGTGATCGTGCGCGACGTCACCGCGGAGTACCAGACCGAGCAGGTGCGGAAGGATTTCGTCGCGAACGCCTCCCACGAGCTGCGCACGCCGCTTGCGATCATCAACGGCTACCTCGAGAACCTCGTGGACGACGACCTCGTCGAGGATCCCGAAACATCGCGCCGCTTTCTCACCATCATGCGCAAGCACGCGGACCGGATATCCCGCATCGTGGAGGACATGCTCGTGATCGCCCGTCTCGAGTCGGGCGAGGCGGGCCAACTGAAGATGGAGCCCTTCGCGTTCGAAGCGTGTGCCCACGATGTCCTTGAACGTCTTCAGCCGCTCATCAGCGCGCAGGGATCGAAGGTGAGGTTGGCCGCGGCGCCGGAGGGGCTCGCCATCGTGGGGGACCGGTTTTACTGGACCCAGATCCTGTTCAACCTGGTCGAGAACGCGCTCAAGCAGAACCCGGCGCGCCCGCTCGATATCGAGATCGGCTACGACGCCGAGGGTGAGGCCGACGGATCGGTCCGCATCTGGGTAACGGACAACGGGGTGGGGATTCCCTCCGCCGACCTGCCCTTCATTTTCCGCCGCTTCTACCGGGTCGAGAAACATCACTCCCAGGGGACCATCAGGGGCACCGGCCTCGGGCTCTCCATCGTGAAGCGGGCCGTCGAGGCCCACGGCGGGGAAATCACGGCAAGCTCCACCCCCGGCGAGGAGACCCGCTTCGAGATCGTGCTCCCGCCCGAGGCCGTGGCCCCGAGGGAGGCGGAGGTGGCCGGCGGCCCAATGTGACGGAATCGTCCCAAAGCGCCAATGGCGCCGCGGGGGAGATCGGGACATGTTCAGATGCCGCCGAAAAACGGGCGGTTCCGAACTGAAGACACCGACTACCATGACAATGAAATCGATGGCCGCCGTGCTGGCCGCATCCGCGATCCTGCCGATATCGGCCCAGACCAAGATCGTCATCAAGGGCTCCGACACGCTCGGCGCGAAGATGGTTCCCCAGCTGGCGGAAGCCTACAAGGCGTCGGGCGCCACCGCCGACTTCGAGATCGCGGCGGAGGGATCCTCGACCTGCTTCACCAATCTCCTCGCCGGGACCTGCCAGCTCGGCATGTCGAGCCGCGGGGCGAAAGACTCCGAGAAGGACAACTTCACGGCGGCCGGCAAGGACCTGGTCGAGCACGTCGCGGCGTGGGACATGATCGCGGTCATCGTGAACGCCTCGAACGGGGTGCGCGATCTATCGCTCAAGCAGGTGGAGGGAATCTTCACCGGGGAGATCACGGACTGGAGCGAAGTCGGCGGGAAGCCGGGCAAGATCTCGGTCTACACACGCAACACCTCCTCGGGGACCTACAAGTCGTTCCAGGAGATGGCGATGAACAAGCGCGACTACGGGGCGAACACCCAGAAGATGGCGGGCAACGAGCAAATCGCCTCGGAAGTGTCGAAGAACCCGAACGGCATCGGTTACGTCGGACTCGCCTACGCGGGCAAGGACGGGATCAAGGCGGCGAAGGTCGACGGCGAGTCGGCCAAGCCGCGCAACAAGGCGGACTACCCGCTGTCGCGGAAGCTGTTTTATTACACCGTGGGGCAGCCCTCGGGCGAGGTGAAGAAATTCCTCGACTGGGCGGCCACCTCGGCCGTCGGGGCGGAAGTGGTGGAGCGCGTCGGCTTCATCCCCGTGGGCGAGTGAATCGCCCCGGTGCCCGGGTTGAAACGGCCCGGAGGCTGTGATTTCCGGGCGCACCCGTCGACCGTGGCGGGTGCGCCCCCTTTCCAATGGCCGCCATGCGCGGCCCGCAAGTGATGGCGAAACGATTTCAGAAGCGGGACAAGCGGTTCCTCGGAATCGGGGCGCAGGGGGCCATCAAGGGTTTCTTCGGGGGCAACGCCCTCCTGTCGATCGCGATCCTGCTGCTGATCTGCGTCTTTCTCGGGAAGGAGGCGGTGTTCTTCTTTCCGAAGCACCACGAGGAACTGGAGCTCTACCGGGAGAGCGGGCAGGAGTACGTGGATTCCATGAAGCGGCAGGTCGAGGGGCATGCCGAGCTGAACGGCCTCGTGGCGCAGGCTTACTACGCCGAGCTCGACGAGATCGCCGGGAAGGAACGCAGCATCGTGGAGGCCTTCGGGGCCATCGTCGACACCGGGGAAGACCTCGGCGAGGACGAGATCGACGACTGGGCGGACGCGCGGGACGATCTCGAGGACGCCCGGGACGACGGTGATGCCGCTGCCATCGCCACCGCGCAGCAGGCCGAGGCGCAAGCCCGCGCCGCGTGGGCCGCGAAGCTCGGCGCGATCACCCCGGAACTGCGCCGCGGGGAGGTCGATTCCTACGGGCGCCTCACCGATGCGGACTGGGAGCAGTTGCTGGCGTCGCTGGGCGAGTGGGACCCGGTGGAAGAGGAGCCGCCGGCGATGGTGGAGGAGGCGGAAGCCGCCCTGAAGCGCAAGATGACGTCGTTCGGCGATGCGCGCGATGCCTTCGCGACGGCGGTGTCTGATTTGCGGCAACTCAAGGAGCGGCTGCGGGGGATCGCCATGGACGTGAAGGACGAGGCGGTTGCGGACCAGACTGCGGCGGCGCGCAAGGCGGCCCTTCTGGCGGGGGCGGAGAAGGCCGTGCAGGCCGAGGACCGCCAACGGCGCCTCGACGAGGCCGCCGCCATCGTGATCCGCGAGAAGTTTCCCTTCGCGGAGCGCACCGCGGTGTTTTATGAGAGCAAGCCGGAGCACGCGAAGGTCGCGGAGGAGTATCTCGTGAAGTTCGATGCGGCCCTGGCCCTGCTGCCGGTGGCGCCGGGATCACCCGAGGCCATGGCGAAGCTCGAAACGGTGCGCGAGAAGGCCCCGGACTTCCGGAGCGACTTCCAGCGGTATTCCGCGGCCGTGCAGGAGTGGACCCACGACAAACCCTATGGCTGGTTCAAGTCGCTCGGGAAGTTCTTCTTCGGCAAGGACTGGGTGACCAACAGCTCGTGGCACGATTTCTACGGGCTCCTGCCGCTCTTCACCGGCTCGCTCCTGATCTCGCTGATCGCCCTGGCGGTGGCGGTGCCCTTCTCTATGGGGGCCGCGATCTATGTCAACCAGCTCGCCCACCCGTGGGAGCAGCACATCATCAAGCTCGCCATCGAGTTCGTGCAGGCCATTCCGTCGGTGGTGCTCGGGTTTTTCGGGATCATGGTGCTGGGGACCTTCCTGCGCGACCTCAGCCAGGTCGAGTGGCTCTCGTGGGTGCCGGGGTTCCCGATGCAGGAGCGCCTCAACATCCTCAACGCCGGGTTGCTCCTGGCGCTGATGGCGGTTCCGACGATCTTCACCCTGTGCGAGGACGCCCTGAACAACGTGCCGAAGGCGTTCACGGAGGCCTCCCTCGCGCTGGGCGCCTCGAAGTTGCAGACCATCCTGCGGGTTCTCCTGCCCGCCGCGATCTCGGGGATCCTGGCCGCGGTCCTCCTCGGCTTCGGCCGGGTCATCGGGGAGACCATGGTGGTGCTCCTCGTGGCCGGCAACAAGATTGCCATTCCGGATTTCGCGGCCGGGATCGGGGTCGTCACCCAGCCGGCCCACACCATGACGGGCATCATCGCGCAGGAGACCGGGGAGGTCGACCCGGGGTCCCTGCACTGGCGGGCCCTCTTCATGGTGGGCCTCATTCTCTTCGCCATCTCGCTCTTCATCAACTGGACCGCCCAGAAGATCATTCACCGCTTTCGCATCGCCTGACTCATGAGCAACGGATCGAAAGAACGGAACCCCTTCCGCAGCTCCTCGAAGCGGCGGCGGCGGAACGACGCGGGCGGGCACGCGCTTTTCGCCTTCTTCACCTACTTCGTCCTCGCCTGCACGGCCTACATCTTCCTCGACATCGCGGTGAAGGGGGCGCCGGTGGTCTTCAAGGCGGAGGCGCCCTTCGTGAACCTCGGCTTCATCTTCAACAACCCGGAGACGCTCGTGGTCTTCAAGGACGGGAACGGGGAGAAGGTCCGGATGGCGATGTCGGACTTCTCGGAGTTCAAGAAGGCGAACCCGGAGGCCGTCATCACCGACGAGCACACCTTCTCCTACTGTGCGGGCGGAATCTGGGGGCCCCTCGTGGGCACCGCCCTGCTCGTGGGGATCTGCATGGTGATCGCCCTCTTCGCGGGGGTGGCCTCCGCCATCTTCCTGAACGAGTACGCGCGCCACGGGAGGTTCATGAACACCATCCGGCTCGCCATCATGAACCTTGCGGGGGTGCCCTCGATCGTCTTCGGCCTCTTCGGGCTCGGGGTCTTCTGCCTGTGGCCGTGGCTGCCGGTCCTGACCTACGAGCCCAGCGGGAACGCCGTGGCGACATTCGCGATCCCGTTCACCGACGGCTTCCTCAGTTTCCAAGGCTGGGGGACGTCCATGATCGCGGGCGGCTGCACCCTCGCCATCATGGTCCTGCCGGTCATCATCGCGGCCTGCGAGGAGAGTCTCAAGGCGGTCCCGATGGGATTCCGGGAGGCCGCCATGGCCCTTGGTGCCACGAAGTGGCAGGCGATCCGCACCGCGGTCCTCCCCTATGCCAAGCCCGGGATCCTGACGGCCTCCATCCTCGGCATCACGCGGGTCGCGGGGGAGACCGCCCCCATCATGTTCACCGCGGCCCTCGCCCACAAGGCGGGGCTGCCATGGGCCGAGGCCAAGGGCGGCGGGCTCTTCTGGGTCTCGGACTTCTTCACCCAGTCGGTGCAGGCCCTCCCGTACCACATCTACACGGTCTCGGCCCGGATCCCGCGATCCGAGGACACCGAGCCCATGCAGAACGGCTCGGTCTTCGTGTTCCTGCTGCTGGTGATGGCGTTCGCGGCGCTTTCGATCTCCATGCGGGCCCGCTACCGCAAGAAGCTCAAATGGTAATCCTCGTGCTTTTGTCATGGCCTTTATCCCTCAATCCACCCTCCCTTCGATGAACGATATCGATCTCGACCCTGTGCCGGCTGCGACCGGCGACGACGCCATCCCCGTGCCGGACGAGCCCGCCAGCGAGACGATCATCGAGATCGAGAACCTCGGTTTCAGCTACGACCATGGGAAGACCGAGACCCTCCAGGGGATCTCCCTCGAGATTCCAAAGAACATGGTGACGGCCTTCATCGGGCCCTCGGGCTGCGGCAAGTCGACCCTCCTGCGCTGCCTGAACCGCATGAACGACCTCATCGACACCGCCAAGGTGACCCGCGGAACGATCAAGATCCTCGGCCAGGATATCCATGCCCCGGACGTCGATGCCATCGAGCTGCGCAAGCACGTCGGGATGGTCTTCCAGAAGTACAATCCCTTCCCGAAGAGCATCTACGAGAATGTCGCCTACGGCCTGCGGATCCAGGGGGTCCAGAAGAAGAGCACCCTCAACGAGGCCGTGGAACGGGCCCTCGTGCAGTCGGCGCTCTGGGAGGAGGTCAAGGACCGCCTCGCCGACAGCGCCCTCGGGCTGTCCGGCGGCCAGCAGCAACGCCTCTGCATCGCGCGCGCCATCGCGGTGCAGCCGCAGATCGTCCTCATGGACGAACCCTGCTCGGCGCTCGATCCGATCGCCACGGCCCGCATCGAGGACCTCATCACGGAGTTGTGCGAGAACTACACCATCGTGATCGTGACGCACAACATGCAGCAGGCCACGCGGGTCTCGGCCCGCACCGCATTCTTCTATCTTGGAGAACTGATCGAATACGCCGCCACCGACAAGATCTTCGTGAAACCGGACAAGAAGCAGACCGAGGACTACGTGAGCGGACGCTTCGGCTAACCCCGAGCCGGGAGGAGACCAATCTATGGACGAGACACCCCACACCCTGAAGGACTTTGACAGCGGCCTCGCGAGGCTGCGCGACGAGGTGGTTGCGATGGCCAACGTCGCCATCCAGAACCTCGAGGAATCCATGAGCGGCCTGATGGAGGGCAACCGCGACAAGTGCAACGAGGTCATCGCGGAGGACGAGGTCGTCGATGACCTCGAGAAGAGCGTCGACGAGATCGGGATGGCGGTGATGGTGCGCTTCAACCCGGTGGCGACCGATTTGCGGCGGGTGATATCCTCGATGAACATCGCGGGGAGGCTGGAGCGCATCGCGGACCATGCCGTGAACGTCGCGCGCCACTCCCGGAAGATCCTCAAGACCGGTCCGATCGAGGAGACCAAGATGCTGGAACCGCTTTTCGGGTTGGCCATCGGGGAAGTGCGGGACGCCGTCACCGCCTACGTCGACGGGAACGCCGAACTGGCGGTATCGGTGAAGAAGCAGGACGACGAGCTCGACCGCCTGCACAAGCGCCTCGGGAAATCCCTCATCCAGCTGATTGAGGAGCGCACCGACGGGGCGGTGGGCCTGGTGCACCTCATGTTCGTGGCGCGCAGCCTCGAGCGCGTCGGCGATCTCGCCAAGAACATCGGGGAAGAGGTCGTCTTCATCGAGTCCGCGGAGGACATCCGGCACCTGAGCCTGTAGGCCGGCCGGGCGGGAGGCCGGAGCGCCGCGTTGGCCCGGGGAGAAGTTCGCGGACGGCGCTTTGGCGATAGCGTCCCGGGGCCGGGGGGCGTATTCCTCCTTCATGAGAATCGCGTTCCTCACCCTGTTCCTTGCCGGTTTCGCGTTCATTCCGGCCGCCGCCCTCGCGGCGGAGCGGTCCGGGGAGGGCAGGCCGCCGGCCCCGAACGTGCTGATCATCATGGCGGATGACTGCACCTACAACGACCTCCCGTTGTATGGCGGGGAGAATGCGCGGACGCCGCACATCGACGCCCTCGCGGCGCAGGGGATGACCTTCAACCGGGTGTATCTCGCGGAAGCGATGTGCCAGCCGTGCCGGGCGGAGTTGTTCAGCGGGCAATATCCGATGCGCAACGGATGCGCGTGGAATCACTCCGCGAGCCGGCCGGGTGTGAGGAGCCTGCCGCAACACCTCGCGCCGCTCGGGTACCGGGTGGGCCTCGCGGGGAAAGTGCATGTGAAGCCGAAGCAGGCGTTTCCCTTCGAGATGATCCGGGGATTTGACAAGAACTGTGTGCGGAACCCGACGCAGCCGCACCAGTTGGCGGGGGTCGGCGAGTTCATGACGCGTGACAAGGAGAAGCCCTTCTGCCTGGTGGTGGCGCTGGTCGAACCGCACGTCCCGTGGGTGATGGGCGACGCCTCGCAGTATCCGCCGCGGAAGATCAAGCTGCCGCCGAACCTCGCCGACACCCGGCGGACGCGCGAGGAGTACAGCGCCTACCTCGCCGAGATCACCTACATGGACGGGCAGGTGGGGGAGATCCTCGCGGCGCTGGACGAGACGGGCCTCGCAAAAGACACCCTCGTGCTTTTCACCTCCGAGCAGGGCTCGCAGTTTCCCGGCTGCAAGTGGACGACCTGGGACACGGGGGTGCACACTGCCCTCATCGCGCGTTGGCCCGGGAAGGTGAACGCCGGGGGGCGCACCGATGCGGTGGTGCAGTACGCGGACGTGGCGCCGACGCTCGTGGAGTTGGCGGGCGGCGACCCGGCGACGCATCCTTACGACGGCTCGAGCTTTGCCCCGGTCCTGCGGGGTGAGAAGAATCGTCACCGGGAGTATGCTTACGGTATCCACAACAACATACCGGAGGGCCCGCCCTACCCGACGCGCACCGTGACGGACGGCGAGTGGCGCTACATCCGGAACCTCCTCCCCGGGAACCTCTACATCGAGAAGCATCTCATGGGAAAACAGGGCGCCGGGGATCTCAACAATCCCTACTGGTCGACGTGGGTCGGCGAGGCGTGGCAGGAACCGCGCACCTACGAGCTCGTGATGCGCTACCAGCGCCGCCCGAAAGAGCAACTCTACCACACCGCCAGGGATCCCTACGAACTGGAGAACCTCGCCGGGGACCCGGGCCACGCCGCCATCAAGGAGAAGCTCAGTGCCGAGCTGGACCGCTGGATGAAGCAGCAGGGGGATCCCGGCGCGCCGCAGGACACCCACGAGGCCCACCAGGCCGCGAAGGAAGGGCGGCACATCTACGGGCCCGGGAAATGACGACCGCCGCCCCGGCGGGACGAACCACCGGGATGCGGGCCCGAACCGGGATCGGAAGCGCGCATCGCGCCGGACGGCCCCAAGCGACCATGGCGGAGATCCGCGATGGTCAGGCCACGGGGAATAACGGGTCCGCATTGGAGTTGCCAAAGTCGGGGGGAGGCCCTAGGCCCCCGCCGCACCCTTCCGGGGGCGGCTGCGCACCCATGTTTCACCTGATCTATCGCAAATACGGAAAGGGCATCCGCTGGAAGGACGATCTCCTGGCCGGACTCACGGTGTCCCTGGCGCTGGTTCCGGAAGCGGTGGCCTTCGCCTTCGTGGCGGGGGTCGATCCGCTGGTGGGCCTTTATGCGGCCTTCTTCGTGGGCCTCATCGCGGCCTCCCTCGGCGGACGGCCGGGAATGATCTCCGGGGCGACCGGGGCGATGGCGGTGGCCATGACGGCCATGGTGATGTTGTACGGCCTCGAATACCTCCTCGCGGCGGTGGTGCTGGCCGGGGTCATCCAGATCCTCGCCGGGGTGCTGAAGCTCGGTCGTTTCATCCGGATCCTGCCGCATCCCGTCATGCTGGGATTCGTGAACGGCCTCGCGATCGTCATCGGGCTGGCGCAGTTCGGACAGTTCAAGACGAACCACCGGCTGGTGTTCTCCGGGGGCGACGCCCATTCGGAGGGCGGATTCCGGGTCGCCGGCGACTGGCTCGGCTGGGGATCGGCGGAACTCTGGGTGATCGTGGGCATCATCGTGGCCACCATGGTGGTCATCGAGTTGCTGCCGAAGCTGACGCGGGCCGTTCCGGCGCCATTGGTGGCGATCGTGGTGGGCACCGTGGCGGTCGCCGCCACGCCGCTGGCCACCACCACGGTGGGCGACGTTCTCGACACGCAACGCCTGCTGCAGGCCGAGCAGGAGGTGAAGAAGAAACGCTTCGCCGCGATCGAACCGGAGCTGCGCGTGCACGAAGTCGAGGCGGCGGGCGAGGCCCTCGCCGCCCTGCCGGTCGGCAAGAGCGAGATCGAAGCGGAACTGGGTCGCGAGATCCCCGCCGGCTTGCAGGCCGGGCTGCCGGTTCTCCATGTCCCGCAGATCGACTGGAAAGACGGGGCGGCGCTCAAGGCCATCCTCTTCCTGGCGGTGACGCTGGCCAGCATCGGGCTGATCGAGTCCCTCATGACGCTGTCGCTCATCGACGAGCTGACCGAGACCCGCGGATCGACGCCGCGGGAATGCGTCGGCCAGGGGGTGGCCAACGTCGTGACGGGGTTCTTCGGCGGCATGGGCGGCTGCGCCATGATCGGCCAGAGCATGATCAACATCAACTCGGGCGGGCGGGGCCGGCTCTCGGGGATTTCGGCGGCCTGTTTCCTCCTCGGCTTTATTCTCTTTGCGCCGCGCTTGATCGAGATGATCCCGATCGCCTCGCTGGTCGGGGTGATGTTCATGGTGGTCATCGCGACCTTCGAGTGGTCCAGCCTGCGCCTCATCGGGAAGGTGCCGATGGCCGATATTCTCGTGATCGTGCTGGTGAGCAGCGTGACGGTGCTGATGCACAACCTCGCCCTCGGGGTGGGGGTGGGGATTGCGGCGGCCGCCCTGATTTATGCCTGGCAGCACGCCAAGGAGTTGAAGCTGCACCTGCGGAAGGAAAGCGAGACGAAGCGGACCTATGAGATCGACGGTCCGCTGTTCTTCGGGTCGATCCGGCAGTTCAAGGAGCTGTTTCGTCCCGAAGATGATCCCGAGGACGTCTATCTCACCTTCGCGAATTCCAAGGTGTGCGACCACTCCGCGATCGAGGCGATTCACTCCATGAGCGAGAAATACCGCGGGATGGGGAAGCGCCTGCACCTGCACGACCTCGCGCCGGCCTGCAGCAAGATTCTCCTGAAGGCGGGAGACCTCGTGGAGGGACAGTACTACGGCAAGGTGAGCGGGGGGCATTGAGGGTCGTTCCCGCCGCGGGCTTCCGGGCGATGGGACCGCGCTTCAGGAATTCCGGCAGGCGGGGCGCGAAGATGGGGTTTCGGCAGGCGGGGCGCCCGCCCTACAACTTTTCGCCGAGGCCGAGCTCGTTCCCGATACGGATCATGCCGGCCGGGCGGGGCTCAGTCGTAAAGCAGGAACTTCTGCCGGCGAGCCGCAAAGTCCGTTGTTTCGGGCCGCCATGAGCGGTGGATGTCCTCGCGCGGGAGGCCTTCCGCGATGAAGTTCGCGGTGTCCGGGTGGCGGAGGAGGATGTTCAGGTTGGTGGTGTCCCAGTGGTGCGGGTAGAGGCCGCGGAGGGCCTGCGCGAGGGCGAGCCCGAAATCGACGGCGCGCATCCGGTGGCGGTCCTTGACGAGGATGCGCAGGCCGCCGCATTCCACGCCGCTGTGCTTGCTCGACTCGGGGGTGAAGCGCACCGGGACGACCTCGATCCCGGGGATGCCGGCGTCCCGGATCGCTCCGGCGAGTTCCCCGGGATCGATGTAGGGGGCCCCCACCAGCTCGAAGGGCAGCTTGGTGCCGCGACCGACCGAGAGGTTCGTGAACTCGAGCAGGCCGAGGCCGGGATAGATCATGGCGGCGGTGGGATTGCGCATGTTCGGCGAGGGATCGATCCACGGCAGTCCGGTCTCGTCGAAGGTCATGCCGCGCTTCCATCCCTCCAGCGGGACGACGGTGAGGTCGGCGCCGGGGTAGCGTTCGGCCTTGTACATCCGGGCCAGCTCGCCCATCGTCATGCCGTGGCGGACGGGGATATTGTGGAAGGAGGTGAAGGTGCCCTCGCCGACCCGCACCGGGCCGTCCACGACCTCGCCGCCGATGGGATTGACCCGGTCGAGGACGACGCACTTCAGGCCGGCCTCCTCGGCGGCTTCCATGCACAGGCCCATCGTCGAAATGTAGGTGTAAAAGCGCGCCCCGATGTCCTGGAGGTCGATGACGAGGGCGTCCAGCCCCGCCAGGTGCTCGGGGGTCGGTTTGCGCTTCGTCTTGCCGGCGTAGAGGCTGTGGATCGGGAGCCCGGTCTTCTTGTCGTGACCGTCCTCGACCTTCCCTTCGAGGCTGCCGCGGATGCCGTGCTCGGGGCTGAAGAGGGCGACGAGGTCGAAATTGCGCGCCCGGTGCAGGATGTCGATGGTGGGCGTCCTGTCCCGCCCCGCCCCGGTGTGATTTGTGACGAGCCCCACCTTGAGGCCCTTGAGCGGCGCGAACTCCCGCGCCACGAGGACATCGATGCCGTTCCGCACCGCTCCCCGCCGCGCCTCGATGGCACGTTGCAGGGCCTCCTCATCGGATTCGAGGATCGGAGCGAGCATGGGGCTGACCTGCTGGAAATCCCATCCCGTGGCCTCGGCGGCGAGCGTTCCGAGCTCGGCGCGCAGGCTCACCACGTTTCCGCCGGAGGGATGGTTGCGGTTGCTGAGAAAGATCACGGTGGTGCGCGAGACGGGGTCGATCCAGAGGGAGGTGCCCGTCCAGCCGGTGTGGCCGAACGACCCGACCGGGAAGTGCTCGCCGCGCGGCCCGGCGTAGGGCGAGTCGATGTCCCACCCGAGCCCCCGGCGCGCCGTGACGAGTTCCGGGGACTGCACGCCGGTCATGAGATCGACGCTCTTCGTCTTGAGGATGCGTGCCCCCTCGAGGGCGCCGCGGTTCAGGATCATGCGGGCGTAGCGGGCGAGGTCGGAGGCCGTGGAGAAGAGCCCGGCGTGGCCGGCCACGCCGCCCATGGCGCGGGCGGTGGGGTCGTGGACGACGCCGCGCAGGATGCTGCCGTCCGCCATGCGGGTGGTGGGTGCGACGCGGTCCATTCCGGATTCCGGGGGGCGGAAGCCGGTCTCCGTCATCTTGAGCGGTCGAAAGACGGTCTCCGCGGCAAACCGGTCCAGGGGCTGCCCGGAAACGCGGCGCACGATCTCGCCGAGCAGGATGAAGTTGATGTCGCTGTAGCGGTAGGTCAGGCCCGCGACACCCACCGACGGCTCGCCGCAGGCCAGGGCGATGCCGTTTTCGTATCCGCTCCACGTGAAGCCGCGCCGGATCCCGGAGTTCAGCCCGGAGGTGTGCGTCAGGAGGTGGCGGACCGTGACATGTGCCTTGTTGGCATCGCCGGTCAATTCGGGAACATGCTTCTGGACGCGGTCCTCGAGTCCGATCCGGCCGTTCTCGATGAGCTTCATGATGCACGGGGTGGTGGCGACGACCTTCGTGAGCGAGGCGACATCGAAGATGGTGTCTTCGCTCATCGCTTCGGAGGCGGGAACCGTGCTGCGCTCTCCGAACGCTTTCCGGTACACTTGGCCGGCCCGCTCGATGTGCAGGACCCCGCCAGGGAGTTTCCGGCGCTTGATGGCGCGTTGCACCGAGGCATCGATCCTGGCGAGGATCTCGGGGTCGTAGCCCTGCTCGCCGCGGGCCGGG
>JABDMC010000202.1 GCA_013001695.1 Akkermansiaceae bacterium
GGTTGGCGGGGAATGCTTCGTCTTCCGGCCGCAGGCCGTCTTTCGCGGCAGCGTCTTTCGCGGCAGCGTCTTTCGCGGCAGCGTCTTTCGCGGCAGCGTCTTCCGCGGCAGCGTCTTTCGCGGCAGCGTCTTCCCCCTACATCGGCGGGATGATCAACTCATCGCCGACCTCGAGGTCGATGCCGCCGCCGACGAAGGTGGCGGCGATGGGATCCGCCACCGCCTGGCCGCTTTCATAGAGTGCCGAGACGCGGAGTTGCCCGATGATGCCGCTGTTGCGGCGGACCGCGAGGGTCGATCCTTCCTGCACGTTTTCCGATCGTTCGATGGTGATGACCGCAAAGCCGTCCTCCTTCGACCACTCCGTGAGGCGGGCGATGAGGAGGGCCTCGCGGATCACGCGGGCCCGGCGCTGGTCAAGGTCGTGTTTCTCGATCTCGCGCTGCGCGATCAGCCCGGCCTCGTCCTTGTAGATCTCGGCCTTCTTCCCGGTGCTCGCGACCTCCTCCCGCAGCTCTTCGTTCTCGTTCTGCAGGGCGGTGTTCTCGGCGGCGAGCGCGGCGATGCGGTTGGCCTCCTCGATGGCGGCGGCGTCGGGACCGGGGACCGCGGCGGGGGCCGGGACGGCCGCCCCGGCGGGCGCCAGGCCACCCGGCGGGAATTGCTGGCGCTGGAGTTGGCGCAGCTCGTCTTCGGCGGCGGTGAGGCGCGCGATCTCGCGACGGAGCTCGGCGACCTCGGCCTGGGAGGCGGCCGACCCGGCCCCCTCGTTCATGGATCCGAAGGAAAGCACCAGCGCGGCGACCAGCAGCAGGCCGGTGGCTCCGAGCAGGATGGACATCATATTCATGGCGGGAGTCTGTGCCTTCCGGCCCGAAAAGTCAAAATGGCAGTCCGGAATGCTTGGAACCCCGGGACCTCTGGCCTTGGGATTGACCGCGGGGGCGGGTCAGGAGTAGCGTCCGCGACCGGTCCGATGAGCAAGGAGGGAGTCAGTTACAAGGAGACGCTGCGGTTGCCGCAGACCGCGTTTCCGATGCGGGGGGATCTCGTCAAGAAGGAGCCGGGGCGGCTGGCGGGGTGGGAAAAGGACGGGCTCTACGAGCGGATCGTGGCGAAGCGGCAGGCCGCGGGGGCGCCGAAGTTCGTCCTCCACGACGGCCCGCCGTTCGCCAACGGCGACGTCCACATGGGGACCGCCCTGAACAAGGTCCTGAAGGACCTCGTGGTGAAGTCGCGGAGCATGGCGGGATTCGAGGCGCCCTTCATCCCGGGGTGGGACTGCCACGGGCTCCCCATCGAGTTCAAGGTCGTGCAGGAAGCGCGCGACGAGGAGCCGGCCGAGATCCGGCGGCGGTGCGAGGCCTTCGCGCGCTCGTGGATCGACACGCAGCGCGACAGCTTCCGGCGCCTCGGCGTCTTCGGCGACTGGGAGAATCCCTACCTGACGCTCGATCCGGGGTACGAGGCCGGCATCCTGCGGGTGTTTGCGAAGCTCGTCGAGGACGGGGCCGTCTACCAGAGCAAGAAGCCGGTGCAGTGGTCGTATGGCGCCCTGACGGCGCTCGCCGAGGCGGAGGTCGAGTACCGTGACAAGGAGAGTCCCGCGATCTGGGTGAAGTTCGCCCTGACGGACGCCTCCGACGACAAGTTCTGCGAGGCGGCGGGCTGCACGAGTGATCCCTCGGGTCACCACCTCAAGCCGTTTCACCTCGTGATCTGGACGACGACGCCGTGGACCCTGCCGGCCAACGTCGGGGTGGCGTTGCACCCGGAGTTCACCTACGTGGCCGCCGAGTTCGGCAACGAAGCCGGCCACCGCGACAACCTGATCATCGCCAAGGACCTCCTCGAGGAGTTCGGCCGGAGCACCGGGCTGACGCCCACCGGGCCCGGGCACGAGGTGAAGGGGCGGGATCTCGAGGGGCTCGAAGCCCAGCATCCCTTCCTGCCGCGCACCTCGCGGGTCATCCTGGCGTCGTTCGTGACGGCGGAAACCGGCACCGGCGCGGTGCACATCGCCCCGGGGCACGGGGCCGATGACTACGTGGCCGGCCGGGAATACGGGCTCGAGGTCATTTCCCCGGTCGACGACGGCGGCCACTTCACCCCGGAGGTGGGCGTGGAGGAGCTCGTCGGGCGGCACGTGTTCGACAGCAACGAGCGCATCATCGAGATCCTCGCGGAGCGCCGCGTCCTCCTGGGCCGCGAGGTCTACGAGCACCAGTACCCGCACTGCTGGCGGTCGAAAACCCCCATCATTTTCCGGGCCGTGGAGCAGTTCTTCATCTCCCTCGACAAGCTGCGGGAAAAGGCCCTCGAGGAGATCGACAAGGTCGAGTGGCTGCCCCACTGGGCGCGGAACCGGATCTACGGCACGGTGGAGGCCCGCCCGGACTGGTGCATCAGCCGCCAGCGCACCTGGGGGGTCCCCCTCCCGGTCTTTTTCGGCGCCGACGGCGAGGCCATTGTCGATGCCGGCCTGGTGCGCAAGGTCGCGGACCTCGTCGAGCGGGAAGGGACCAACATCTGGTTCGAGCTGGACGAGGCGGAGCTGGTCAAGCGCCTCGGTCTTCCGGCCGGGACGCGGAAGTGCCGCGACACGCTGGACGTCTGGATCGATTCCGGGTCGAGCCACGCCGCCGTCCTGGAATCGCGCCCCGAACTGCGGGTCCCCGCCGACCTTTACCTCGAAGCGACCGACCAGCACCGCGGGTGGTTCCAGAGTTCCCTCCTGCTGGGCGTGGCGGTGCGGGGCGCCGCCCCCTACAAGACCGTGATGACCCACGGGTTCGTGGTCGACAAGGACAAGAAGAAGCTCTCGAAAAGCGAGGCCGAGAAGGCCGGCAAGCCGATCGACGCCGCGCACTACTACAACAAGTACGGGGCGGACATCCTGCGCTTGTGGGTCAGCAGTGTCGACTGGCAGAACGAGGTGCCCTTTGGCGAGGACCTCTTCAAGCAGATCGCGGAACCCTACCGGCGCCTGCGCAACACCCTGCGCATCCTCCTCGGGAATCTGCACGATTTCGATCCCGCCACCGACCCGGTGGGCCCCGGCGACTTCACCCTCGTGGACCGCTGGATGCTGGAGCGCCTGCACGATGTCGTGGCGGATTGCCGGAAGGCGTATGACGCCTACGAATTCCGCAAGGTCTTCACGGTCATCAACCAATTCTGCGCGCAGGACCTGAGTGCCATCTACGTCGACCTCACGAAGGACCGGCTCTACTGCGACGGGCCGGAATCGGTGCGCCGCCGCGCGACCCGGACGGTCATGCACGAGGTCTTCGAGGCCCTCGTGAGGCTGCTGGCTCCGGTCCTGGCGTTCACCGCGGATGAAGCCTGGGAGCATGCCGGGCGGGTGGGGAGCGTGCACGAGGAGGTCTTCCCCGACCCCGACGGCCGGTTTGCGGCCCCGGAGGCGGGTCCCATGGTGGAGAAGCTTCTCGAGATCCGCTCCGTGATCCAGACCGCCATCGAGGCGGAGGTGAAGGCCAGGACATTCAGCAAGAACAACGAGGCCGCGGTGGAACTGACCCTTCCGGCCGACCACCCCTGCCGGGCGGTGCTCGCGGACCGCGAGTTCACGCGGGAGTTTTTCATCGTGTCGGACCTCGTCGTCCGGGAGGGGGCGGATCTTGCCGCCACGGCCGCGCTGACGCCGCACCCGATGTGCCCGCGGTGCCGCCGATATGAACCGCCGGCTTCGGACGAGGGCTTGTGCCCCCGGTGCGAGGGGGTATTGTCCGCAGCGACATCGTGATGGGCCGCATGGTATTGCTCGTAACCCTGCCGCTCTACGTGGCGGACCAGGTGACGAAGTGGTGGATCGTCTGCAGTTTCCCGCCGCCGCCGGCGGGCGGATTCGCCTCCTCGAAGAGCATCCCGGTGGTGGAGGACTTCTTCAACATCGTGCGGGTCCACAACCAGGGGATCGCCTTTGGCATCGGGAACGGCACCGCCTGGGCCCCGCTGGCCTTCCTGCTGGTGCCGGTGGTGGCCCTCGGGGTGATGGCCTGGTTCTGGCGCAACGGGGCGTTCTCCAACCTGATCCTTCGCCTGGCGGGGGTCCTGCTGCTGGCCGGGATCCTGGGCAACCTGACCGACCGGCTCCTGCAGGGGTTTTTCCTGCCGCACCTCGAGGAGGCCGGCTTCTGGACCCGCCTCGCCAACGGCTACGTGGTGGACTTCCTCGATTTCACCCTGCCGCTCATTGATTACCGCTGGCCGGCCTTCAATGTGGCCGATTCCTGCATCTGCGTGGCTGCTTTTCTCCTGATAATTTCAACGTTTCGGGGGGAGGAGGTGTCGGAGGATGCAGAGATGAGCGCCGGTCAATGACGGATCCAGGGAAGCACAGGGGCTGCCGGCGGTGGGTGCTGGCCGTGCTGGTCGTCGCGACGGGCGCGGTGCAGGGGCAGTTGCGCAGCGGCCTCGAGGGCGGCCCGGATCCGGCGGATCTCCCCCCGGCGCCCGATTCCCACGTCTTCGACTCCGCGGAGCTCTTCAAGCGGGATCCGGACACCTTCCGCCAGATCTCCGAGCGGCTCACCGGCCTCCGGGAAAAGCACGGCCTGCCGGTGTATCTCGCCGTTTACGGGGGGATCCTGACCGGGGGAGTGAGCGACCGGGCCGAGGCCCTCTACGCGACATGGGTCGGGAAGGGGAACGACGGCGTGGTGGTGGTGTGCGATACCGACACGCGGTCCCTCGACATGGGCCTGCCGCCCGCCAGCCATCACGGAATTTCGGTGGACGAGGACCGCCTGACCCGCCTGCCCGACTACAAGATGATCCCCATCATGCGCAAGATGCAGGTGGAACTGAACGGGGAGGAGGACCAGGTCCTCTACCTGGACCGGATGACGGAGATCCTCGCCGAGGATCTCGACGCCCTCCTGTCGGCGAGGCGGGAGGGGCTCCGCGACGTTTCGACGTGGAAGTTCATCCTGGCGGTGCTGGTGGTGGGGGCCGTCCTTGCCGGGCTCGGCGTTCTTGGTCATCGCTTCATCAGCAATGCCGACCTCCGGGCGCGCCAGCGGTTCTACCTGCCGGATGTGATGGTGGGATCCCGGCTGGGTGCGCCGTGCGGCGGCGGACGGGTGAGCGAGTCATCCTTCCCGGCTGCCCCGCCGGGGCCGTAGCTTCGGTCCGGACGGCCGCGGTGCGGCTTGCAGGCCGCGCGGAATTCGCCTAGGCTCCGCCCGCCCGCGGGGCTGATTGGTTCATGGACGTCTGGAAAGCGGTTGTGGTCGGGGTGGTGCAGGGGCTTTCGGAGTTTCTTCCCATTTCCTCGTCCGGGCATATCGCCCTCACCCAGGAACTCCTCGGGATGAACAAGCTGAACACCCAGCCGGACATCACCTTCGAGCTGGTTCTTCACATCGGAACGCTGCTGAGCGTCGTGATCTACTTCCGCCGGCGCTTGCTGGATCTGTTCCTGGGTCTTTTCCAGGCGCACCGCACCGAGGAGCGCAAGACCATCCTGTGGCTCCTTCTTGCGACGGTGCCCGCCACCGCGGCGTATCTTCTCTTCAAGGACTTCTTCGAGGGGGCCTATGACCGGCCCGTTCTCGTGGGGGTCTTCCTGCTGGCGACGGGGGCGATCCTGCTCCTCCCGAAATGGATCCGGGCGAAGGAGCGCGAGTTCGGATTGAAGCAGGCCCTCTGGATGGGGGTGGCGCAGGCCTTCGCGGTTCTCCCGGGAATCTCGCGCAGCGGGTCGACCATCACCGCGGGGCTCATGTCCGGCGCCCAGCCCGCCAAGGCGGCCGAATTTTCCTTCCTGATGTTCCTGCCGGCGATCGGGGGAGGCATGCTGCTGAAGGCGGATGCCCTCATGAAGATCGCGCAGAGCGATGCCGGCGCGGCCTACGGGGCGGGATTCGTGGCGGCCTTCGTCTCCGGGATTTTCGCGGTCTACCTTGTCCTTGCGGCCATCAAGCGCGGGAAGCTGGAGTACTTCGCCTACTATTGTTTCATGGCCGGACTGGCCGCAATCCTCTACTTCTCCCTTGCTCGATAAGATGAAACGGCGTGGCAAATCGATCGGGACCGCGATCCTGGCGCTCATCGTGGGGGCTGTCATGTGGTGGCTCGACCACCGCGGGGAGTTGGCCGAGGAACAGAAGGAATACGAACGGCTGGCGGATTGCCGCCTGGTGCCGGACCGCGGCAACGACGGGGACAGCTTCCACGTCAAGGTCCCGGACGGGCGCACCGTGGAGTTCCGGCTCTATTATGTGGATGCTCCCGAGAGCGGCGTGCGGACCTATCGCGACGGGAACGACAATCGCGCGCGCATCAGGCACCAGGGCGACTACTTCGGCGGGCTCGGCCAGATGGAGACCACCGGGCTCGGGGAGGAAGCGAAGAAGTGGACCACCCGGATGCTCGGCGACCGGGGCTTCACGGTTTACACGCGGTGGAAGCCGGTCTTCGGAGGGCCGCGCTGCTACGCATTCGTGGAGCTCGAGCACGAGGGCCGGAAGCGCTGGCTGCACGAGCTCCTGGTGGAGGAAGGGCTGGCGCGCATCTACACCGAGGGGGCCAAGCTCCCCAACGGCACCAATCCCGGCGCCCAGAAAGACCGCCTCAACAGCCTCCAGCTCCAGGCCAAGCGCCGGGGGCGCGGCGGGTGGGGTCTTGCGGAGTGAGCCGGCGGGGCGTCCCGACGATCACCGCGGAGCGGCGGGGATCTTCCCGGCGGATGCGGGATGATTCTGCGAGGGGCCTGGCCCCGATGCTTGCCGGCTCGTCCGGGCCCTCTATCCTCCCTCCACCATGCTGGCCAAACGCATCATCCCGTGCCTCGACGTCACCGGCGGCCGGGTCGTGAAGGGGGTGAACTTCGTGGATCTCGTCGATGCGGGGGACCCGGTCGACTGCGCGGTGGCCTACAACGAGCAGGAGGCCGATGAGATCGTGTTCCTCGACATCACGGCATCATCCGACGAGCGGGAGACGATGGTGGAGGTGGTCCGCAAGACCGCCGACCGTTGTTTTGTGCCGCTCACCGTGGGTGGAGGGATCCGGGAGGTGGACGACATGCGGCGCATGTTGCTGGCGGGCGCCGACAAGGTGGGCGTCAACACCGCGGCCATCAAGCGGCCGGAGGTGGTTGACGAAGGCGCCGCGGCGTTCGGGTCCCAGTGCATCGTGGTCGCCATTGATGCCAAGCGGCAGGGGCCCGGGAAGTGGGGGGTCTACACCCACGGCGGGCGGAATCCGGTCGACGGCCTCGACGCCATCGAGTGGGCCCGGGAGGTGTATGATCGCGGGGCGGGCGAAATCCTGCTCACCAGCATGGACGCCGACGGCACCCAGGACGGCTATGATCTCGAATTGACGGCCACCGTGAGCGAGGCGGTCGGGATTCCGGTGATCGCGAGCGGCGGGGCGGGAACCCTCGATCACCTCGTGGAGGTCCTCCGGGACGGGAAGGCCGATGCGGTCCTTGCCGCCAGCATCTTCCATTTCGGGACCTTCACGGTGCCGGAAGCCAAGGCCTACCTGGAGCGGCACGGGATTCCGGTGCGTCCCACCGTGGCTGCGTAGGTCTGGCGGCCAAAGAAAAGGCCCAAGCGGGAGGGCTTGGGCCGGGGTGGGATCGGGGGCGGAACAGGCCTCAGGGCAGGTCGCCGATGGCCTGGTCGTTCAGCACGACCCGGACGATCTCGATCTCGGGGGCGGAGTCGACCTCGACCTCAACCATGCTGGGCTGGGGGAGGGGGGTGGCCGTCGAGTTGGCCGGGGCGAAGATGCCGACGAGGAGCCAGAGAGCCGGCACGATCGCCAGGCAGAAGTAGAGTTGAGATGCTTTCATTGTGGGGGGGTTGGTGCGGATGTTTGTTGTCTGTCTGTGGTGACAGTTGCGATGTGAATAAAGTATGCCGACGGAAGACAATTCCGGCTATACCCCGTAGGGGGTAAACTCACGGCAAAAGAGTAAACAGAGGGAGATCCGGGGTAAATTGCTTATTTGCAGTCACTTACAACACCTATCAACCCGGAGGAAGTGGTTCCGAGGCGGTCCGGAGGGCCTGATTTCGGGGGATCGCCGGGATCCCGATGGCGGTCCGCGGCCCCATTGGCCGTTGCCCAGTCATGGCAAAGGGGGCCTCCGGAACGCGACGCTGGGAATTAATCACATCGAAGGGGGACGTCCCCGGGGAGGGTCTTGACAGGGTCGGGACTGGTGGCGCTCTATCTGGTCCCAACGGGGGAGGAATGAGCGAGGGAAAGGGGAACAAGAAGCGCAAGCCGGCCACCAAGCGGCGGCGCACCAATTGGTGGCGGGCGCGGGCATGGCACCGGTGGACCGGGGCGATCCTGACCATTCCCCTCCTGTGGATGGCCGTGAGCGGATTGCTGTTGAACAATTCCGAGCGGCTGGGGCTGGACCGCGCCTCGGCGCGATCGGGATGGGTGCTGAAGCGCTACGGATTGGTGCCGGCGGGGAAGGCGGAGGGCGTGACCGTCGGGACGCGGAACATCGCCGGATGGGATGGCATGCTCTTTCTCGATGAAACCCTGCTGGAGGAATCCGGCGACCTTGTGGGTGCGGTGGGGGTCGCGGGGGACCTCGTCGTCGGAACCGGGGAGGCGCTCTACGTCTACGGGCCGGAGGGAACCCTGGCGGACGTCCTGGATGAACTCTCCCTGCCGGCGATGCCGGTGAAACGGATCGGGACGAAGCCCGACGGCGCCCTCGTGGTCGATGCCGGGGGGAGCACTTGGCTGGCGGACGGCGATTTCCTGGAGTTCATCGCGACCGGGGTGGACGACGTGACGTGGAGCGAGGTGGCGGAGGTCGATTCCGGGCGGTTGGAGGGGGCCCTTGCCGAGGGCGCCGGAATCCCGTGGTCCCGCGTGGTCCTCGACCTCCACAGCGGCAATTTGTTCGGGAAATCGGGCCGCTTCCTCGTGGACGTCACCGCCATCGGCCTGATCGTGATGACCTTTTTCGGGATCAAGCTGCTCTTCAAGGGGATGCGGTGATGCCTGCCCGGCCGGGCGATGCGCCATTCCGGGGAGGCCGGTCTCACTTCCCGAGAAACCGCTGCAGCCAGTCGAGCCGGTTCCCGTAGGGCGGTTTGACGAGAAAGACGTCCCGCAGGAGCCAGCGCCGCATCACGGAGCGCGGGTAGGAGAAATTCAGGAAGCCGGCATGGCCGTGGTAGCGGCCCATGCCGCTGGCGCCGACCCCCCCGAGGGGGAGCCGAAGATTCGCGGCGGGCTTCATGACATCGTTGAAGCACACCGCCCCGGAGCGGACCGATGCGGCCACTTGCTCAAGAACCCGGCGCCGCGGCGAGAAGGCGTAGATCGCGAGGGGCTCGGGATGCCCGGCGAGCCGGCGCAACACGGTGTCGAGATCGTCATAGGGAATCAGCGGCAGAACGGGGCCGAAGATCTCCTCCTGCATGGCGGGGGCGTCCCATGCGCAGTCCGGAATGAGCCGCGGGGCGAGATAGAGCTCGTCGCGATCGTCCGCGCCGATCCGGACGGCATCGGGCGGGAGGAGGTCGAGGAGCCGCTGGTAGTGCCGGTCATCGACGATCCGGGCGAGGTCGGGAGAGGGCGAGTCGCCGAAGGCGGCGTGCAGCTCGGCGCGGGTCCGCGCCACGAAATCATCATGCAGGGAGGCCGGGACGAGCACGAAGTCGGGCGCCACGCAGGTTTGGCCGGCATTGAAGAACTTGCCGGCCACGACCCGGGCCACGACCTCCTCGAGATCGACGCCGGAGTCGATGACGCAGGGGCATTTCCCGCCCAGTTCGAGGGTGACCGGCGCGAGATGGCGGGCGGCGGCCTCGAAGTAGAGGCGGCCGACCGCCTCGCCGCCGGTGTAGAAAAAGTGGTCGAAGGGGTGCTCGAGTAGGGCCGCGCCGGCCTCCGCCCCGCCTTCCACCACCGCGACGTGCCCGGGTTCGAAGACAGCCGCGATCAGCCCGGACAGAAAGCGGGAGGTGGCGGGGGCGAGTTCGGACGGCTTCAGGACGACGCAGTTCCCCGCCGCGACGGCCGCGATGAGGGGACTGAGGGAGAGCTGCAGCGGGTAGTTCCAGGGGGCCGCGATGAGGACCCGCCCGAGTGGTTCCTGCCGGATCTCGCTGCGGGCCGGCAGGAAGTAGAACGGATTGCGGACCCGCCGCGGCTTCGCCCACCTTGCGAGGCGCTTCTCGATGAGCGCGATCTCCGATTGGACATAGTAAATTTCGGGGAGCCACGCCTCGAGGGCGGGCTTGCCGAGGTCGCTGGCGAGGGCGGCGAGGGCCTCCCCGCTCCGTCGCGAGAGTTCCTCCCGCAGGATGGCGAGCCGCTCCCGGCGGTAGCTGATCGGCACGGGCGTCCCGCTCGAGAAAAACTCCCCCAGGGAATCGAAAATACGGGCGATGTCACGCGGGGCGGTGGGCATGGGCGGCTCGAACAACGCGATTGTGCCCCAGGCGCGGCCGGTCCTCAACCCCGGGGATCATCAGCCCGGTGACCGCGCCCGGCCCGGCGGACATAATTGCGATTGAATCGGCCCTGATCTGATTGATGATTGCAGGGCGGGATGGGATCCCGCCGTGCCTCGACCGTTTATCCGCTCCGCGCTTCATGCAGTCATCCCGGGAAAAGGAAAGCAAATCGGTCCTCGTCGTGGGTGCCGGCCTCGGGGGGCTCTCGGCCGCAATTTCCCTCCGGGCGGAGGGGTTCGATGTCGAGATCCTCGAAAAGAACGATCGGATCGGCGGGAAGCTGAATTTTTCGGAGATCGACGGCTTCGGGTTCGACCTCGGCCCGTCGATCTTCACGCTCCCGCAGATATTCCGCGATTTGTTCGCGCGGGCCGGGCGGCGCATGGAGGACTACCTCGAGTTGGAGGCGGTGGCGCCGCACTGGCGCAACTTCTTCGAGGACGGCCTCGTCATGGATCTCGACGACGACCCCGGGACGATGCGCCGGGAGCTGGCCAAGGTCCCCGGCGACCCGGAGGAGAACTGGAGGCAGTTCCAGGAATTCATGGACTACGCCCGGGGGCAATACCGCCTCGTGGAGGAAGGGTATTTCGCGCACGGCCTCGACACCGTCTGGGAGTTCATCCGGTACTACGGTTGGCGGAAGCTCATCTTCGGGATGGACCACCGGCACCGGATGGCGGAGTCCATCGCGAAGCACTTCGACAGCGAGCACCTGCGGAGGATCTTCGAGTACTTCATCAAGTACGTCGGGTCCTCGGCGCTGGATTCGCCCGGTTACATGAACATGATGCCGGTCATCCAGTTCGACTACGGGCTGTGGTACGTGAAAGGCGGGATGTACAACCTGGCGAGGGGCCTCGGGCGGCTCCTCGACGACCTCGGGATCCCGGTGCGTCTCGGGAGCGAGGTGGCCGCCATCGAGAAGAACGGCCGAAGCGTCCATGGCGTCACCCTGGCCGGCGGCGAGCGGCTGAGCGCCGACTACGTGGTCTGCAACATGGAGGTCCTGCCCGCCTACCGGAAGCTCCTGCACGAGCCGCCGGGCTTCATGAAGAAGCTCGAGAAGTTCGCCCCGGCGTGTTCCGGGCTGGTGCTGCACCTCGGCACCGACCGGGTCTACGAGCAGCTCGCCCATCACAATTTCTTTTACTCGAAGGACCAGAGCAAGCACTTCAACTCGGTCTTCCACGAGGGGAAGCTGCCCGAGGACCCGACCATCTACCTGGTGGCCCCGACCCGCACCGATCCGTCGAAGGCGCCGGACGGATGCGACAACCTGAAGATCCTGCCGCACATTCCGCCGATCAATCCGGAGCGCCCGCACACCCACGACGATTACCTCGCCCTGAAGGAGCGGGTCATCGACAAGCTCGAACGGATGGGCCTCACCGGCCTGCGCAAGCACACCATCGTCGAGGATCTGCTGACCCCGGTCGACATCGAGCGGATGTACAAGTCGAACCGGGGGTCGATCTACGGGGTGGTTTCGGACTGGAAGAAGAACAAGGCCTTCAAGGCGCCGAAGCAGTCATCGAAGTACGGGAACCTGTTCTTCACCGGGGGGAGCGTCAACCCGGGCGGCGGGATGCCGATGGCCATCCTGTGCGGGCAGAAGGTGTCCGACCGCATCCTCGCCCGGGAGGCGAAGTTGAGCTGAAGCGGGCATCCGGATCACATGGAGAGCGCGCTCTGGATCATCCCTGTCCTGGGACTGCTGTGCTGGTCGATCTCGTGGGCGATGTTCGCCGGATTCCGGGCCGTCCCGCCGGCGGCCGGGGCCGGGGCGCGGCGGGTGTCGGTCATTATCCCGGCGCGCAACGAGGAAAACAACCTCGGGCGGCTCCTGGCCTCGCTGCGATCGCAGCCGGATCCTCCCCACGAGATCATCGTGGTGGATGACCAATCGGAGGACGGCACCGCGGACTGCGCCCGGGAGCACGGGGCCCGGGTGGTCTCCGGGACCCCCATGCCGGAGGGGTGGATCGGGAAGCCCTGGGCGTGCCAGCAGGGGGCGGACGCCGCGGACGGGGACTGGTTCCTGTTTCTCGACGCGGACACCGAGATCGAGCCCGGGGGGCTGGAGCGCCTCTTGGCCCTCGGCCGCGGGGAGGACGAGGTGCACTCGGTCTGCCCGTATCACAAGGTCCGGGCGCCGTACGAGCAGCTGTCCGCATTCTTCAACGCCATCATGCTGCTCGGCATGAATGCCTTCACGCTGAAGGGCGCCCGCGCGCGGGAGATCGGGTTGTTCGGCCAGGTTTTGCTGGTCTCGCGCCGCCGATACGAGGCGGTGGGCGGCCACGGGCCGGTGCGGGGCGAGGTCCTCGAGAACTTCCACCTGGCCCGGGACTTCGTGCGGTCCGGAGCGACCTGTCACTGCTGGCTCGGCCTGGGGACCATCAGCATGCGGATGTTTCCCGAAGGGTGCAGGGACCTGGTCGCGGGGTGGAGCAAGGGGTTCGTCTCCGGCGCGGGCAACACGGCCCGCGGCGCGCTCGCCGGGGTGTCGATGTGGATCTCGGGATTGTTCGTGGCGGCCATCGGGCTGGCCATGCTGCCCCTCGGGGGCGTCCCGGTGCGGGCCGCGATCGCGGGGGTCTACGCCCTCTACGTCCTCCAGGTGTATTTCGTGTTCCGCAAGGCGGGGAGGTTCTCCTTCTGGTCGGCCCTGGCCTATCCGGTGGGGCTTGTTTTTTACCACGTGGTTTTCGTGCGGGCGCTCTGGCGCCTGCGGCGCGGGGGAACGATCCGCTGGAAGGGGCGCGATGTGGGTTGAACTTCCGGCGGTGTGGATTGCGGTCCTCAATGTGCTCGCCATTCCGGCGATTCACATGGGTGTGTCGTGGTTGTTCACGCGGCTGCCCCGCGCCCTGTTCCGCCCGGGGGGTTCCCTCTTCCGCGAGCGTCTCTGGGAGGACGGGGGGCGGTTCTACGAGCGGTTCATGGCAATCCGCACCTGGAAGGGATGGCTGCCGGACGCCGCCCCGTGGTTCGACGGCTTCGCCAAGAAGTCCCTCGCCCGCCGGGACCCGGACTACCTGCGCGCCTTCCGGGCCGAGACCTGCCGGAGCGAAGCGGCGCACTACGCGCAGATCCCCGCGCTCCTCTTGACCGTGGCATGGAACCCCTGGCCGGTGGCGGCGAGCGTCATGACCGCCTACGCCCTGGCCTCCAACCTGCCGTGCATCGTGCTCCAACGCCACACCCGCCACCGGATGGCGCGCCTGCTGGCCGCGCTGACGAAACGCGGCCGAACCCCCGGCCGGAAATGATGGTCCCTCCCGCGGTGAACCTCGCATGACACGGATTCCTCCCATCCTGGTGGTGGCGCTCTTCGGCATGCTCGCCGTCCTGAGCGTGAAACGGGTGCGCTTTTCCTCCGACCTCTACGAGCTGCTTCCCCGTGATCTCCCCGAAGTGCGGGGGATGGAGGAGCTGAACCGCTTCTTCAGTCGCAGCGGCCAGCTCGTCGTCACACTGAAGGGCGAGGCGCCGTGGGCGGTGGAGGAAGCGAGCGCCTCCCTCGCGGACCATCTTCGCGGACATCCGGAGCTTGTCGCGGAGGTGTTTCGCGAACTCTCCCCCGAGGACCTCGTGAAAAGGGGGGGAGGGCTGTTGGCGTGGACATGGCTCAACGCCCCGCCGGAGGTGCTCGGGGGTCTCGAGGCGCGGCTTGCACCCGGAACCTCGCGTGAAACGATTGCCCGCTCCCTGGCGACGGCCAAGGACGAGTTCGCCGCGCCGGAGCGCGCGTTTGTGGCGAGCTACGACCCGCTGGGCCTCGCGCGGCTGGACGACGCGCTGGAAAACGGCGGCGCGGCACGATCGGATCCGATGCGGTCCGACGACGGGACGTTCGAGGTGCTCTACGTGGAGGGGCGCGGGGTGGACTTCGGCGATTATCGCGCCGCGCAGGGGTGGCTGCGCCGGCTGCGAACGGTCGTGGCGGATTGGGAATCTGGCTGGCGCGCCGCCCACGCGGGGGAAGAGGCGGTCCGGACCGGGCTGACCGGCACCCCCGCCTTCATGGCCGAGGTGGGCGGCGAGATGGAGAAGGACCTGAGCGTCTCGGTGGCTCTCACCGTGATCCTGATCTCCATCCTGTTCTACGTCATGCACCGGCAACTCCGGCCGCTGTCGTGGCTGCTGGCGGCGATGCTCGGGATCCTGGCGGCGACCCTCTTCATCGCGGGGCTGGTCTACGGCGACCTGAGCGTGATGAGCGTGGGATTTGCCGCGATCCTCATGGGCCTCGCCGTCGATTACGGGATTGTGCTCTTCCGGGAGGCCAGGGAGACCGGCCACGATGCGCGCGCCCTGCGGCGTTCGGTGGGGCCCGGAATCTTCTGGGCGGCCCTGACGACCGGAACGGTCTTCCTCTCCCTGAATTTCAGCTCCCTGCCGGGGCTCGCCGAGATGGGAAACCTCGTGGCGATCGGGGTGCTGGTCGGGGCCCTCGTGATGCTCTTCCTCTTCGCGCCGGTGGCGGCCGGGTTCGCCCGCGACCATCCCGCGGGCGGCGGGGGCCCTTCGGGCGGAACGGGATCGCTGCGGCCCGTGGCGTCGCCGCTGGCGGTGGTGTTGCCGCTCCTCGCCGCGGGGTCGATCCTCCTCGGCGACCGTCCCCACCTCGAGCCGAACTTCCACCCGTTCCGCATCCGCGAGAGTCCCGCCATGCAGGCGTGGCAACAGCTGCAGGCGGAATTGCGCGGCGGGGCGCGTGCCATCCCGCTCATCGTCACGGCGCGCACCCATGCCGATCTTCACCGCCACCTCGAGGCCGCCCGGCAGCGCATCGGGGCGGCCGAAACGTCGGGACTGCTCGTGAGTTCCCGGCTGGCGGTGCACTGGATCCCGCATCCGGCGCACCAGCAACGCAACGCCGCGGCGATCGGGCGGATTCTTGATCACCGGGAGCGCCTCCTCGGGGAGGTCGATGCGGCCGGGTTCTCCGCGGAGGGGTCGCTCCTGGCCGACGAGGTCTTCGAGGCGTGGCGCCGCCAACTCGCCCGTCTCCGCGACCACGAGCTGGTGCTCCCCGGCGACGGGTTTGCGCGGTGGTCCCTCGACCGGGTCTTTCGGGAGAAGGACGGGCTCGTGGCGGCGCTCGCCGCGGTCACCCCCGCCATGCCCCGCGACCGGCGGTGGGTCGAGGCGATCTGCAGCGCCGACACCAGCGTGGCGAGCCTCGGGTCGCTGGGGACGGCCCTCAACGAGCGGATTCGCGGCGACCTGACCCGGGTTTTCCTGCCGATGGTGGGCCTCCTCACCCTGATGCTGGCGATCGTCTACCGGTCATGGAAGGACCTCCTGCTGAGCCTCCTGTGCCTCGCGGTCTCGGCATCGATCCTGGTGATCGTGACCGCCTGGACCCCGCTGGAGTGGAACTCCTTCAACGTGTTCGGGCTGCCGATCCTCTTCGGGACCGGCCTGGATTTCAGCATCCACATGATCTTCGCCCTGCGCCGGGGCGGGGACGACCGGGGCGCCGCGCAGGGCGTGATGGCGAAGGCCCTCATCTTCTGCGGACTCTCCTCCGCGATTGGTTTCGGATCGCTGGCGACCGCCTCGGCCCACGGGCTCTCCAGCCTCGGGATCGTGTGCGCCATCGGCATCCTCGTGAACATGTTCGTTGCGGTGGGACTCCTTCCGCACTGGTTCCGCCGCCTGCACGGATTGCGCGATTGATCGCCTGACAAGCCCGCCCCCCGCCGCTATCCTCGCTCCACGATGCGTCCTCGCCCCCGCTCCGCCCTCGCCGGGATCATCCTGGCCTGCCTGCCGGGAACCGGCGCGGCGCAGTCCGGATCCGGGGTCGTGGAGCGGTGGCTGGAGACGAACGCCGGCGCCGGGAAGTTGCGGGTCGAGTTCTCCCAGACCCGCAAAATCAACACCCTCAAGGTTCCGATCCGCGAGAAGGGGGTCCTTTGGATCGACCACCAGGCGGACCGGTTGCGCTGGCAGGCGGGCGATCCCCCCAAGACGATCGTGATTCGCCATGGCGGCGAGATCCTCATCGTGCGTCCGGATCAGAAGAAGTTCGAGCGGCGGGCCGCGGGGGGTGCCGCCACCCCGGGCGTGGCGGCCCTGGCCGGCGGATTCCCGCGCAACATGGAGGAATTCGAGCGGAAGTACCGGCTTCACGATGTCAAGGTGCGGAAGGACTCCTGCCGGATCATGGCCCAACCGCGCGGCCAGGCGGGTCGCGCGGTCCGCAGCTTCACCTTCGTGGTCGGCAGGGAGGATCATCGCCTGCGCGCCGTCGAGATCGTCTTCCGCGACGGATCGACCCAGAGTATCGCCTTCACAAAAGTCGAGCCGGGGGCGAACATCCCGCCGGGAATCTTCAATGTCGATCTATCCGGATACGAGGCCGCGCAATTCTGATGCCGTTCCGGAGCAATTGTTGAAATCTGAACCGTGGACGGGGGCCGGGAAAAACGCAGGATCCATGGCGGGATGACCCGGGGGGACCGCAGGGCCGGGCGCCATGTGGTGGTGGTCGGGGGCGGCCCCGGGGGCCTCACCGCCGCCATGATCCTCGCCCACCGCGGGTTTGACGTCACCGTCGTCGAGAAGGCCGGCCGCGTGGGCGGGCGCAACGCGAGATTGCAGGCGGGAGAGTACTCGTTCGACACGGGCCCGACGTTTCTGCACCAGAAGTTCACCCTCGAGGAGATGTTCGCGGAGGCGGGGCGCACCCTCGACGACGAGCTCGACCTCGTCCCCCTCGATCCCATGACGCGGCTCAGCTTCGGCGGCGTCAGCCTCGACACCAGCAGCGATCCGGCCGCCATGGCGGATGAGATCGAGCGCGTCTTTCCCGGGGAGAGCGCCGGCTTCCACCGCTTCATGAGCGACCACGAGACCAAGCTGCGCCGGCTCTACCCGTGCCTGCAGACGTCCTACAACCGGCTGCGGGACATGCTCAGCCCGGTCCTGCTGCGCGCCGTCCCCTACGTGGCAACCAATCACAACGTCTTTTCGCTCCTGGGGCGCTACTTCGACGACGAGAGGCTGCGCCTCGCCTTCACCTTCCAGTCCAAGTACCTCGGGATGTCGCCGTGGAAGTGTCCGGCGCTGTTCAGTATCCTCGCCTACACCGAGTATCGCTTCGGAATCCACCACGTGCAGGGCGGGCTGTGCCGCATATCCGAGCGCATGGCCGGCGTCGCCGCGGAGGACGGCGCCGAGATCCGCCTCGATTCGCCGGTGCAGGAGGTTCTCCACTCCGGGCGCGAGGTGACCGGGGTGCGTCTCGCATCCGGGGAGACGATCCGGGCCGACGCGGTGGTGCTCAATGCCGATTACGCCGAGGCTGCGACCCGCCTGCTGGGCGGAAGGAACGTTCCCGGGGAACGGATGCGCCGGAAGGGCTTTTCGTGCTCGACGTTCATGCTCTACCTCGGGCTCGACAAGATCTACCACGACGAACCGCACCACCACATCCTCTTCGCCGACGACTATCACCGCAATGTCACCGAGGTGCAGGACGAGCGCACCGTGTCCCGCGACATGTCGATCTACATCCGCAATTCATCCGTCACCGACCCGCACGTCGCGCCGCCCGGGCACTCCGCGCTCTACATCCTCGTGCCGACCATCAACACGCGGCACGGGTTCGACTGGAGCGGGGCGCAGGCCGCCTACCGGGACCGGATCCTGGCGCGGGTCGAGGAACGGACCGGGATGAAGGACCTGCGGGATCACATCGTGGTGGAGCGGGTCCTCACCCCCGATGGCTGGCGGGACGATCACGCGATCTTCATGGGGGCGACCTTCAGCCTGAAGCACACGCTCAACCAGCTCCTCTACCTGCGTCCGCACAATCGCTTCGACGGCTTCAGCAATCTCTACCTCGCGGGCGGCGGGACCCATCCCGGGAGCGGGCTTCCCACCATTTACGAGTCGGCCCGCATCGCCGCCAACCTGGTCGGCGAGCAGTTCGGCATGAAGTTTCCGAGGGTCGACCTCGCGGGGCCGCTCCTGAGGGGGGAGACCGTGGCGCCCGGAGCAGGCGCCGGCCGCCGGCCGCTACCCGCCTGAGGACCAACGGCGCGGGACCGTCATCGCCCCCGCGGCGCACCCTTCGCCCCGCATGGTCGCGGCGCGGATATCCGTTCCGGCAACCGGGCCGCGCACATCGGGGCTTGATGCGGCAAAGGGGGATGATTACAGGATGAGGGGATGAGCGAAGAATCCGGCCCGGCGCACGGCATTCGACCGGCCTGCGCGCTGTGGCTGATGGTTCCGCCCCTCGCGGTGTTTCTCCTCGCGATCCTCCTGTTCTCCCTGGTGGCCTTTGACATCGACCTGCTGACCGAGCACCGGGAGGGCTTCGCGGCCGCCGGGTCCGTGAACCGGTTCGTGGAGACCAACGCGCGGATCGGCTGGCTGACCTCCGTGCTGATCTTCTACACCGCGTTTCTCGGGGGCGGCATCTATTCGCTGCGCGTCATCTGCCGGTATCGGCGGGGCAGGCGCAAACGCGTTCTCGTCGGGGCGGGCCTCCTCACCGGCGTGGCGGTGCTCGTCTACCTCGCCTACAGCGGACAGGTGCGCAACAACTTCAGCTTCATCTGTCACTTCACCCTCGAGATCCTCGGTGAAAGCGGCTTTTACGACCGCGGGGAGATGGGGGCGATCCGGGGGGTGGTGTCGGTCCTGAATGTCCTCTCGGGGGTGGTGCCGGTCCTGGGGCTGATGGCGATGGCGTGCGCCGTCCAGCGGGCCGAGCCATCCTTGAATCCCGGGCCGGTCGAGGAGCTCGAGTCCCAGATGGGAAGGCTCAAGACCATCATCGGGGTCTCCTCCGCGATCATGGTGGCCGGCATCCTGCACATGGTCGCGTGGGTCCGCTGGCCCGCCGCCTTTGCCAGCAGCCCCGAGTACGCCGGGCAGATTTCGGACTTCGCCGAGCGGATGGGATTGTACTGGGGGGCCGCCTTCTCGCTGATCATCGCGACCTTCTATGTCCCCTCGGTCTATCGCCTGCGGGCCCGGGCCGAGGCAACCTTCCGCGCCGGCGGGGAGGAGGTCGCCGGGCGCGACAAGGATGAATGGCTCAAGGCCCACGGTCTCGCCATGATTCCCTCCCAGCAGATTCCCGCCTTCTTCGCGCTGCTGGCGCCCCTCCTGGCCGAGCCGATCGGCTCATCCCTCGCCAAGCTTTCCGGATCGCCGCTGATGGGCGGGTGACCCGGGACTCCGCGCCCGCCATCCAACCCCGGCGCGCGGGGCGATCAATCCCTCACGAAGAACGCGTTGAAGGATGCGTAGCCCTTGAGGGTGTATCCTGCTTCCACGAGGAGCCGGTAGATTTCGGATCGTTCCGGATGCAGGAGGTCGAACCCGTGGATCTCGCAGACGACCACCTGCGGCCGGTAAATGTGGAAATCCAGGGAGCGCATGACCTCGAGGTCATGTCCCTCCACGTCGACGCTGAGCAGCTCGAAGTCCTTGGGAACGTCGTTCTCGTCGAGGATCGAGGTCAGGGTCTTCGCGGTGGTCTTGATGCGCCTGGCGACCCCCTCATCGCCGATCCACTCCGCGGCGTGCTCCTCGGAAACGGTGGAGACTGCGGTTTGCTTGGCGACGATGAACTCGATTTCCTTTTCCTCGTCGCTCACGATCTCACACACCGCGTTGTCCAACGGGCGGACCCGCTGGAAGAGGTCGATGAGCTCCGGGTTTCCGTCGATGCACAATCCCCGCCATCCGCGCTGGTAGAGGCGGAGGGTGTTGGACTTGTGCAACGGGTGGTTGCACCCGACGTCGACATAGAAGCCGGCCTTGGCGACATCGAGGAGGTAGTGAATGAAGCGGTCTTCCCCGGTCTGGCTGAACGACATCGTGGCGGCCGGGTTGAAGAGCGAGCGCGCGATCTCCGAGATCGACGCGCCGAGCGCGTAGCCGAAGGGATGCCTCCGCATCAGGAGGGAAAAGCGGTCCTTGGCGTCGAGCGCCTTCCCGAGCTTGCCTCCGGGCGCGCGGCGCGACCGCGGGGCCGGGGCGATGTCGTCGGTGCGGTGCGGAACGCCGGTGGCGGCCGCTTCCTCGTCGGAAAGGATGTCGGAAACGAGGGAACTCAGCTTGGTCGGCGGGGGCGGGGG
>JABDMC010000212.1 GCA_013001695.1 Akkermansiaceae bacterium
CCCGGATCCGCATGGCGCCCGAGGAGGAACCGCCGGCCGCGGAACCTCCCGCCGAAGCGGCCGCACAACCGGAGGCCGCGGAGGCGGCCCCGGAGGAAACCGACGACGACGGATCGACCGAAGCGAAGCCCGCCTCGTCGTCCGCACCGGAACCCGCCGAATCGGTCGGCGAGGAGGAGTAGGCTACTCGCCCTCATCCACCGGCACAGCCCGCGGCGGGACCACCGGCTTGGCGCGCAGGGGTTTATCCGGAGCGGGGGCCGGCGGATCTTCCTCCACCGGGACGGCCCGCACGGGCGGCTTTTCCACGGGCGGCTTGCGCTTCGGTTTCACCAGCACCGGCTCTTCGTCGGGAATCTCCTTCCGCATCAGGATGTCGACCCGCCGGTTGATGGCCTGCTCGTCGATGCTGCCCTCCTTCACCTTGGGTTTCGTCTTCCCGTATCCGCGGACCACGATGCGCTCGCCGTCGAGGCGCAGGGACTTCACCAGCCAGTATTTCACGGCCTCTGCCCGGCGCCGCGACAGGTCCGCGTTGTATTCCTCGGTTCCGAATAGGTCGGTGTGCCCTTCCAGGATGCAGTACATCCGGGGGTTGCGGTCGATCAAGATGGCCAGCTTCATCAATCCGAGACGGGCGCTCTGCTTCAACTCCGCGCTGTCGTAACTGAACAACAGGTCGCTCGGCAACGCGGCGCGGCTGCGATTCAGTTCGCCCGCCGGGAGGGTCAGGAGTTTGCCGAGGCCGGTGTAACCCTCGAGGAGACCCTCGTCGCTCAAGCCGCCCGCGCCTTTCCGGGCGGCGTCCTTCAGGAACTCATCCGGATCCGGGATGTCGGCCTGCACGGTGCCCTCCTCGATCACGACCCGCCCTTCCGGGACTTCCTGGAAGAGGGCCTCGCTCTTCCCGACTTCCTCGAGGCGGCTCGAAACCTCCGGCGCCTTCACCGGTTCGAGAAGTTCTCCCGCCTCGTCGCCCGCCAGCGCGGGCTGTTCCATCTGGATCGCCACCTCCGGCTCCGCGATGTCCGGCGAAACATCGATCTCGAGGTTCTCCAGTTCCGGCAGCAGTTCCTCGATCTCGGTCAGCAGCGTCGAGGCGTCCTCCGGGGGCACCGGCACATCCTCCTCGGCCGGTTCGATCGCGCTGCTCTCCGGAATGACTTCCACCTGCTCGACCTTGAAGGACCGCGAACGCCACTCGAGGGCGTCCGCCATCTCGAAGGTGATTCCGAGGCGTGCCATGCCCCACAGGACCCCGGCATGCAGCAGGACCGCCCCGAGGACTGCCACGAGCACCCACCATCCGAAATGGTCGGGACGGGCACTGCGCCACGCCCCCGCGCCCCTCCGTCCATCCCATGTTTTTTTCCGATGCATCCGTCCGGCCTACTTCAGTATAGCGCCGCCCGGGCCGCTCTCAATCCATAGAAATCGGAAAATGGGGGCCGTTCGGGCGCCGAGGAGCCACGGGGCGAGGCGTCCCGCGCCCTTTTCACAACTGCCCGGCGCCGGGTTCGCTGCGGCTTGCCAGCTGGCATTGCCCGTGCTAAAGGCGCCCCCCAAGGCCATGCCAAAAGATCAATCTCCCAAGAAGGCGTCCAAGAAGGCGTCCCGAAAAGCCGCCAAGAAAGCCGCCGCCAAGAAGGCGGTCGCCAAGAAGGCGGCGAAGAAGAAGGCCACCAAGGCTGCCAGGAAGGCGACCCGAAAAGCGGCGAAGAAGGCGCCCGCGGCCGCCAGGACGTCGCCGCAGGCCGCCGAAGCACCGCCCCGGCCGGCCCGGGAGGTTCCCCCCCGGGGCACGGTCTCCCCGGCGGACCCCGCGCCCAGCCCGGCGCCGCCCGCCGAGACCGCGGACGTCAACACCGCGGCCTACCTGAACTTCATCGACCGGGTTCAGAAGGGGCTTCCGGGCGATCAGCTGGGCGACTGGCTTGCAGCGGAGGAGTCCTCCCGCCGCTCTTGAGGCCCACGACCCGATCCGGTCTGGACTCCGGGCCCCGCCCTCATAAGGCTGGGCGCGTGAGCGATAGCGATCCCATCGGCATCGGCTTGGCCGGCTTCGGAACCGTCGGCAGCGGCGTCTGGAACGTCCTCCAGCGCAACGGCGGCCTGATCACCGACCGGACCGGCGGAGCGGTGCGGCTCGAGGTCCGCCGGATCGCGGTGCGCGACCCCGGCAAGCCCCGCGAGGCCAAGGCGCCCGAGGCCCTCTTCACCACCGAGTGGAAGGACCTCATCGAGGACCCCTCGGTCGACGTGGTGGTCGAACTCATCGGCGGCACCGACCACGCCTTCGAGCTGGTCGCGGCGGCCCTCGAGGCCGGCAAGCCGGTCATCACCGGCAACAAGGCGCTCCTTGCCGAGCGCGGCGTGGAACTCTTCACCCTCTCGAAGGAACGGGACACGCCCATCCACTTCGAGGCGGCCGTGGCCGG
Organism: Akkermansiaceae bacterium; assembly: GCA_013001695.1. GTDB lineage: Bacteria > Verrucomicrobiota > Verrucomicrobiia > Verrucomicrobiales > Akkermansiaceae > Roseibacillus_B. The sequence continues at coordinate 2,439 of JABDMC010000212.1, forward strand.
CGGCATCCCCATCATCAAGGCCGTCCAGGAATCATTCATCGGGAACCGCATCCACACCATCGTCGGGATCATCAACGGCACCTCCAACTACATCCTGCAGCGCATGACGGAAGCCGGCCTCGACTACCCGGCGGCCCTCGCGGAGGCGTCCGCCAAGGGCTACGCCGAAGCGGATCCCACTCTCGACGTCAATGGCTGGGATGCCGCCCACAAGGCCATCCTCCTCGCCACCCTCGCCTACGGGTTCCCGATCGACCCCAAGAACGTCTACGTCCGCGGCATCGAGATGATCAAGCCGCTCGACATCACTTTCGCCAAGGAACTCGGCTACGTCGTGAAGCTGCTGTCCGTCGTGCGGGAGCACGACGACGGCGCGGTGGAGATCCGCACCCAGCCGTCGTTCATCCGCAGGTCCCACATCCTCGCGCACGTCAACGACGTCTTCAACGCCGTGGCGGTCAGCGGCGACGGCATCGGCGACTCCCTCTTCTACGGGCGCGGGGCCGGACAGGATCCCACGGCCTCCTCGGTGGTGGCCGACCTCGTCGAGGCGGCGCGGGTCCTCAAGCACACCGCCGGCCACCGCGGCTTCCTCCCCTACCGCGAGACCGGCACCCTCGTGCCCATCGCCGATACCGAGACGGCCTCCTACGTCCGCTTCCCGGTCACCGACCGCCCCGGCGTCATCGCCGAGATCTCGCAGGTCCTCGCGGAGGCCGAGATCGGCATCTCCGGCACCCATTCCCCCGTCGATCCCGACCACCCGGACGCCGATTTCGTGGAGGTCGTCTTCCTCCTCCACACCTGCCGCTTCGGCAAGCTCAAGAGGGCCCTCAAGAAGATCGAGGCCCTTGACTGCGTGACCGACCGCCCCGTGGTCTTCCGGATCGAGTCGCTCACGTGAGGGCCAGGCCCGGGGCGATCCGTCCATTCCCGCAGCTCGGCGCTTGCCCTTCCCTCCCGGAACGTCTACCGAACCCTTCCTCCCGCCACGCGCCCCATGCTCATCGTCCAGAAATACGGCGGCACCTCGGTCGGCTCCTTCGACCGCATCCGGAACGTCGCGCAGCGCATCAAGGCCCTCCACGATGAAGGCCACGGGGTCGCGGTGGTCGTCTCCGCCATGGGCGGCGTCACCGACAAGCTCATCGCGATGGCCAGGGAGATGACCAGCGACCCCCCGGAACGCGAGATGGACGTCCTCCTCTCCACCGGGGAACAGCAGTCCATCGCCCTCCTCGCCATGGCCTTGCACGAACTCGGCGTCGAGGCGGTCTCCGTCACCGGCAGCCAGGCCGGCATGAAGACCACCGGGTCCCACACCCGGGCCCGCATCGAAGCCCTCGAACCCGGCCTCCTCCAGGACTACATCGCGGCGGGGAAGGTGGCCATCGTCGCCGGGTTCCAGGGGGTCAACCAGGAGGGGCTCATCCAGACCCTCGGGCGCGGTGGCTCCGACCTCTCCGCGATCGCCTTCGCCTCCTCGGTCGATGCCGACCTCTGCCAAATCCTCACCGACGTCGACGGCGTTTATACTGCCGACCCGCGCGTGGTGGCGGATGCCCGCAAGCTGCCCGAGATTTCCTACGACGAACTCCTTGAACTCGCCTCGGTGGGAACGAAGGTGATGCAGTCGCGCTCCGTCGAGTTCGCCAAGAAGTTCGGCGTGAAGTTTGAAGTTCGCTCCTCCCTCAACAACAATCCCGGAACCATCG
>JABDMC010000217.1 GCA_013001695.1 Akkermansiaceae bacterium
ACTGAGGAGGAACGAAGAAGTTGGGAAACCAGGCCGCGCTTCGACCTTCCCCGCGAACGAAGTGAGCCACTTTTTGAAACTCTGAAGACCCCAGCATGTTGCAGGACTTGCGGGACGGCACACTAGCCCGGAAATTTCATGAAATTTCCGCCCCCGCGAACGCGGGGGCCGACACGCTCTGACTGGTCAGAGCCGTCGGGGCTCGCCCCGACGCCGGAGAAAACACACTTTGGGTGTTTCCTCCAGAGTCGGTTTTGCGAATCAGATGATTGAGCTTCCGCCACATTCGCAAAACGCATGTTTCACTTCGTGAAATATGCGGGCTAGACCGGAAACCGGAGGTCGCCGTCGCGGCGGGTGAGGCCGGCGGCATCCATGCCCTCGAGGAGGGGCATGATGATGCGCCGCGAGGTTCCGAGTTCCTGGCGCAGCTCGCTGGCGGTCGCCTTGCCGCGGGCGGCGAGGAATTCGAGGACGCGGCGCCGGGCGTCGTCGCGGGCGGAGGTGAGGATGATGGCCTTGTCGCTGAGGGCGGTGACGCGGCCGGCGCGGGTCAGGAACGAGAGGGCCCGGCGGGCATCGGGCGTGGAGGCCAGCTCGGCCTTGCCCGGCGGGTTGAGCGGGTCGGCCCCGAGGGCGGCCTCGATCGCGGCGGCGGGCTTCTGGATGTCGTCGGGAAGGGACGGCGCGAATTCCTCCGAGGCGAGGACGGTGCCGGCCTGGTTCACCCCCGCGGCGAGAAGCGCGTGGAGAAAGCGGTCGAAGAGGGAATCGTCCGGCAGGCGCGGAAGGATCGACTTCCGGAGGTCCTGGAGCGGCAGGCCGGGAAGATCCGGTTGGGTGCGGTGGAAGGCGGTGACCTCCTCGCGGGCCGCGGCGAGGAGGTCCTGCCACCAGGCGGCGTCCGCGAAGGTGGCGTCGAGCGCCACGGCGCGGCCCTCCGCGACCAGGGCGTCGAGAGCCGCGTTGAGATCGGCGGCGGGGATGCGGAGGCGTTCCGTGAGCCGGGCGAAGCTGCAGACATGGTCGCGGGCGAGGGCGGAGCGCAGGAGGGCGACCGGGTCGTCGGGATGGGCGGCGCGGGCTTCGAGGAAGGCGCGCTGCGGGTCGCTGCGAAACCCACGGCGCCGGGCGAGCGGATCCAGCACGATCCCGCCGCCCAGGGTGGATTGGCTCGACCAGTCGCGGAGGACGACGCGGTCGCCGGTCATGAAGAAGTGCGCGGAGTCGAGGCGCAACTGGGCGATGCGGGATTCCCCGGCCGGGAGGCTGGGGCCATCGAGAAAATAGACGCGGGCGCCGACCGATCCGGACCCGTGGTGGACGCGGACCCGCCGGGAGTTCGGCAGGGTGCGCTTCGTGCCGGATTGCCCGGGGATCTCGCGGGCGAGACGGCAGAGATGGACATTGATGGTGTCGTGCGGATCACCCGCGTCGGGGTGGGTGAGCAGGCCGCCGCGGTGGGCGCCGGCCCGTTCGCGGCTCGCCAGCGGGAGGTCGGGGAGGTTGAGGGCGGTGCGCATTCCCGGCACGGCGGATTCGAGCGACTCGTTGTGGCTCTGGATGGCGCGCACGCTGCCGGTGATGCCGTCCGGTTGGAGGCGGAGGCGGTCCCCGGTGCGCAGGGATCCGCCGGCGAGGGTGCCGGTCACGACGGTGCCGATTCCCTTCACGACGAAGGCCCGGTCGACGGGAAGGACCGGTTTGCCGCAATCGCGCGGCGGCGAGGCGTCCTTGAAGAGGGCGGCGAGTTCCCCCTTGAGCTCCTCGAGGCCCTCCCCGGTGATGCTCGAGACCGGGACGAGCGGGGCATCCGCGAACACCGAATCGCGGAGGCACTCGCGGACGAATTCGGAGGTGAAGGCGATGTCCTCGCAGAGGTCGGATTTGGTGAGGGCGATGATGCCGCGCCGGACGCCGAGGTAGGAGAGGATGTGGAGGTGCTCTTCGGATTGCGGCATCCACCCGTCGTCGGCGGCGACCACGAAGAGGGCGGCATCCATGCCGCCGACCCCGGCGACCATGTTGTTGACGAAGTCGGCGTGCCCGGGGACATCCACCACCCCGAGTTCGTTGATAACCTCAGGGTCGTCGGGGTCGGGGAGCGAACAGTGCGCAAAGCCGAGTTCGATGGTGACCCCGCGCAGCTTCTCTTCGGGGAGGCGATCCGGGTCGGTGCCGGTGAGGGCCCGCACCAGCGACGATTTCCCGTGGTCGATGTGGCCCGCGGTTCCGAGAATGAAGTGTCGATGTTCAGGCATGATCGGCGAGACCGGCGATGCGGGCCTTGTCAAAGTCGTAGGGGGTCATTTCGAGGAGGACGCGGGTGCCGGGCAGAAGGGACGGGGCGAGATCCTGCAGGCGCCGGGGGAGGTGGGCGACGAGGCGCTTGCCGTTGGGCAGCTCCGCTTCCCAGGCGCGCCCGTGCATGGCGTCGTGCAGGGTGCCGGTGGTCGTGATGGGCGCTTCGGGCATGGACTGCGGGGAGGCTAGCCGAGATCGATCCACGTGACGAGCGAAGCGAGCGGCGGGGCGCCGTCGTGGTGCCAGAAAATAGTGGGGTCCTGGGTGGCGCCCAGCGGGCAGAACCGGGTGGCGCCGAGGTCCGGGAGGTCCCGCGCCGATGCCGGGGAGAAGGGGTGAAGCGCGACGGTGGAGAGGTGGCGGCACTCGGGGCCGAGGGCCGCGGCGTGCTGGTCCGGAGGCCACGGATGGACGTAAACGAGCCGGTTGAGGCAGCTCGGCCGGAGGAGGGGGTCGCGATGGAAGATCACCGTCCAGTGGGTGTCGCCCTCGCTCTCCCAGAGCCGGCAGTCATCGGGGCGGTTCGCGGCGAGGAAGCGGGCCGTCTCGCGGGTGTTGGTGATGGCCCCGGCCTCGGACGGGCTCAGCGGGCCCCGCGGGTCGGCGCGGTCGCAGGCGGCCATCTCGCGGGCCAGCAGGGCGCCGAACTCGATGCCGGATGCGCCACAGCCGGGGGCGAGGTAGACCGCGTGGACCGAGAGGCATCCCCGCTGGTCGAACCGGGAGACGTCGGCGGCGGCGAGGCGCGCGGCACCTTCCGGATCCTGCAGGATGAGGGCGATGCTGAGGCGCTGGCCGTGGAGGTTGAGGGGCAGCCCGGGCGGGGCGTGCTGCCGGAACCACCGGATGGTGTCGTCGTCCCCGAAGACCACGACCCGGTCGAAGCGCGCGTCCCAGTCGGCAGGCAGCTCGGTGGCAACCGTGATCTCGGCGGCGAGGGCGGGGGGGAGCGCCGCGAGGAGGGCCTCCATTTCGGGGAGACCGCCGGATGGCAGCTTCAGGGTGTTGTGGGAACCGAGCACGAGCCCGCGAAGGAGCGACTGCGCCGCGGCATGCGGGGTGTTGCCACTGACGACATGCAGGAGGCGCGCCGGGGCACGCACCATGGCGTGGAGCGGGCCGTGCGGGCGCGGTTCATCCAGGATCGCGGGATCGCCGAACTCCGCCGTGATCCAATCCGAGAGGTCCCGGCGCGAGAACGGACCGGTCCAGGGGGCGAAGGCCGGGGACGTCGCGGCGAGGAGATCGAGCCGATTGCTGGTAGTCATGCCGGGGAGAGCGCTCCGTGGCTCGCGCGGGAGCACCCGCGGGGGAGGGCCCCGGGGTCGCGTCCCTCGAGATGGAAGGTGTGGTCATCGACGGCGCGTCCGAAATCCTGTGTGCGCACCGCCTGGACCGAGCCGAGGTTGGCGAGATCGTGAAACTCGAGGTAACCGGATTCCCCCGGGGGCTGCGGTCGCCCGGTCTCGGGATTGAGGACGCGGACCTTCATCCAGGCGGGAGCACGGTGGGGGGCGTCCGGTCCCGCCGCGTAACATTGGGAGCTGAGTTCCGTCATGCCGTACTCGTTGATGGTGCGGCCCGGCGGAACCCGGAGCCCGTCCTCCGCGAGGGCGGCCAATTCCGCGGGATCGGTCCGGCGGCGCTGCCCCTTGTAGCCGCCGGTGTGGAAAATCCAGCTCCCGGCCGGGAGGGGCACCGGCGCGGGAAGGGCCTCGAGGAGGTGAAGGAGGGCGAGCGAGGTGCCGAAGAGCAGCACGGGTTCGCCCCCGGCGGCGGCCGATTCCAGCAGGCCGGGCCGCGGGCGGCCGTCGGGGTCGAGCAGCCACCGGGAAGTCGCCGGCGGCGCGCCGAGCGTCTCGAACATGAAGGCCAGGGACGATTCGGGATGCGCCCCGGGGGGACGGCTCAGGAAGAGGCGCGACGCGAGGCGCGGGAGCCCGGCGTCTTCCCAGCCGCGCCGGATCGACAGCGCATGGGTGTCGAGCTGCGCAAAGTAATGTCTTCCGCGCACCTCCGCGGTGGTTCCGGACGTCAGGAAGACCCGCGCCGCGTCGCCGGACGGAAAACACGACAGCGGAAGCCCGGCTTTGAAGGTGTCGGCCGGCACCGCCGGAACCTCATCCCACGCGCCGACGCCGTCCGGCGTGGCCCCGAGCGCCTCGCAGTAGGCCCGGTACGGCCGGTTCGCCTCGAATTGATGCGCAAAGAGAGCGACGGCCAGCGCGGAAAACCGGCCGTCGGGAGACCGGATAAACTCCTCCACTCCTCGCCTGATCCTGCCGGGGTCGTCGCTCACGAGGACCCGATTTCCCAAATCGGGCCCGGAAGTTCAAAGAAATCCGCCGGAATCGGCGGATTCCGGCGTGTGGACCGCCGTGGCGGCACTGCTTGACTATCCGGAGGGGTGGCGCATCATCGTGGTGATGCGTGAGCAGGGTTCAGCAGTTCCCTCGTCATCTATCAAACTCCGACCAAAGCCAATGCGTTCAATCAACCTCCTCATCTCCAGCGGCGTTGTTGCCTTCCTCATGTCTTCGTGCGCCTACATCAATCCCTACTATTCCGCCCTGCCCGCGCAGGTTCCGGACGTGCAGGCCACCCAACCGACCGACCCGACGGTGAGCAGTGCCGAGCAGAAGACGGTGCGGAAAGCCCGCGAGAAGGTCAGCCGTTCCGCGAGCAGCAGCGGCTCCTCGTCATCCGGGGGATCGTCCTCGACACCGAAGCCGTCCACCGGGACGCCCGAAGTCAAAAAGACGGACTACCGCTACGCACTCGAGATTCCCGGGAAAGACGGGTTTGTCTTCAATCCCTACACGAATAACCCGGTGGACGTCCGGGGCATTCCCTCCGGAACGCTCGTGCGCGACCCGCAGGACTCGAATCCCGACCACAAGTTCCGGGTTCCCTGAGGCCGGCGGACTCTTGAATTTCCTAACAATCAGGATTGCCGGGCCTTGTCAGATGGCCCGGCAATTTGTTTTCTGGGTGCGCGAGTGAGTGATTTCAAGCGTATCGCGATCCTGGGTCCCGGGCTGTTGGGAGGCTCGATCGCGTTGGGATTGAAGCGGCGGGACCGGGAGGTCGAGGTGGTCATGTGGGGGCGGAGCCCGGAGCGGGTCGCGGCGGTGCAGGCGTGCGGCTTCGATCACGTCACCGCCGACCTGGGATTGGCGGTGAAGGGGGCGGACCTCGTCATCCTGGCGGTGCCGGTCGGCGCGATGGAGGATCTGGCGGCGAGGCTTGTGAAGGAAGGGCTTGATCCGGAGGCGTTCGTGACGGACGTCGGGAGCGTGAAGACCCTCCCGCACCGGAGCGCCGGGAGAGTGCTGCAGCAAGCCGGAATCCGGTTCATCGGGAGCCACCCCATGGCGGGATCGGAGCAGAGCGGATTTGAATCGGCCGACCCGGACCTCCTGGTGGGGGCGCCGTGCATCCTGACGAATGACCACGGGCTTCCCGACGGGGAAGTGAACCGGCTGGTGGCCTTCTGGGCGTCGCTGGGGGCGCGGGCCGCGGTGATGTCCGCGACCGAGCACGATCGTCTGGTGGCGCGGATCAGTCACCTCCCGCACGTCCTCGCGGTGGTATGCGCGCTCGTTTCCCTCGAGCAGGAAGAGGATGGAAGCCTCGCCGGGGGCGGGCTGCGGGACACGAGCCGGGTGGCGGCCGGGGATCCGGAGATGTGGACGGAGATTCTTCTCGAGAACCGCGAGGCGGTGGCCGGCCCGCTGCAGGCGAGCATTTCCATGCTGCAGCGGTTGTCGGAATTGATCGAGGACGGGAGCCAGCAGGCGCTGGCGACGGTTCTCGAGGACGCCCAGCGGCGGCGGAACAAGCTTACCGCACTGAAGTGATGGATTCTGCAACGATCAAAGTTCGCCCGCTCGAGACCATATCCCGGGAAATGACGGTCCCCGGGGACAAGAGCATTTCGCACCGGGCGGCCATCCTGGCGGGGTTGGCGAACGGGCCGTGCCGGGTCACGAATTTTCTCCCCGCGGAAGATTGCCGGAACACGCTGGAGGCCATGGGCGCCCTCGGGGTCGACTACGAGGTGCTGGATTCCAACGAACACGGGCCGGTGAACCTCATGATTTACGGGCGGGCCATGGAACTGAAGCGCCCCGCCGATCCGATCGACTGCGGGAATTCCGGCACCGGGATGCGCCTCCTCGCGGGGGTGCTCTGCGGGCAGGAGTTCAAGTCGGTGCTCGAAGGGGACGACTCGCTGTCGAGCCGGCCGATGGACCGCATCATCACGCCCCTCGAGAAGATGGGAGCGAACATCGTGGCGGTCGGGAAGAGCAAGGGGTGCGCGCCGATCGAGATCAAGGGGGGCGCCTTGAAGGCGATCGAATACGAGATGCCGGTGGCCAGCGCCCAGGTGAAGAGCGCGATCCTGCTGGCGGGCCTGTTTGCGCCGGGGAAGACGACCGTGATCCAGCCGGCGGTGACCCGCGACCACACGGAGCGCATGCTGGCGCAGTTCCGGGTGCGGACCGTGACGGATGGAAACGCGGTCAGCATTTACGGCGGGCAGATTCCGGAAGCGGTGGAGTTGGCGGTCCCGGGGGATATCTCGAGCGCGGCGTTCTGGATCGTGGCGGCGTCCGCCATGCCGGGTTCGCGGCTCCTCATCAAGGACGTCGGCCTGAACCCGACGCGCACCGCGCTCCTGGGCGTGCTGGTGCGGATGGGGGCGAAGATCCGGGACGTGGTGCGCACCGGGCTGGACGGCGAGCCGGCGGGGAATCTCGAGGTCCAGGGGAACGCCCTGAAGGGGACCGAGTTGCGGGAGGAGGAGATCCCGAACCTGATTGATGAGATACCGGTCCTGGCGGTGGCGGGGGCGCTGGCGCAGGGGCTCACCGTGATTCGGCATGCCCGCGAATTGCGGGTCAAGGAATCGGACCGGATATCGGCGGTGGTGGAGAACCTGCGGATCCTGGGCGCGGAGGTGGCCGAGTTCGAGGACGGCCTCGAGATCGACGGCGGGCGGCCGCTGAAGGGGGGCGTCCTGGACAGCTTCGGGGACCACCGGATCGCGATGGCCTTCGCCATTGCGGGGTTGTTTTCGGAGGGGGACACCGTCATCAAGAACACGGCATGCATCGCGACCTCCTACCCGGGATTCCAGAAGGACCTCGAGAGCATCCGTGTCAGGCAGAAACGGTGATGGAAGGCAAGGGAGGCACGCACAGCGCCATCGCGATCGACGGTCCGGCCGCCTCGGGAAAGAGCACCGTGGCACGCATGCTCGCGGAGCGCCTCGGCCTGATCATGGTCAATTCCGGCGCGATGTACCGGGCCGTGACGTGGGAGGTGGTGCGGCGGGGAATCGACCCGTCCGACCGCGGGGCGGTGGCGGCGATGCTCGACGACGTGGAGATCGCCTGCGGGATCGACGGGATGCACTCGACCGTCACGGTGGACGGGCGGGACCCCGGGGCGGAGTTGCGCTCGGATGACGTCAACCGGGCCGTGTCGCAGGTGGCGGCCGTTCCGGAGGTGCGCGAGGTTCTGGTGGCGAAGCAGCGGGCGATGCTGGCCGAGGGGGACCTCATCATGGAGGGGCGGGACATCGCCTCGGTGGTGTTTCCCGAGACGCCCTACAAGCTCTACATCGACGCCTCCGAGGAGGTGCGGCGCCGCCGGCGGGCCGCGGAGGGCCAGAGCGACGAGGTCGGGCATCGCGACCGGCTCGATTCGGCCCGCAAGACGTCGCCCCTGAAGGTGGCCGACGGGGCCGTCGTGATCGACACGTCCGACATGGACATCGCGGAGGTGGTGGAGGCCGCCGTGGCGGAGTTGCGTCAGCGGGGCTGGTTCGAACGGGAGGGCGCCGAGCCGGCGATATGAACTACTATTTCTGGTTGGGCCGCATGCTGTTTTCATCGGCCTTGCGGAGTTTCTTCAGCTTCCGGGTGATCAACCCGCGCAAGCGGATCGAGCACGGGGGGGCGATCATCGCGGCGAACCATGCCAGCTTCCTGGATCCGCCGGTGGTGGGCTGCGCCTACGAGCACGGGGTGCACTTTCTCGCCCGGGAAACGCTCTTCAGGGGATTTGCGAGTTGGCTGCTGCCGCGCTGGAACGCCATCCCGATCGACCGGGACCAGGCCGACCTGAAGAGCATGAAGACGGTGTTGCGCGCCCTGAAGGGGGGGAAGCGGGTCGTGATGTTTCCGGAGGGAACCCGCACCATGACGGGTGACCTGCAGGACGCCAAGGCGGGCTTGGGCCTCCTGATCGCGAAGAGCGGGGTCCCGGTGCAGCCGGTGCGGGTCCTCGGCACCTACGAGGCCCTGCCCAAGGGGCGGCGGTCGCTCCGCCTGCACCCCATCACGGTGATCATCGGCGACCCGATTCAATTCGAGCCGGAGCAGTTGCGGGGGAAGTCGCGGGAGGCCTACCAGGCGCTGGCGGACCGCGTCATGGCGGAGATCGCGGCCCTGGCGCCGGAGGGAGTTCCGCTCAGGCCCGCTCGCGGGTGATTTCCCAGGCGCGGGCGACCCGCAGGATGGTGGCCTCGGCGAGGTGGGGGCCGAGCACCTGGAGCCCGACGGGCAGGGCGGACCCGTCGTCGCCGGGCACGGTGCCGCAGGGGACCGAGAGGCCGCAGATGCCGGCGAGATTTGCCGAGATGGTGTAGATGTCGGCGAGGTAGTCCTGGAGCGGATCGTTCTCGGCGGCGCCGATCTTGCGGGCCGGGGCCGGGCTGACCGGGGCGAGGATGGCATCGACCGAGGCGAAGGCGGACTGGAACTCGCGCTGGATGAGGGTGCGGACCTTCTGGGCGCGGGTGTAATACGCATCGTAGTAGCCGGAGCTGAGGACGTAGGTCCCGAGGATGATGCGGCGCTTCACCTCGGGGCCGAAGCCGCCGGCGCGGCTCTGGCGGTACATGTCGAGGATGTCGCCGGGATTCTCGGCGCGGTGGCCGTAGCGCACGCCGTCGAAGCGCGAGAGGTTCGACGATGCCTCGGCCGGAGCGATGATGTAGTAGGTCGCCACCGCGGCGTCGGTGGAGGGGAGCGAGATCTCGACGAGCTCGGCGCCCTCGCCCTCGAGGGCCTTGATGGCGGCTTCCACGCGCTCGCGGACCGCGGGGTCGAGCCCCTCGCCGAAGTATTCCCTGGGGATCCCGAGCTTGAGGCCCGCCACGCCGTCGTGCAGGGAGGGATGGCAGGGGGCCACCGGCTCGTCGAGGCAGGTCGAATCGCGCGGGTCGGGGCCGGCGATGACCTCCAGGAGGGTGGCGGCATCCTCGACGGTCTTGGTGAGCGGGCCGATCTGGTCGAGCGAGGAGGCGAAGGCCACGAGGCCGTAACGGGAGACGCGGCCGTAGGAGGGCTTGAGGCCGACCACCCCGCAGTGGCTGGCGGGCTGGCGGATGGAGCCCCCGGTGTCGGAACCGAGGGACGCGATGGCGGTGTCGGCGGCCACGACGGCGGCTGAACCGCCCGACGAGCCGCCCGGGATGCGGGTCAGGTCGTGCGGATTGCGCGTCACCTGCAAGGCGGAATTCTCGGTGGACGAGCCCATGGCGAACTCGTCGAGGTTGGTGCGGCCGAAGAGGATGGCGCCGGCCTGCTTGAGCCTGGTGGTGACGGTGGCGTCGTAGGGGGACAGGTAGCCCTCCTCGAGGAAGCGCGATCCGCATGTGCACTGCGCCCCGGCGAGGTTGATGTTGTCCTTGAGGGCGATGGGGATGCCCCCGAGCGGCTTCTCGAGATCGGCGGTGTCGGCGTCCTGCCGGGCGCGTTCGAGGTCGGCGGCGAGGTAGCCCCCGATCTCGCCGTCCTTCTCCTCGATGGCGGCGCCGAGGGCATCGACGATCTCGCGGGCCCGGATCTCGCCGGCGACGAGCCGCGTCCGGAGGGAGGAGATGTTCTCGGTGGCAAGGCTCATGGGCATCGGCGGTCAGGCATCCTCGACCACCTTGGGGACCCGGATCTGGTCGAGGGCGGAGTCGGGGGCGTTGTGGAGGATGGCTTCCCGGGGGAGGCATTCGCCGGCCACGTCGTCGCGCAGGCAGTCGAGGACCGGGGCGGGGTGTGCGGTGGGCTCGACCCCCTCGACGTCGAGCTTCGAGAGCGTCTCGACGAAGGTCAGGACGGTGCCGAGTTGTTCCTGGAAACGCGCCGCCTCCTCGGCGGTCAGGTCGAGCCGGGCGAGGGAGGCCACGTAGGTGACATCAAGGGCGGATGAATCGCTCACGGCCCGGATGCTCCGGAATTGCCGGGCCAAGGCAACCCTAAATGCCGTTCAGGAAGGTGTAGATCCACGACGAGAGGGCCGCGATGGCGGCCGCGAGGAGGACGAAGAGGATGGCACTCTTGGCCTGGTAGCGGCGTTCGTTGCGGATTTCGCCCCGGGAGAGCTTGGTGTAGAACTCGTATTCGCGGCGCCGGTCCACGAGGTCGTCGGGGGGCGGCATGGTGGTGATCTCCTCCTCGATTTCGCGGCGGATGCGGTCGGGCCCCTCCTCGATGAAGCTTTCGAGCTCCGCGATGCGGGTGAGAAGCTGTTCTTCGCGCTTGCTGAGCGGATCGGGTCCGTCGGCGGATTTCTTTTTCCGGAAG
>JABDMC010000267.1 GCA_013001695.1 Akkermansiaceae bacterium
TCGCGGATCTCATCCCGCCCACCGGTGACGAACCCGCCGAGTAGACCGACCCATGCCGACCACCACTGACAGCGCAGATCTGCAGGACGCCCGGCTCCGGGCGGCGATCGACCGTTCCCTGCGGCACCCGGTGATGTTCAACTTCACGAGAGGCGCCATGTGGCTCGCGGTGGCGATCATCCTCGGCTTCATCTCCTCGGCGAAGTCCCTCTCCCCGACCTTCCTCGACGGGTGCGGCTGGCTGTCCTACGGGCGGGTCTACGCGGCCCACATCAACACCCTCGTCTACGGCTGGGGGTGCCAGGCCGCCTTCGGCCTCATGATCTGGCTCATGGCCCGCCTTTCCCGCAAGGAGTGCCAGGGCGGGGTGGTGGTCCTCGTGGCCGGCCACGTCTGGAACATCGCGGTCACCATCGGGGTGCTGGGCATCATGTTCGGCCACGGCACCGGCGTGCCCTGGATGGAGTTCCCCGCGGCGGTGTGGCCGGTGCTGCTGGTCAGCTACCTCTTCATCGCGGTGTGGTCCTTCATCCAGTTCCGCTGCCGCGAAGGCGGCCACGTCTACATCACGCAGTGGTACGTCCTGGCGGCGCTCTTCTGGTTCCCGTGGATCTACCTGACCTCGCACCTCTTCGTGTTCGTGTTCGACACCAACCCGGTCATGGCGGCGGGCGTCAACGCCTGGTTCAAGGCCACCCTGATGTTCCTCTTCTTCGTTCCGGTGGCGGTGGCGACGGCCTACTACCTCGCCCCGAAGGTCACCGGGCGGCCGGTCTACAGCTACAGCCTCGCGGTCCTCGGGTTCTGGACCCTCGCCGCGATCGGCCCGTGGGCGGGGATGCAGAAGCTGGCGGGTTCGCCGTTGCCGCAGTTCATGCCCTACGTCGGGGCGGCCGCCACGGTCCTCTTCCTCGTGCCGGCCATGGCGGTGGCGGTGAACATCCTCCAGACCGTCCGCGGCCACAAGGAGGTCGTGGACGCGAGCCCCTCCCTGCGGTTCACGGTGGCCGGGGTCGTGGCCCTCGTGACCCTTGGTGCCCTCGGCCTGCTCCTCAACATCGGCCCGAGCATCAAGTACATCCAGTTCAGCATGACCGGCTACGGCTACGAGATCATGGCCCTCTACGGCGTCTTCAGCATGTGCACCTTCGGGGGGATCTACTTCATCGTCCCGCGCGTGACCCGCCGCGAATGGCTCTCGCGCCGCTTCATCAAGTGGCACTACTACCTGTCGGTCTACGGGGCGCTGACCATCGTGGGCTCCTCGATCTTCGGCGGTTTCCTGCAGGGCCAGGCCCAGGAGTTCTGGGACATGCCGTGGATGGACGCCGCGACCCGCGGCTACGCCTACGGCATCGGAACCACCGTGGCGTGGGCCTTCATCCTCTTCGCCAACCTCTTCTTCTTCGTGCACCTGATCCTGATGTGGGCGCGGCTTGGCCGCCGCAGCCAGCACCCCACGCTGCTGCGTCCCGATCCCCATGCCGACTCACCCCATGGCCCCGAAGGGGACCTCGACGAACTGGAAACCGCCAACGCCTGAGCCATGAGTTTCAAGACATTCATGATCGGCCTGATCGCCACCTTCGGCGTGCCGCTTCTGCTGCTGGTGGTGGTTCCCCACGCCGTGCTCAAGTCGGTGGACCCGCTCGAGTTCACCGAAAAGGACGACGGCCGCGAGGGCATCTACGTTCCGAAGCGTCCCGGGCGCATCGAGGACGGGGCGGCCGTCTATGCCGCGGAGGGGTGCTACATCTGCCACACGCAGCTCATCCGCCCGACGTTCGCGGGCTCGGACGTGTGGCGCCCCGACTGGGCCGGGCTCGCCCCGACCGTCGACCAGCCGGTCGACACCCGCCGCGAGACGAACATCTTCGACTACCGGGGCGAGGACTTCGCCCAGATCGGATTGACGCGCACCGGCCCGGACCTCAGCAACGTCGGCCTGCGGGTCGATCGCTACGCCGCAGAAACGGGCCTCACCCCGGAAAACTGGCTCTACTGGCACCTCTGGGATGCGCGCGCCAAGCCGGCGACCTACTGGTCGGTGTGCCCGTCCTACCCGCAGCTCTTCAAGACCGTTCCGGACTACGGGCAGGCGGGCGCGGGGCTCCCGCTGGACGCCCCGGACGGCAAGATGGTGGTCCCCAGCGACCGCGGTCGCGCCATCGTCAGCTACCTTCTCTCCTTGAAAAAGAACGATCAGGTTCCTTATTCCATCAATTACCGGCGCAACAAGAAGCGCGCCTCTGAACAGTAGAGCGCAGATATCGCATGGCCGAGACGAACCATAACGACGATTCCCAGCGACCCGACCTGGACGACACGACCAACGTGGCCAAGGCCCACGCCGAGTTGTTCGAAGCCAGCGCCGCCGCGGCGCGCGAGAAGCAGGTGCGCGAGAACGGCATGGAGCCGGTCTCCCTGTGGATCTTCCTCGTTACCGGATTTGTCCTCCTGGTGGGGGGCGCGGTGCTCGGAACCGGCGGAAACCTCTTCAATTACAGCCCCTTCCCCTCGAATTACGTCCAGCTCGAGCCGCCGGGAGGCGGGGACACCGGGCCGGTGACGGGGCCCATCGTGAAGGCCCTCAGCCAGAATGGCGGCAAAGTCTACGGCCGCTGCATCGGCTGCCACCAGCCCGACGGCAATGGACAGCCCGGCGCCTTCCCGCCGCTGGCCGGGTCGGAGTGGGTCACGGGTGACACCCAGGCCCTCGCCATGATCATCATGAACGGCCTGAAGGGGCCCATCGAGGTGAAGGGGCAGACGTGGAACCTCAACATGGCGGCCCAGATGCCGCTCGATGCGGTGGAGCTGGCATCCGTGATGACCTACATCCGCAACAGCTTCGGGAACGATTCCGGGGACGTCGTCACCCCCGGAATGGCGGCCGCCGCCCTGGAAGTCTACAAGGAGCGGGCCGCCGGATCCTCGACCCCGCCCCAGATGACGGCCGAGGAACTCAAGGCCGAACACGCCAAGATGCTGCCCGGAGAAAAGATGGATCCCCAGACCATCGTCAATTTCGAGACGCTCGAGCCGGTCGGAGGAGCCGCCGAGTGACGCCACAAACCAAGGACCACCCCGAACCAAGATGAGTGCCGAAGCAACTGCCGCCCACGACGAGCATCACGACGATCACCACCACGACCTGCCCTTCTACAGGAAGTACATCTGGTCGACGGATCACAAGGTGATCGGCATCCAGTACGGGATCACGGCCCTCCTCTTCCTCGCCTTCGGGTTCTACCTGATGATGGTGATGCGCTGGAGCATCGCCTACCCGCACGAGCCCCTTCCCGGCTGGATGAGCTGGATCTTCACCGAGGAGTGGAAAGCCCGCTGGCTGCAGGACGGCAAGGTCACCGGCGACACCTACAACATGTTCGGGGCCATGCACGGCACCATCATGGTGTTCCTCGGGATCGTGCCCCTCGGCTTCGCGGCCTTCGGGAATTACGTGGTGCCCCTCCAGATCGGGACGGTCGACATGGCCTTCCCGCGCCTCAACATGGTCAGCTACTGGCTCTACGTCATCGGCGGGGGCATCATGTGCGCGAGCTTCTTCATGGAAAGCGGGGCGGCCAAATCCGGCTGGACGAACTACTCGCCGCTGGCGGGATTCGCCGATTCCCAGATCGTGAACCAATGGCTCGCGGGGCAGACCCAGTGGCTCCTGGGAATGGTCTTCCTCATCAGCTCCTCGCTGCTCGGGGCGGTGAACTTCCTGACGACCATCATCAACCTGCGGGCCAAGGGGATGACCTGGATGCGCCTCCCGTTCTTCGTCTGGGGCATGCTGGTGACCGGCTTTCTCCTCCTCCTCGCCTTCCCGCCGCTGGAGGTGGCGGCCATCATGCAGCTCATGGACCGCGTCGCGGATTCGAGCTTCTTCATGCCGAGCGGCCTCGTCTCCAAGACCGCGGGGGTCCTCGAGGTCTCCGGAAGCGGCAGCCCGCTGCTCTACCAGCACCTCTTCTGGTTCCTCGGCCACCCGGAGGTCTACGTCCTCCTCCTCCCCGCCATCTGCTGCGTGGCGGAGATCATCCCCGTCAACACCCGCAAGCCGCTCTGGGGCTACAAGTCCATGGTCTACGCGGTGCTCGTCCTCGGTTTCCTGAGCTTCATCGTCTGGGCCCACCACATGTATCTCACCGGGATGGGGCCGGTGGTCTCGACCTTCTTCCAGACGACCACGGTCCTCATTTCGGTGCCGTCGGTCATCCTGCTGACCTCCATGATCATCTCGCTGTGGGGCGGATCGATCCGGTTCACGGTGCCGATGCTGTGGGCCGCGGCCTTCCTGCCGATGTTCGGGATCGGGGGGCTGACCGGGCTTCCGCTGGCCTTCAACCTCGTCGACCTGCACCTCCACGACACCTACTACGTGATCGGGCACTTCCACTACGTCGTGGCGCCGGGGGTCCTCTTCGGCCTCTTCGCCGGCGTTTACCACTGGTACCCGAAGATCACGGGCCGCTTCATGGACACTTTCCTCGGCCACCTGCACTTCTGGCCGTCGCTCGTGTTCATGAATGTCCTGTTCTTCCCGATGCTGACGCAGGGGATGGCCGGATTCCACCGCCGCTGGTACAACGGGGGAGACGCCTACCTCGTGGAGGAGGGCAGCGGCAACATCTTCGGCAACACCGTCCTCGACTGGGTCGCGTGGAATTCCGTGATGTCGTGGGGCGCGTGGCTCCTCGCCCTCGCCCAAATCCCGTTCGTGATCAACTTCTTCGGGAGCATCCGGTTCGGGAAGAAGATCAAGAGCGACAACCCCTGGGACGCGACCACCCTCGAGTGGGCCACCCCGACGCCCCCGCCGCACGGCAACTTCACCTTCGACGTGGCCGCCTACCGCGGGCCCTACGAGTACAGCCGCAGCGATCACGAGGGGGATTTCTACCCGCAGTGGGAAGAGCCCCCGCGCGAGAAAGCCGCTCCCTCCAAGACGACCACCACCAAGGAGTCCGCCAAGGAGTCCTGACGCCCGCCTGATCGATGGAAATTCCCTACACTGTCACGGCCCGGAAAGACACCGGCCTCTTCAACTCGAAGGTAGGCATCTGGCTCTTCCTCGCGTCGGAGGTCATGCTCTTCGGGGGCCTGTTCTCCGGTTACATCTTCCTGCGGATCTATGCCGACTACCCGTGGCCGGAGCGGACCCTCCCGGTGCTGCCCGGCCTGATCAACACCTTCGTCCTGATCGGATCGTCGGTGACGGTGGTCTTCGCGTGGGCCGCCCTGAAGATGCGGCAATGGCGCCGCTTCCAGGTGTTCATGGGCATCACCATCGCGTGCGCCGCGATCTTCATGGTCCTCAAGGGGATCGAGTACACCGCGAAGTGGGGCCACCAGGCGGTGCGGATGGACGACTACGCCATCGTGGAGGGCCACACCCACAAGGCCGAGCTCGACGACCACGGGCACTTCCATGTCATCCACGGCAAGAAATACCCGGACCACGCCTTCCCCGCCAACCGCATCGTCTTCGAGACCAACGAGATCCAGATCGACCTGACGCGCTTTTACGCTCCCTACATGAAGGAGCTGATCGAGCAGGCCGAGGAGCGGGGGTCCAAGATTCTCCTGGCCGATACCATCGCGGGCAAGCGGAACCCGAAGGCCGACGAGAAGACCGTGGCGATGGCGGGAGAGGAACTGGCGGTGGGCTTCCTGAAGGACGCCCGGGAGCTCTTCCTCGACGCCCGGGCCCACAATGCCGGGGTCCGGACCGACGAACTCCGGCGCCTCTGGCGGGTCGCCAAGAAGAACAACCCGGGCGAACCCGCCTACCTGCTGGCCAGCAGCGTGCAGGTCGATGATGCCGCCCTCGCGCCGAGGCTCGTGCCGGCCACCGGGACCGTGAAGTTCAACGTGCAGCCGCCCATGCCGTTCGTGTTCAAGCGCAGCTGGATCCGCGAGAGCGAGGAAAGCGCCCGCCTCAAGGACGACACCATCCTGCGGGGCAAGCTCCAGGAGTGCCCGCTCGTGATGGGTGTCGATGCCATCGATTTCCGCTACATGGCCCAGAAGGCCGAGGCCGCCGGAAAGGAACCCATGTCGGTCATCGCCAACAGCTGGCTCCTCCAGAAACCCGAATACAAGGAACTCTGGAAGCAGCACCTCGAATCGGTGGAGAAACTCGAGCAGAAACTCATCGATTCCCACGGCTGGAAGGACGAAGCCCGGGGAATCGCGAACCGCGTCCCGACCGACACGGAGCGCTACCGGATCGGCTGGAAGGACCTCGTCGAGTACAAGACCGGCGAACGGCCCAGCATGGTGCAGGGATTCGCGGGTCCCTCCCACAAGAAGGAGGAGTTCGCCAAGGCCTTCCCGGAACTCGAGATCCCCAACGAGAAGATCTCGCTCCAGTCGAAATTCACCCCGAAGTGGAACACGTATTACGCCATCTACTTCACGCTCACCGGCCTGCACGGCCTGCACGTCATCGGCGGGGCCATCGTGCTCGCCTACTACCTGTTCTTCAGCAAGGGCCTCTACCTCCGGAACCCGGAGTGGCTCGCCAACCGCGTCGAAGTCGGCGGACTCTTCTGGCACTTCGTCGACCTGGTGTGGATCTTCCTCTTCCCGATTCTTTACCTCATGTAACCCATGGCCGATTCCCCGGAAGCCGTCAAGAAGGCACAAAAGCTCTACCTCCTCATCGGGGCGATTCTTTTCGTATTCACCGTGGTGACCCTCCTCGTGGCCACCGTGCCGGCCCTCGATGTCGGCCGTCACGGCTTCGACCTCGCCGACATGACGATCGGCCTCCTCATCGCCTCCCTCAAGGCGGGTCTGGTGGCCGCGATCTTCATGCACCTCAGCAACGAGAAGCGCACCATCTACGTCCTCATCAGCCTCGGGATCGTCTTCGGCCTCGCGATGATCCTCCTCATCTGGTTCGCCTACGCCGACCCCATCGAGTTCAAGGGATTTTATGATATCGGCAATTTGAAATGATGCTAGGTTAGACCATGTCTCTTCGCGGATTCCATATCGTCTTCATCACCCTCACGACGCTCCTGTGCGTCTTCATGACGGTGTGGGGCTTTGCCCTCGCCCCGGCCGATGCCGGCTCGATGGCGCCGGTCATGGGCTTCCTCGGGGTGCTCGGAACGATCGGGCTCCCGGTGTACGGCGTGTATTTCTACCGCAAGGCCAAGAAACTGGTGCTTTGAACGAATCATCATGAGTGCGGAATCCTTCACCCTGGCCTGTTCGACCTGCGCAAACAACTTCGCGGAGGGCGGGGGCAACGCGGCCGGCCTGGCGATCCTCTTCCTGCTCGGCGTGATCGTGCCCGTGATGGTGGCGATCGGCTTCTTCATGGTCCGCATCGCGAGGCGCGAGCAGGCCGCCCTCGACCCGGAATTCCGTGACGACATTCCGGTCCAGAATTCCCAGGAATCACTCTCATGACCCCTGCAAAACTACTTGGAATCCCGGAAAACTTCGCCGAGCACGGCGGAAGCGTGGACCACATGATCGACGTGGTGCACTACTTCATGATCGCCCTGTTCGTCGGATGGACGCTGTTCTTCTTCGTGGCGATTTTCCGGTATTGGCGGCGCCGCAGCCCGAAGGCGTCCTATCAGGGCGTGACGAGTCACGTCTCCACCCATACCGAGATCGGGGTGGTGATTATCGAGGCCATCCTCCTCCTGGGCTTCGCGTTCCCCCTGTGGGAAGAGCGGACCGATCGCTTTGAGGACGCCGTCGAGCAGGATGCCGTCCGGGTCCGGGCCATCGGATACCAGTTCGCCTGGAGGTACCACTACCCCGGCGCGGACGGGAAGTTCGGCCGCCTGGACCCGCGCTTCATCAAGCAGCCCGGCGATACCGGGGTCGATCCGGAAGATCCCAACGGGTGGGACGATTTCGTGAGCGGCTCGGTGTTGAAGGTGCCGGTGGACCGGCCCGCCATCATCCAGGTGACCTCCACCGACGTCATCCACAACTACGCCATCGTGCCCATGCGCATCCAGCAGGATGCCATCCCGGGCCGCGACATCCCGATGTGGTTCACGCCGATCCAGAAGCTGGAAACCTACGTGGTGTGCGCCCAGTTGTGCGGGGAAGGCCACGCCAACATGCGCGGCATGATGGAGGTGGTCAGCGAGGAGGCCTACGGCAAGTGGGCCGCGGAGCAATCCGCCGCGGCCTTCGAGCGCAACAAGCCGCAGACGCCGGGCCTCGCGCAGCGATGAAATCCCGGCCGTGACGGACTCGGCCCTCGCGGCCGCCGTCAGAAATCCATCTCGAGCCCGAGCGAGAGGAAGTTCGATCCGGTCGAGATGCTGTTGCCCAGCTTGTCCTCTCCGTAGGTGCCCCACGCTCCCGAGCGATGGAGGATGCGGGCCACCAGCCACGTCTGGTCCATGCCGCTGCTGTCGAAGCCGCCGAAGAGGCGGTCGAGTTGCATGAGCCGGAACAGGTCGCCGCTGTTCAGGGACACCGACGGTTCGAGGTAGTGGAGGAGATGCCGGCTGGAGCGGGACTCCCGCGTGACGACCTCCGCGAAGGGGATCTTCTCGGCGTACGATAATCCCGATGCGAGAGCCATGCGGGTCCGCAGCTGCGAGTTCCACGGGAAGGCCGTCCACTCCACCCGCAGGGAGGCCGTGTATTGCAGGAAATTGTCCTGCCGCCCCTTCTCGTCATGCCACATCACGGTGCCCTGCAGGATGAGGTCGAGCGGCAGGTCGCAGACGTCCTTGGCGAGCACGTAGCCGGCCCCGACGGCGATGCCGTTCTGCGCAATCGGGCTGGCGTCCCCGAGGAACACGTTCCCGATGTCGTTGCTGGCGCTCTGGAAATATTCGGCGCGGAGGCGCCAGCGCGGGAACGGATCGGCCGGCGGCTTTTCCGCGGACCAGTCGGCATCCGCCGCCGGGATCATGACGCGGCCGCCCTTCGTGGCGACCTGCAGGGTCGCGTCGAGGCGGGGGGCCGACGGCGCGGACCCGGGATCCGCCGGGCCGGCCGCCGCGGGGAAGAGGAATCCGCCCGCCATCCCGATCGCGGCGAGGCCGGGGCGGATCGCAGGACGGAAACAGGCTGGTGTGTCGCGGATAAACAAGCGGCCGATGATGTGGCTCTGTCTCTACCGGGAAGCCGGGAGCTTGCCAAGTACCGGGAGACAATTCAGGCCCGCTTTCGCGGGCCGGGGAACGGGCGCCGTCTCAGGCCTGGCGGCTGAGGACACCCCGCTTCGTGGGGTTCTGCACGGCGTCGATGAGCTTGCGGGCATGCGGGCCCCAGGAGCGCCCGCCGGCCTCCGCCACGGCCTCCGAGAGGTTCTTCCCCGACTGGAACAGGAGGGCGTAGGCGGACTTGATTTCCTTGCGCTCGTCCGGACCGAGCCCGGCCCGGCGCATCCCGACGACGTTCAGGCCGCCGAGACGATTCGTGGAGTGCACCACGCAGAACGGCGGCACGTCCTTGCCCACCCCGGCCTTGCCCTGCGCGATGGCAAGGTCCCCGACGCGGAGGAACTGGTGGAACATGGCGCCGCCCCCGATGAAGGTCTGGTTGCCGATCGTGACGTGGCCCGCAAAGAGGACGTTGTTGGCGATGACGTTCTCGTCGCCCATCGCGACGTCGTGGCCGAAGTGGGCTCCCACCATGATGAAGTTGCGGTTCCCGATGGTCGTGATGCCGCCGGCCTTGCTTCCCCGGTGGATGGTGGCGTACTCGCGGATGGTGTTGCCGTCCCCGATGGTCACGCCGCTCTCGGTGGCGGAATCGAACCCGAGATCCTGCGGGTCGGAGCCGATGACCACCCCGTGGCCAATGGAATTGCCGGATCCCATCGTGACCTGGCCCGCGATCCACGCCTGCGCCCCGATGGAACACCCCGGCCCGATGACGGCCGGCCCGTCGATGATCGAGTAGGGTCCCACCGTGACATCGTCCGCAAGCTGGGCCGCGTCGGAGACGAGGGCGGTGGAATGAATGTCGGGCACGGACGGAGTGTGGGGAATGGGACGGAGAGACTCAATGGTGGAGGCGGGGGGAAATGTGGAATTCCACCTGTCCCGGTGCTCGCGAGCAGATTTTCGGATCGACCCGAGGGGTGCTCGTCATTGTGGAATTCGGCTGTGGAACCGGGGATTATCTGCAAATTGGTCGGTGGGGTCTCGTTGATGCCATGGCCGGAGAGACAAGTGCACTGCAGTGAATGGCGGGAACGAAATAGCACGAACCAAGTTCCAGATAGATCCCAACATCAAACTCAACCACCCGAGTTCCGGATGATCGCTGAATAGATGAGCTTCAGTTCCAGAGCCTCCTGAGCAAGGCGATCCCTCCCGATACTGGCATCCATTTCCTC
>JABDMC010000238.1 GCA_013001695.1 Akkermansiaceae bacterium
AACATCGTGAACGGCGAGGTGCGCAACCGGACCGCGGAGCTCGCCCCGGACGTCGGGAGCTTCGACTTCATCTCCTCGTTCGGGGAGGACGCCCTCGGGAACCTCTACATCGTCGACATGGGCAATCTCGGCACCCCCGACGGGCAGGGCCTCGGCGAAGTGTTCCGGATCGACGGGCCGGGGCCGGTGCTGGCCATCACCGGCTTCTCCTACGACGCCTCCAGCGGGAGCGCCGAGCTCAGCTTCACCGGCCATCCCTGCGCCGTCTACAAGCTCACCGAGGCCGGGGATCTCGGCTTCAGCACCCCCGCGGTGGATCCCGTCCCGCTCACCGGCGCCACGGTGGGAACCCTCTCCGGCAACGAGGTCACCACCGATGCGAGCGGTCACGCCACCGTGCAGTTCAACCTCGGCAACGTCAACGCCGCCACCTTCGTCCGCGTCGAATCGCCGTAGATCTTGTCCGGGCGATGCGCCCCGAAGGGCGCCGGAAACACCCCGCCGCCACCGGCGCCCCCGCCACCGGCGGATCATGGCCCGGTCGTCCCGTCGGAGGCATGATGCCGCATCAGTTTCTCGATCAGGTTCTCGCTCAAGGCGCCCTCCAAACCCCTGCGGATTTCGGGATCGCCTTCGATGAGGTTCCCCAGTTCTTCGAAGGTCCAGAGGATGTAGCGCAGGGGCGTCTCCGCGACCACGGTGGCGCTCGCGGGGTTGCCGCTGAGGTAGGCCATCTCCCCGATGAAATCGCCGCGGTGGCAGGTTGCGACCCGCTTGCCGTCCTGCACGACGGCCGCCATGCCGGCCGCGATGAGGGCGATGTGGGACACCGGCCGCCCCTCGCGGGTCAGCTCGGTCCGTTCCCCGGCCTCCACCCACGCCCCCGCCCGGAGGAGTCTCTGAAAGTGGGGCATGCTCATCTTCCAGAAGACGGCCTGCTGCAACTCGCGCTCGCTGTCGGTGAGGTGGACGCCGCGCGACTCGCGGACGAGCCGCGCCACCTGCACGGAATTGATCGCGCCGAAGACGGTCTCCCAGGCGATGATGCTCCAATCGCCCACCACGATCCCGTAGCCGGCCGCCGCGAAACCGGCCGCCGCGCCGAGAATGCGAATCGTCATGAGGCGACGAAAGAGGGACAGGGAGATCAGCAGGATGTAGCTGAGGTTGATGAGGATGATGCTCGGCCAGAATGGGTCCATCGGAACGACGCCATCAAATCACGCCGCCGGTTTGCCGGAAATTCATTTTCACGGGGCGCCGTCCGCCGGAACCGGCACACCCTCCGGCGGGCCGCGGCGCAGCGCACCCGTCGGTGCCCTCCTCGACCCGCACCGTTCACGGCCTCGCGCTTCTCCCCTTGCCCCCGGGCGCGCCGTGGACGACGATGCGTCATGATGAAGCCCCTCCACCCCCTCGTCGCCGCCGCAATCATGATTGCCGTGGCCATCCCGGTGACCTCGCTGGCGCGGGATAACGAAACGTCCGCGGCGGCACCCGCGGCCGAGGAAGCCGACGTGAAACCCTACGCTCACACGAATTCGAAGGGGAAGACCTACTACCTCTTCAGCCGCGAGCAGAAGCTGAAGAACTCGGACAAGACCATCACGATGTATTACTTCGCCAAGGATCCGGAAAACAAGAAGGGCACCCCGGTGGCGAAGGTCCCGGAGGACCGCGTCGTCTCCGAAACGAAGACCGGGCTCCTGGTCCTGAAGAAGAGAAAGGCCGGGTGATCCCCGGCCCTGGCCCCCGGCCGGGCGGCGGTTTCCCGCCGCCCCGGTGGTGATGACGTAGCCGCTTACGGCACGATCACCACCTTGGTTCCGCTGGGAGCCTTCTCGAAGAGAGTCTGCGCCATTTCCCGCGGCATGCGGATGCATCCGTGGGATGCCGGGCTGCCCGGGTTCGGGATCGGGCCGACGTGCATCCCGATGCCATACGAGGTGAGCCGCATCCAGTAGGGCATCGGCGCCCCGACAAACTTGCCCCCGGCCGGGACACGGTGCTTGCGGGTGTCGGCATCCGATACGACGACGTTCCCGTGCCGGTCGTAGATGCGCCCGTAGAGGGTGGAGCGTTTCCCGGCCACCTTTTCCGAGATCGTGAACGATCCCGTCGGGGTGCGGTGCCCGGCCTTGCCCGTCGCCACGCGCGACTGCCCGACCTTCCGGCTCCCGCGGTAGAACGAGGCGGTCTGATCGCTCAGGTCGATCTTCACCCGCAGGCGCTCCCCGCTGCCGTCGTCCGCCCAGTACGAGTAGCGGTGCTCGCCCGGGGCCTGCATGTTGCCCGCGACACTCCGCTTCAAGGCCACGCCTTCCGCCCGCGGCCCGCCCGGGGCAGACATCGTCGAGCAGGAGTTCAAAAGGATCAGGAGGCTTGCGGCGGAGAGGATCACAGGAAGTTTCATGGCGTGCATCGGTTCGTTAATGGGATGACGAAGCGCGGCCCTCCACTTGCAGATTTTTTGCCGCCAGTTTGTTGTGGGTGTGCATAAGGTCAGGATGCGCTAACGAAATGCCCGGCCGCCTCCGGGAACACGCCGGCCATCGGAAGGCGCAAGCCTTCCGCTACGAAGCCGGGCGCCGCTCGCCTGGCCCCAAACTGTGTCTCGCCATGGGTAGCGGAACGCCTGCGCGTTCCGACAAGAAGCCAGCCGCTGCCATTTAGGTCCTCACGTCGCCTGTCCCGACCGGCACTCGGTTGAGCCGGATAGCCGACTCTCCATGTGTTCGGGAAAAGCTTGGCCACCGGAAGGCGCAAGCCTTCCGCTACGAAGCCGGGCGCCGTTCGTCTGTCCCCAAACTGTGTCTCGCCACGGGTAGCGGAACGCCTGCGCGTTCCGATGAGAAGCCGGCCCGTGCCATTACGGTCCTCGCGTCGTGTGTCCGCATTCGCGCACCCGGCCACCGGAAGGCGCAAGCCTTCCGCTTACGGAGCCGGGCGCCGCTCGTCTCTCCGCATTCGCCGCCGGACCTCAGAGCTTCCCGACCTGGACGGCGGAGCCCATGTTGGCGATCCCGGGGCCGTGGTAGGATTTCCCGAGGGGCAGGATCATGGGCTCCTCGAAGGGGCGGCAGGGGACCGTGCCCGCGATCTCATCGAGCCGGGTCAGAACGTCGGCGGGGAGCGGACCCTTCTCGACGGCCGCCACGCTCTCTTCGAGGTGCGCCAGCGTCTTGCAGCCGATCGGCACGGTGGACACCTCGGGATCGGAGATGATGAACCGCAAACAGAACTCGGCGGCCGGGATGCCGGATTGATCGAGCAGCTCGTAATACGCCAGCAGTTGTTTCTGCCGCGCGGATGAGAGCCACATCGGCCGCGCCCGCACTTCGTCATCGGCGCGCTTGGTCAGGAATCCCTGGCCCATCGCGGAGGCCGCCACGATGCCCATCTTGCGCTCGAGAGCGGCCGGAATCAGGTCGGCGCGGGCCTCCCGGAACAGGACGTTGTAGTTGAAGGCGGTCAGCACGACATCGAATCGGTCGCTGCGGACGAGGGCGCTCATTTCGGTCACGGTCGTGCCGGCCAGGCCGGTGTATCGAACCGTTCCCGCCTCCTTCAGTTCCTCCATCAACTGCAGGGCCGGGCCGTCGAGCGGATCGTAGCTGGACCACCACGGGTATTGCTGGGGCCGGTCGGGTTCATGCACCATGAGGATGTCGATGTGATCCCGCCCCAGGAGGCGCAAGCTCTCCTCCACCGATTGGCGCAGGGCGTCGATGTCCCGGGGATTGAACGGTTGGGGACGGCCGCCCAGCTTGGTGGTGACGATCAGGGGGGCGTCGATCTCCGCGATGGCCTTGCCGACCGTCTCTTCGCTGTCGGCATAGGCGGGCGCGGTATCGATGGCGTTGATCCCGAGCTCGACGGCCCGCTCCATGATGCGCCGTGTTTCTGCTTCGCCGCCCGCCAGCGAGGATGTGTAGAGCCCTCCGATCGAGAGCACGCTGATGTCGAGGCCCGTGCGGCCGAGTGGTCTGGTTTCCATGCCGAGAGCGCGACGTCTAACCGGATTGCGGGGCGCGAGGAAGGGAATTCGCCGCGCCGTGGGTTCTTGCCCTGCGGGTGAGGCGAGCGGGGCGGAATCGATTCTCACCGGCGGGCGGCGGGACGCCGCCAGGCCATTGGGCGCCGGGACGGACGCCCCTCCCTTGCCCGCGCCGCTGTTGTTCCCCGATCCGGTCGAACCGGCTCCCGGTCCGATGAACGGGTCCGGCCCGCGTTCCCGCCATTTGGGAATTCGAGTTTGGGG
Organism: Akkermansiaceae bacterium; assembly: GCA_013001695.1. GTDB lineage: Bacteria > Verrucomicrobiota > Verrucomicrobiia > Verrucomicrobiales > Akkermansiaceae > Roseibacillus_B. The sequence goes on from JABDMC010000238.1 coordinate 4,262, forward strand.
GTTGCCGCTTGTCAGGTCCCGTCTGGCTTGGAGTCGGAAAGCGCAAGCTTTCCGCTACGAAGCCACCCGCCACCCATTGGTAGCGGAACTCTTGCGCGTTCCGATGAGTCGCCAGCCACTGCCATCAACGTCGGTGCGTCGTCTGTCCGAGCGGCACTCGGCTGTGCCCATTCGCTCGCATCGCCGGGCGTTCGCATATCGCTTTCCTTCTCGACGCCCCCGCGGTGGGTTTCTAAGGAACGCCATGACGATCGAGGAGATCACGGGCAGGATCCGGGCCTTTCGCGACGAGCGCGACTGGGCGCAGTTTCACAACCCCAAGGACATGGCCATCGCCATCTCGGTGGAGGCCAGCGAGCTCCTCGAGCACTTCCTCTGGAAGTCACCTCCCGAAGTCGAGCAGCGCCTCGTCACGCATCGCGAGGACATCGAGGACGAGATCGCCGACATCGCCATTTACCTCGCGGAGCTCGCCGACAACCTCGGGATCGACCTCCTCGCCGCCATGGAGCGCAAGATCGCCAAGAACGCCGCCAGGTACCCCGCCGCGCAGGTGCGTGGCTCGGCCCTGAAATACGACGAGTACCACCAGCCGAACGCGTAGTGGCGGGTCTCAGGATCTTCCGCACCGGGAGAGACGCCACCAGACGGCTGGGAGGGACGAACGGAAAATGACCCCGGCCATTTCCCGGATGATCCCCACGACCCCTCCTCCAACCCCCAACGCGGGGTCCCGGTCATCAGCTCCCTGGGGACGATTGCGTGGACCTGGGAAGGGGTTCTCACGCTTTGCATTTCCTTGGGCGCCGACGGCGCGGGGAATTTGCGGTTCGAGTTGCGCACTCCGCGCGCGCGTCGAGAAGGCCATTCGTGGGGGATATCACTCAGGCGTGAGCGGGGGGGTGGGACCCATTCCGTAGGTCTGTGGTTCCATGCGCCCCTCGGCGATGTCGAAGATGAGCTCGGGATAGGGAAGATGGCCGCAGCAGACGAGGTAGAGGGAATTGAGCATGGCGGTGGCGACGGTGTGGTTGGCGAAGAGGATCTGCGGGACCGAGGCGGCGAGATCGGTGCAGGACGCCTCGGCGGGGCTTTGGTCCGCCGGGTTTTCGATCTCGGGATGAAAGCGGGTGATTGGGGGGGTGTGGTCGCGGCCGTCGCGGCGCCAGAAGATCTGGACGTTCCCGAAGGTCCCGCGGCGGGGGCGGCCCTCCTTGCCCTCTTCGATGCCATCGTTGCCGCCCGAGATCAGGCAGATATCGTCGAGCGTGGCGCAATGGTCGTTGAGCAACTTGCGGGTGGCATGGTTGTCGACCGCACTGAGGATGATGTCGCCGGGGTGGATGAGCCGCGCGACGTTGCCGGGAGTGACGTATTCCTCGATGGCGAAGAGCATGAGGCGGGTGTGCTCGAAATAGGGCCGCAGTTCCCTGCAGAGGACGCCGGCCTTGTTGCCGCACTCCCGGAACATCATGCGGCTGGCATTCTTTTCCTCGAAGGAGTCCCCGTCGATAATGCCGAGACGCAGGTCGCGTCCGAGGGAGGCCATGAAGATCGCGGCGGGGCCGATGAGAAAGGACCCGCTGCCGCCGCCGCCGATGATCTTGACGGTGGCGCCTTCGGGAAGGTCGGGTTGCAGGACGGGATGGGGGGAAATGGCGGGAGTGGTCATGGGTATTCAGGTTAGAGGCGATGAGGGGCGGGGTTCGGGGGCAGTTCAGGTGGCAGGGTTTCCGGTTTCGTCCGGGGCGGCATCCCGGGACCCACCGGAGGAGTTTCGCGTCCAGTAGGAGTAGGGGACCACCTTCACGGAGAGCTGGTCCATCCACTCGTCGGGAACCTCGTTCTCGCGGCGCTTGCGATAGCCCTCGATGAATTCGCCGGGGATCCGGACGTGGCGGACCCCGTCGACGACGAACTCGACGTGCACATCCGGGGGCTCCTGCGAGATCCTGCCCACCACGATGTGCGCGCCCGGGCGGAAGCTTTCGTCGTCCTTGTCCATGCCGGATGAATACGCCGCCCCATCGACGTGGCTGTGAACATCGCCGATGATGATGAGCTCCGGGGGCAGCAGGGGAGTTTCGTAGGCAACCGTCATCGGGAACCGGTAGTTGCTGTAGGCACTGGCGCTCATCGTGGCGACCTGCTTCGGGATGTGGAGCTCGATGCGACGCGTCCGGCGGTTCCAGAGGATGAGGACCGCGGCCTCTGACCCGTGCCGGCGGGCGACCCGCGAGAAGTAACCGACGATGCGCTCGAACATGCGGCGGGGAATCTTCGGGAACTCGAGGTCCAGTGACGGCTCGTGGCTGCCGAGGGCACAGGGGAACTGCCGGGCCGGCACGCAACTGCGAAAGAACTCGTTCCGGCGGCAAAGGAACAGGCCGTCGCGACTGGCGACGTAATAGGTGTCCTCGGCGGCCTCGACCGGGCCGTCGTCCGGGAGCTTCAGGTAGATGGGAACAGGGAGGGAGGGAGGCGTGACTTTCATCATCGTGGTTTGTCGGGTTTTGAGGGAGCGGGATTGGAGGCGTGTTTCATGACGAAGCGCGCCAGGGAGGGGGCATTGCCCGGGATCGGCCTATCGATCCCGAAACGGTTCAGGAAGTGATCGGTGACAGAGCGCACCGTCCAATTGCTCGGGAGCCAGGGAACGGTGCACGCGAAGGCGGGGTCTTCGGCGGTGGCTCTTTCCCACGCCTCGATCGATGCGATGCGGGGGTCGACGGCGCCCGAGGTGGTGAACCAGCTGGCGGTGCCGCCGTCCTCGGCGTGGTGATTGAATCCGGTGTCGAAGAGGCATGACACCATCCCCTGCACCGTGCGGCGGAAGCGTTCAGGCTCGTCCTGGACCCCGTGGAAGGATTCGTCGAGGTACTGCGTGCAGATGAAGGAAAGCGGCGGGTGATCGGCGCGGCGGCCGGGGAGGAGGTTGAGGAGCGCCGGGTAGCAGAGTTCGTCGTCAAGCGATTCGAGAGGCTTGTTTCGGAAGAAAACGCACGCGATGCTCCGGCCGGGCAGCCGCGAGCGGCCGCGGGATTTCGCGCGCGAGACGAACAGCCCGATGACCACGACGTAGGGGAGGGCGATGGTGACCCGGCGGTAGACCGCCTCGGGAC
>JABDMC010000271.1 GCA_013001695.1 Akkermansiaceae bacterium
GGAACCGCCTCGAAGTGATCTGCGACGGCGGCATTTACCGCATCTTCCTGAACGGGGTGCTGGTGAACGAGGGACGGGACGCCACTCCGGACGAGGGTTTCATCGGCATCCAGAGCGAGTGGGCGGAGTGCTTCTTCCGGCGCCTCGAACTCTGGCCGCTCGGCAAGTTCAAGGAGAAGCAGTAACCCCGGGCCTCCCCCTCACCCGATCCACGCCAGGAACTCGACGTTGCCGTCGGTTCCCGTGATGGGCGAGGCGATCAGCCCCTTCCACTCGCGGCCGCAGTCTTCCGTGACGAAGCGGCGGATCTTCCCGACCGCCTTCGCGCGCGCCTCCTCGTCGCGCACGATCCCCCCCTTCCCGACCTCCTCCCTGGACAACTCGAACTGCGGCTTGATGAGGCACACCACGCTGCCGCCGTCCTCGAGGACCCCGAACACCGCCGGCAGCACCTTCGTCAGCGAGATGAAGGAGAGATCCATCACGGCGAGATCGACCCGCTCCCCGAGGTCCGCCTCGGTGAGGCGCCGCGCGTTGAACTTCTCGCGCGAGACGACCCGCTCGTCCTGCCGCAACTTCCACGCCAGCTGGTTCGTGCCGACATCGATGGCGTGCACGCGCTGCGCCCCGCGCTGCAGGAGACAATCCGTGAACCCGCCGGTGGACGATCCCACGTCGAGGCAGGTCCGCCCCGCCGGGTCGATCCCGAAGGCCTCCAGCGCCCCTTCCAGCTTCAGGCCGCCCCGCCCGACGAACTTCGGGCGCTCGCGCACCTCGAGGGGCGCATCGACCGCCAGCTTCGCGCTCGGCTTCGCGACCCGCTCCGTGCCGGTCATGACCTCCCCGGCCATGATGAGGCGCTTGGCCTGCTCCCGCGAGTCGCACAGGCCCCTCGCCACCAGCAGGGCATCCGCGCGCTCCGTGCCGGGCATGGCGGGACCTAGCTCACGGCGCGGATCTCCCCCGCCAGCTCCGAGGCATTCACCGCGTCGATGAACTCCCGCAGCCGCCCGAAGGCCTGCCGCCGGTGCCGGAACACCAGCCGCGACAACGACGACAACTCCGGCTCGTCTTCCTCTTCCTCGAGGGCCGCGCGCTGCGTGATGACCCCCGCCTTCACGATATCCGCGAAATTCTCGTTGAGCTTCGCCACCGCCTCGTCGGTCAGGGCCGACATGGTCCGCAGGACGATCTTGTCGCCCACGTAGCGGTAGGAGTGGAAGATCCGGTAGAAATCGCGGATGTCCGCCACGGCCTCCTCCACGTCGTCGGTCACCTTGAACAGCGACAGGTCGTGCTCGGAGATCATGCCCAGCCGCTGGAGGTGCTCGGTGATGAACTGGTTCCAGAATTTCCAGTACTTCCCGCCCGGGGCGTCGAGGAGAACCACCGGGTAGATCGCGGCCTTCCCGGTCTGGATCAGCGTCAGGGCCTCGAAGACCTCGTCCATCGTGCCGAAGCCGCCCGGCAACCCGACGGTGGCATCCGCCTCCTTCACGAACGAGAGCTTGCGCGTGAAGAAGTAGTTGAACTGGATGAGCTTGGGATCGCCCGCGATGAACTCGTTGGCGGTCGCCTCGAACGGCAGCGCGATGTTCAGGCCGAAGCTGTCCTCGCGCCCCGCCCCCTCGTTGCCGGCCGCCATGATCCCGGGACCCGCGCCCGTGATGGTCATGAAGCCCTCCTCGCGCATGCGGTGCGAAAACTTCACCGCCGTCTGGTACTCCGGCTCGTCCGGCTTGGTGCGGGCCGACCCGAAGACCGACACCTTGCGGCAATTCCGGTAGGGGTGGAACACCTCGTTGGCTTCCCGCATCTCCTTCAGGGCGCGGTTCATCAACTTGAAATCGCTCTCCGTCACCGCGCCGCGCGAGATCCGCACCGCGCTGATCATCATCTCGGCGAGGAGACACGGGTCCGGGACGCTGTGGAGTTCCCGGGCGAGCGCCATGATGCGGTCGTCGAGGTCCTTCTCCCCGGTCGACCCCACGTAGGCGCAGGAAATGCCGGGCACCATCCCCCCCGTGAAATCCCTCTCCTGGGGCACCTTTGTCGGCTGAACATGCTGACTCATGACCGCCCAGTATGCCCCAAAGCCCCAGGCAGCGCAACCCCGGCCCGCACCCGCCCGGCCCACGCGGCGCCAGATCGGCCCTTGCAACCTCCCGCGCCTAATCTCACGCTCCGTCCGTGTCCCGACCCGAAACCGACGACCTGCGCATTGCGGGCATCAATCCGCTCATCTCGCCCTCGGTGCTGTCCTACTACCTCCCGATCACGGACGAGGCGGCCGAGCTCGTGGCACAGGCCCGGAAGGAGGCGGAAGCGATCCTCAGCGGCGAGGACGACCGGCTCCTGGTGGTCATCGGGCCGTGCTCGATCCACGACCCGTCGGCGGCGGTGGAATACGGGACGCGCCTGAAGGAACTCGCCGACCGGCACCGCGACGACCTCCTCGTCATCATGCGGGTCTACTTCGAGAAGCCGCGGACCACCGTCGGGTGGAAGGGGCTCATCAACGACCCGCACCTCGACAATTCCTTCGACATCAACCGCGGCCTCCGGATCGCCCGCGAGCTCCTGCTCGAACTCGCCTGGCTCGGCATGCCGGCCGGGACGGAGTTCCTCGACACCATCTCGCCGCAGTACATCGCGGACCTCATCGCGTGGGGCGCCATCGGGGCGCGGACCACCGAATCCCAGGTCCATCGCGAGCTGGCCTCGGGGCTCTCGATGCCGGTCGGATTCAAGAACGGCACCGGGGGGAACATCCAGCTCGCCCTCGATGCCATCGGGGCCGCCAGCCAGCCGCACCATTTCCTCTCGGTCACCAAGCAGGGTGTCTCCGCGATCGTGTCGACCTCGGGCAACAAGGCGTGCCACATCATCCTGCGCGGCGGGTCCCACGGACCGAACTACGACCAGGAGGCGATCGCCGAGGTGGAGACCTGCCTCCGCGAGCAGAACCTCCCGCCCTACCTCATGGTGGACTGCTCGCACGGCAACAGCCGCAAGGATTTCCGCAACCAGCCGCTCGTCGCGAAGGACCTCTGCCACCAGATGGAGAAGGGATCCCGCGCCATCGCGGCCGTCATGATCGAATCGAACCTCGTCGAGGGAAACCAGAAGCTGTCGCAGGACCCCGCCGAACTGACCTACGGGCAATCGGTCACGGACGCCTGTGTCGGCTGGCAGACGACCGAGGAGATTCTCGCCGGCTTCGCCGCGGCCGTGAAAAAACGCCGGGGCTGACCCCGCCGCCCCGGCACGGGGAGCGAGTGGCCCCGCCGTCGGGCCGGGCAACGACGCGGGGCGCCCCGATCCCCCGCCATGCCGCCCAAAGCGGCGGCCGCGGGCGGAGCGTCCGCCCTCCTCAATCCAGGAAGACGATCTTGCCCGTGGCGCCCTTCTTCCCGGCCTCGGCCCGGGCCTGGGCCTCGTGCTGCTCCGGCGAACAGGACGAATCGATGGGCGCATCGGGCTCCGCCTCGTTGGCCTCCACGAGTCCCTGCTCCACCATCCAGGCTTCCACCTCCTCGCCGCTGACGTCGGCCAGCATGGTGCCGTTGACCTCCACGCACGGCGACAGCGGCTGCCCGGTCTTCTGTTCCATCTCCCAGCGGAAGGCCGGGTTGGCGATGATGTCCTTCTCCTCGAACTCGAGGTCGTACTTCCGCATGATGGCCCGGACCCCCTCGCTCCATCCGCAGTAGGTCTTCAGGTAGCAGGTGATTGTCGGCTTTTCGGCGCTCATGGGGGGAGAGTAACCGCAGATTCCCGGATCTCAAGCCATCTTGGCGTGACGCCTCCGGGCGGTCCCGCCAGGCGCCTGCCGCCGGGCGGCCGCCCTCCCCCGGCCTTCGGCGCCGCTCCGGGCGGTCCGGGGAAAAATATCTCTGTGCCCCCTGCGTCCTCTGTGGTTGAACCGCGGGCGTGCCATGACCCGCCCGCGCCTCCTCATCAACTTCGCCATCACGGCGGATGGCAAGACCTCCACGGTCCGCAAGGATCCGGCGCACTTCACCTCCAAGGCCGACCTGCACCGCCTCCTCGAGATCCGCAAGCGGGCCGATGCCATCCTCGTGGGCCGCGGGACCCTCGAGGCCGACGAGATGTCGCTCACCATCCCCGCCGAGCACGAGCCGGCGAAACAACCGCTGCGCTGCGTCGTCTCGCGCGGCGGCTCCTTCGACCCCGGCCACAAGATCTTCCGATCGAAGGGCGGGGCCGTCCACCTCCTCGCCACCGACCCGCGGCCCGACTACGATCCCGCCGTCTACGAGAAGTCCGGCGCCACGGTGCACACCGGCGCCCTCCCCGACTTCCTGCACCGCCTCCGCACCGAATACGTCGTCGAGACGCTTCTCTGCGAGGGCGGCGGGTCGCTGGTCCGCGCTCTCGCCGATCTCGACGCCATCGACGAGATCAACCTCACCTTCGCGGGCCACACCCTCTTCGGCGGCCAGGATGCCCCCACCATCACGGGCGCCCTCGGCGAGCACCTCCCCCGGTCGCTCGAGTTCGAACTGGTCCGCTTCGACCCGCAGGACAACGGCGAGTGCTTCCTGACCTACGAACGAAAGCGGTAGGCGGATCCCACCCCGGGCCCTAGCCCGGAAATTTCATGAAATTTCCGCCCCCGCGAACGCGGGGGCCGCCACGCTCTGACTGGTCAGAGCCGTCGGGGCCCGCCCCGACGCCGGAGGAAACACACTTGGGGTGTTTCCTCCAGAGTCGGTTTTGCGAATCGGATGATTGAGCTTCAGCCTCCTTCGCAAAACGCATGTTTCACTTCGTGAAATATGCGGGCTAGTGGTCCTTCTTCTCGCCGCCGGCGTGCCCGTCCTTCTTGTGCCCGTCGCCGTCCTTGGCGTGGCCGTCGCCGTGCGCCTCGTAGAGTTGCTTGGTCTCTTCCCATTCGTGGCGCTCGCAGGCGCCCAATCCGAAGGCCACCGCGGCCACCCCAAGGCAGATCATTTGCTTCACGGCGCTGTTCCTAGCGGGCCCCGGGGATTTCGCAACCCGAAATCCCTAGAACTCCCCCCGGAAGACGCAGCGGGCCGTGGGGGTCTCGAAAATCACGATCTCGCACAGCCCCGGGAGGTCGGCCTCCAGCTTCCGCCAGAACCACGCCGCCATGCGCTCGATCGTCGGGCTCTCGAGCCCGGCAATGTCGTTCAGGTATCCGTGGTCCATCTCCTCGAGGAGCGGGGCCATCGCGTCGGTGATGCGCTTGTGGTCGTAGATCCACCCGATCTCCTCGTCGACCTCGCCCTCGATGGAGATCTCCACCTTGAAGCTGTGCCCGTGCATGCGCCGGCACTTGTGCCCCTCGGGCAGGGTCGGCAGGGTGTGGGCCGCCTCGAAGCGGAACTCCTTCGTCAATCGCGCTTTCACCGCCCCCACCAACATTCATTCTGTTCAATCTGTCAATTCTCACCGACAACTCCGTGGCTGCGGCGTCCCGCCGCAGGCCGTTCCCGTGGCATCTTGCCGCGAGGATTTCACGTCATCTGCCCGTATGAGCAACCGCATCGACCAGACCTTCGAGCGCCTCGCCGCTTCCGGCCAGAAAGCCTTCATCGCCTACGTCTCCGCCGGCGACCCGGACATGGATCGCTCCCTCGAGATCATCCGGGGTCTCGCCGACGCCGGGGCGGACGTCATCGAGCTGGGCCTCCCGTTCTCCGACCCGCTGGCCGACGGGGTGGTGAACCAGATGGCCGCCGACCGCGCCCTCAAGGCCGGGGCCGACACCCACAAGGTCCTCGACCTCGTCCGCCGCTTCCGCGAGACGCACCAGACCGCCCTGGTCCTCTTCACCTACCTGAATCCCGTTTACGCCTACGGCTACGAGGAGTTCCACCGCGATGCCGCCGCCGCCGGGGCCGACGGGATCCTCCTCCTCGACCTCCCGCCGGACGAGGCGGCGCGCAATGCCGAGCTCGCCCGCGGCGAAGGCCTGCGCCACATCCAGCTCATCGCCCCGACCACCCCGCCGGAGCGGGTGAAGCTTCTCGCTGAAAACAGTGAGGGGTTTATTTACGCCCTCTCCCGCACCGGGGTGACCGGCTCGCACGGCGCCCCGTCGGAGTCCATCGGCGAACAGGTCGCGGCCATCAAGGCCCACACCGCCACCCCGGTCTGCGTGGGCTTCGGCATCGCCACCCCCGAACAGGCCGCCCTCGTGGCCGCCGTCTGCGACGGCGTGGTGGTCGGCTCCGCCATCGTGAAGCAGGTCGAGGAACACGCCGCCGACCCCGCCGTGGCGGCCGTCGTCCAGGCCTTCGCCGCCCCCCTCATCGCGGCCGCCAGGAAAACCGGGTAGCCTCCGCCCGGCGCGGCGCGCCCCCTTGACTCCCGGGCCGCGCGGCCGTACACCCCTACCACGCCATGCGCCTCGCCTTCACCAAGATGAACGGAGCCGGAAACGACTTCGTCATGGTCGACAACCGCGACCTCTCCCTCGCCCTCACGAAGGAGCAGATCGCGCGCGTCTGCGACCGCCACCGCGGGGTCGGCGCCGACGGCCTTCTCGCCGCCGAACCGGCCGAGAACGGGGCCGACTTCAAGTTCCGCTACTACAACGCCGACGGCGGGGAGGCCGAGATGTGCGGCAACGGGGCCCGCTGCTTCGGCCGCTTCACGAGCCGCCTCCTCGACGACGGGCGGGATGTCATCACCTTCGAAACCATCGCGGGCACCCTCGCCGCGAAGATCATCGGCGAGGACGTCGAGGTCGCCATGTCCGACCCCTTCGACCTCGAGCTGGACTCGGGCGTTTCGGTGGACGGCCTCGAGGCCCCGGTGCATCTCGTCAACACCGGCGTGCCCCACGCCGTGACCTTCGTCGAGGACCTCGAAGCCACCGGCGTCGTGAATCTCGGGGCCGCCATCCGCTATCACGACCGCTTCCGGCCGGCCGGCACCAATGTCAACTTCGTGAAGGTCCGCGCCCCCGGACACATCGCGATCCGCACCTACGAGCGCGGCGTGGAAGGGGAAACCCTCGCCTGCGGGACCGGCATGGTGGCCTGCGCCCTCATCCACCACCTCCTCGACGGCGCCCCGTCACCGGTGCAGGTCGACGTCCGCGGCGGCGAGACCCTCCGCATCGGCTTCACCGGCGATGCCGATTCCGGCTTCACCAAGGTGACCCTCACCGGCCCCGCCGACTTCGTCTTCGACGGCGAAATCGAGCTGTAAGGGGCCGGGACATTCCTGCTCGCCACGCCGAAACCTTGTGGAGGCGGGTCCCGGATCACCACGCCCACCC
>JABDMC010000276.1 GCA_013001695.1 Akkermansiaceae bacterium
GTGGTACCCTCGGTCAATCCCCCAGACAACCGCCATGAAGACTTCTTGTCGTCGACGCCGACGGCCTCGTCTTCCCGGCTGATCCGCTGGTCCTTGCCGCGTGACCCGTCAAGACCCCGGAGGTAGCTGACCTGCTGGATGATCTGCTCGTGGCCGATGTCGATCGCATTTCGGCGGGTGCCAACGTATTCGCCGAGAAACTTCGTCCCGTCCGGATCGAGGGCTGCGGTTCGAAAGCTCTGCACAATGGCCCGGGCGTATTTCGTTTCGAATTCGGTTACCAGAAGGATGCGATCCTTGCCCTTCTCCGGATGCACATTGCGGTTGCGTAGCTCCGCCACCAAGGCCCTCGTGAGGAGTCCATCATCCGGCGAAATGCGCTCGAGCTGCAGCCCACACAGGAATTGGAAGCGTGCCGGGTCACGCGGCCGGAGCCCGTCGTAGGCGGCCGCCACCAGTTTCTGCACCGCAAGGTCGCGCATCTTCCGCCGGTTGCTTTCGGCCGCTTTGCGGATCTTCTCCCGTTCCGCCGTTGTCGATCCGGGCGGATATGTGGGGCGGGCGGCCTCGAGATCTGCTTGGTCGAGGAGATCGTTCTCGAGGCTGAGCAAGCCGATCTTGCTTTTGACCCAATTGCCGGCGAGGATGCCGAGTTGCCGGTCGCTGATGGTCGGGAAGGTCGTCAGGATCCGCGGGGGCCGGAACCCGTCGGTCTGGTCGTTTCGGAGGCGTCCTTTGCGGTATTCCTTGTCATCGAGCGCCCGTTGGTCGAGGTCGAAGACTCCGACCCGCTTCCGCGGTTGGTTGTCAAGATCGCCCTTCAAGTCGAGGGATTCCACCAACAGCGCCTCGCCGATCATGTGAACTAGGAGGTCGGAATTGGTGGGGCCCACCACCTGGAATTCGACCGCGGCGCCCTTCTTTCCGCCGTCCTCGCAGAATATGCCGTGCTCGAAGCGGAGTTTGTTCACCAGGGCCGCGATGGCGCCCAGAGGCGAAGCCTCGCGGCTCTCGCTCGAGCTGCCGAGATGGCTGAGGGTGGGAGCGTCAGGAATGAAGTATCGGAGAATGGGGAGATCATAAGCACGTCGCGCCAGATTCTTTCCGGCCTTCCGGAGAAGAGAATCTCCGGGAGCAGCAGCTGACCTTCCGGGGGTGGTCCGGAATGCGGCAGGTGCCTCCTCCGTCCGCGATTGCGGCCACGGCAGCCGTCCGGTCAGCTGCGCGAAGTTTCCCACCTGGGGACGGGTGAGGTAGTCCTCATTGAGATAGACCACCAGGATTTCGAGATAGCGTTTCTCCCGCCATTCCTGCAGATGGGACACGGGCCGGAAGCGCTCATGCAGGAACAATTCCGGTTTTGCCGATTGCTCGGCATCTCCGAAGCGCGGAACGTAGTAGCTTGCTCCGAGACGCCCCTGTTCGATCGGCGCATAGCCGGCGTTGGCGAGCCCCGCCATGACCGCGTAGCGAATCCGGTGGCGCTTCTCGTGCTCCATCGCGAAGCCGCCGCCGGGAAGGGTCACCAGCAGGACGAGCCCCCGGTTGCCGCCATCGTCGGGTCCCTTCGGACCCAAGTCCTGATGGAAGAAGCGGAAGTGCTTCTGAATGGGAAGAATGGCTCGTCCGTCGATGGAAGGCGCGTATTCTCCAATCTCATCCAAGGGCAGCCGATGCGGGGTCGGCCGATGCGGGGTCGGATTGGCGCGAGGCTCGGCGGTCGGTTCTTTCTCCCGGCCACGGGAGGGCAAATCGACCACCACGTTCCAAAACGGGTCCTTCGTCCACTCCGCCCCCGCGACAGCTTCAAAGGGGTCCTCCCATGATCGCGCCACGATCGGTTGGAGGGGACCGACGCGGGCCATGGGCTGGTTGCTCACCGGGGGGCGGTAGCTTTCCAGAGGTTCTGAAGTTCGGAAGATCCCCCAGCCGACGAGCAGCAGAACGAGCACGTTCGGTAGCAAGATGCCGGCGTTGCCGTCTTGGGTGTTCATATCTGATCCCCCCGGTTCAGATGTTCAGGGACTCGGTGCGTTGCGATGG
>JABDMC010000341.1 GCA_013001695.1 Akkermansiaceae bacterium
GCATAGACGCGGCCGAACGACAGCCACTCGCAATTGCCGAGGAACCCCGGGGAGTGGCTCTTGGCGGACGAGATGAACCCGAGGATGATGGCCACCGCCAGCCACATGGCGCCGCTGGTGAAGAAGAACATCACCGGATGCCGCAGGGAACGGTCGATCGCCGCCCGGAGCTGGGCGTCCTGCAGATTCGCGCTGTCGGTATCGGTGGCCATGAATCGGTCTACGGGGCGGATTGGTCGCCGGCGGGCTTGTCGCCGGTGGGCGGGATGAGGTCCGCGGCGGTGAGCGGCGGCTTGCCGACCTCGCCGCGCAGGGCCTTCACCATCTCCGGGGTCACCGGGGAAGCCTTGTTGCCCCAGCTGTTGCGGATGTAGGTCAGGACGGCGGCGACCTGCTCGTCGGTCTGGAAGGCCTGCGCCACCATGGGGGCGGGCAGGTTGTATTCCTTGCCCTTCACCGTGATCGGTCCCGTCAGGCCGCGCAACTGGATGCGGATGAGGTTCTGCACGGGGCCGGTGACCCACTCCGAGCCGGCGAGCGGCGGGGCGATGTTGGCCACCCCGTTGCCATCCGCGCCATGGCACGCCATGCACAGGATGTACTGGGCCTTGCCGAGCTCCATCACGGCGGGATCCACCGGGGCGTCGGCGGCCAGTTCCTCGACGTCCGGCGGCGGGCCGGTGTCGGCCGCGAGCTTTTCAGCGGTCGGCGATCCCGGCACGACCTGGGTGGGCACCTTCATCGGGGCGGGCTGCACGGCGAGGAGTCCCTCCCCGGCGGCCCGGAAATGGGCGCTCACCTGGTCACGCGTGAGCACGGCGTCCTGCGCGGCCTGCATCTCCCGGAGGTTCTCGATGCGGCGTTCCGAGGTGGCGGCATCCATGGCGTCTTCCTCCTTGCCGCCGAGGAGCGGGACGATCACGAGGCAGGCCAGCCCGAACAACACGAAGATGAGGGCTCCCAGCCAGAAGGAGGAGAATCGCACCAGGGGATTGTCGCGGGCGGGGTCCATCAGTTGTGCACGTTTGCGGATTCGAGGATGCGCGGATCCCGGTGCGGGTAGAGCGCCGCGGAGGTCAGGTTGCGCAGCAGGAAGTAGAGGAAGCCGCAGCCGATGATGACGAGCGCCACGATGTCGAGGAGCCACGCCCCGCCGATCCAGAGGACCGGCTCGTGCCCCATCGTCTCGGCGGCCATGCCCACCGAGGGGCCCCGCTCCGGAATGATCATGTGATAGACGTCCAGGAGGTGCAGGCTCAGCAGGTAGCAGGACATGAAGAGCATGAATCCGGGCTTCTTCTTCACGTCGGAGCGGATCAGCAGCAGGAAGGGCGCGAAGAAGTGCAGCGCCACGAGACCGATGCTCAGCACGTTCCAGTTCTCGGTGTTGCGCAGCAGGAAGTAGCGGGTTTCCTCCGTGATGTTGGCGTACCAGATCAGGAAGAACTGCGAGAAGGAGATGTAGGCCCAGAACACCGTGAAGGTGAAGGCCAGCTTGCCCATGAGGTGGTAGTGCTCGGTGCTGACCACCTTCTCGAGGTATCCCTGGCGGCGCAGCCAGAGGGTCAGGAAGATGATGACCGCCATGGCATTCAGGGCGCTGCCGGCGAAGACATACACCCCCCACATCGTCGAGAACCACGTGTAGTCGAGGCCCATCACCCAGTCGATGGCGGCGAAGGTCAGGCACACCGCGAGGATCGGGATGCCCCACGCCGAGTGGAAGCGCTGCTTGAAGAGGCGGGCCGTGCCGGGGTTCGGGTCGGTGTCCTGCTCGATGGACCACTTCCGCAGCCGCCAGATCACGAAGCCGAGGGCCCCGAAGTAGAAGAAGAAGCGGAAGTACCAGAACGGGATGCTGAGGAACCACGACTTCAGGTAGAGGAGGTGGTCGTGGGGGTCGGAACTGTGGTGCAATTCCTCCACGGCATTGCCGCCGAGCAGCGGACGGCCGTCGGCGGCCCCGCGGTGCAGCTCCATCCACTCGTAGAGGAAGCGCTGCACCTCGGGCAGCAGGAGCGGCAGGGCAAAGACCAGCATGAAGGGGAAGACGAAGCCGACGTTCTCCATGATGCGGCGCACCGAGGTCCCCCACCCCGAGTTCGAGACGTTGTGGAGCAGCGTCCAGAAGCACCCGCCGAGCGTGATCGTCAGGAAGTAAAAGAAGGCCAGGAGCCACGAGAAGGCGTAGCTGCCGCGCCACTTCTCCGGCCCGAGGAGCAGGAAGAGGACGCTCAGGACGGTTCCGACCACCGCCACGACGGCGCAGATCCGCATGCATTTCGCCACCTTTCCCCGGTCGAGGTGCTCGCCCCCGGCGGGAATGTCCTTGGATGTCACCGTGTGGCCCATGATCAGTTGCTTGCGCTTGGTTCGGGTTCGCCGGCGCTGTCCGCCGCGGCTTTCGCGGCCTGCATGGCGCGGACGTAGGCCACGATGGCCCAGCGGTCGCGCACCGGAAGGGTGGCCCCGTAACCGCTCATCAGCCCCTGGCCGTTGGCGATGACGTGATACATCCGCCCGTCGGGATACTGGTCCCGGCCGAAGCGCGGGTCGTGGAGGTTCGCGATGGCGGCCAGGCCGTAGTAGCTGGTGATCCCCTTCCCGTTACCGGAGGAGCCGTGGCAGGGGGTGCACGACACGTCGTAGCGCTCCGCGCCGCGCCGCAGGAAGGCCGGCATGGAGCCCGCGTCGAGCCCGAGATCCTCCAGCGGCAGCCCGTTGCCGAAGTAGTCATCGATCGCGCCGGTGTAGTAGTAGCCGTCCATCCCGGTGCTGAACTCGAGCGGGAAGACGCCGTCGGCGGTGGCGTGCGGGAGGCTCCCGTCGACCGGGCGGCGCGATCCCATCCCGTTCGCGAAGAAGCGGTCCGGCGCCTGGCTGAGGAGCTTGTCCTGCCGGTCCATGTCCGGGAAGAGCTCCAGCGGCGGCCGGCTGAACTTCTGCCCGCGCACGCCGAAGATGCCCACCACGAGGACCGCGGTGAGGGCGAAGGCGAGAATGAAATACTTGATCATCGGTCAGCTTCCGGGTCCCTAGCGGCTTTCGTCCTCCACGAGTTCGATGCTTCCCCCGCCGATCTCGTCGAGGAATCCCTTCGTCCCCTCCGCCGAGAACTTCGGGTCCCGCGCCTCGATGGCGATGAAGAAGCCGTCATCGGTGGTGCGGGCAAACTGGCGGCTCGCGAAAAGCGGATGGTTGAGGCGCGGCAGCTGGCAGAGGCCCAGCAGCCCGAAGAGCGCCGTGAATCCCGAGAACAGCACCGTGAGCTCGAACATGATCGGGAAGAAGGCCGGCACCGTGAAGATGTTCGCCGGCTTGGCCTGCACCACCGTCGGGTAGATCCCGACCTGCGTGATGTAGGCCAGCAGGAAGGCCGTCAGGAAGCCGGTCAACCCGCCGCAGAAGACGAAATACGGCAGGATCGAGCGCTTCACGCCCATCGCCGCGTCCAGCCCGTGCACCGGGTAGGGCGTGAAACAGTCCCACTTCCGGTAGCCGGCATCGCGCACCTTCTCGGCCGCCTTGTAGAGGGCCGAGGCGCTCTCGAACTCGGCGAGGTATCCGTAGACTCGTTTGACGGTGGTGCTCATGGTCCGGTCAGACTTCCGCGGTTCCGGTTTCGATCTCGTGCTGGTAGGCGGGCTCCGGGGCGGTTCCCGGGTCGGGGTGGGCCTGCTTGTCGTCCCAGTGCGCGTCGCTGTCCTTCTTGGTCCACTTCACTTCCGCGATGTTGATGCACGGGAGGAAGCGCAGGAATAGCAGGAAGAGGGTCAGGAAGAGGCCGATGGTGCCCATGAAGGTGCCGATGTCCACCCAGCTCGGGTTGTAGTATTTCCAGTCGGCCGGGATCCAGGTCCGCGCCAGGGTGGTCACGATGATCACGAAGCGCTCGAACCACATCCCGGCGTTGACGCACATCGAGACGAACATCACGACCCAGAGGTTCTCGCGGCACCACTTGAACCAGAAGAGCTGCGGCGAGAGGACGTTGCAGCTCATCATGCACACGTAGGCCCACCAGTAGGGGCCCGTGATGCGGTACTGGAAGGCCGCCATCTCGTACTTGGCGCCGGAGTAGAAGGCCACGAAAAGCTCCATCAGGTAGGCGTAGCCGACGATCGATCCCGTCAGGAGGATGATCTTCGCCATGTTGTCGATGTGCTTCATCGTGATGAG
>JABDMC010000354.1 GCA_013001695.1 Akkermansiaceae bacterium
CCCCGGCGGCCGCCATGGCCCCGTCGAGGCCGGTGTAGCTGCCGGTGTAGAAGCTGGGCCGGTAGCGGCCCGATTCCCCCGGGGCGTCCGCCGCGGCCGCGAGGACCGCGTCGAACTTCTCGGACCAGGTCTGTTCGACGCCGAGGGCGAGGGCATAGGGCAGGAAGCGCTCGAACAGCTCCGGCGTCTTCTCCGGCGGATTCTGCAGGTTCAGGCGGTCTTCCTCCGCCACCCCGAGGTAGTGCTTGAACCCCGCGACCTCGTCCATGGCGCGGCGCCCCATCTTCGTCGGCGCCTTGATGAGGTGGTAGAAGGCGACGCTCATCGCCCCGCCGGCCACGAAGGCCCCCGCCCCCAGCACCCCCGCGGTGGCCAGGAAAAACCCAACCCCCACGAACCAGAAGAACACGAAGGGCAGCGCGAAGAGGCCCGTCCCCACGGCGCTCGCCCACCCGCCGCTGCGCACCGCGCTGACCACCGCCGAAACGAGCGCCCCCGTCCCCAGGGTCCACACGCTCAGCCACAGCAGCATGAAAAAGGCTGGCGCCGCCGCATCGCTCGCCAACAGCACCGTGATCACCCCCGCCATGGCCACCAGGAAGCCCGGCAACCACCACTTCAGGTTCCGGAAAAAATGCCTCTTCTCGAGCTTCGCCCGGAGCGCCTTCTGCAGCGCCTTCCGGGCCCCGCCGATCCGCTTGTGGTTCGACCGCTTCAGCGGCAACTCCTTGCGGCCCGCCAGCAACTTCGCGTAGAGGATGGTCTCGTCCGGCAGCAGGCCGTCCGTCTTGCCGCGGTCCTTCAGGACGTAATCCTTGCCGCTCTGCCTGATCAGGGCGGCGCCCTTCACGGCCAGTCCCATCACCGCGGCGCTGAAACAGGTGTTGTCGAACCCCATGCGGTCGAGGTAGCGCACCGCCGCCGGCGAAAACCCCTCCGGCGGTTCGAAACGCGCGATCACGACGCCCTTCGCCGGATCACGCCCCACGAGGAACCACGCCACCACCTGGTAAAGGAAGGCCGCCAGCAGAAGCAGCGCCCCGCCGACCACGAGGGGATGGTCCCGCCACAGGATGCTCTTGCCGGCATAGGCCGCCTCGCGCAATTGCCCGGGATCCCACGTCACCACCACCGTGAGGCCCTCCCCCGGCGACATGCGGGCCGTCGATTCGATCGTGGCCCGGTTGCCCGCATGGCGCGCCGCGTAGGCGCGTCCCTTGGCCCCCTTGGAACCGGTGTAGGCTTCCACGCTCCGCACCGCGATGCCGTCCGGCAGGACCACCGTCGCCTCGACCCGCTCGATCGGGAAGCTCCAGTAGTTTCCCGTCACGTTCCAGTAAAGCTCGTCGTGCGTGTCGAAGAACAGCAACTGCCGCCCGGTCCGGTAGCGGATCTCGTAGCTGTATTCGCCGCCCGGAAGGCGGTGAGCGGCGCGGCCGATGCGCACCCGCGACCCCGAACCCAGGGCCTCCACCACGAAATTCTCGTCCTTTCCGTCCCGCTTCACGGACAGCACCTCGAAGGGCCGCTTCTCCTTCAGCCCGAACCTCCCCTTGTAGAGCTGCGGGAAGTCCCGGTAGATCCCGCGCTTGATCTCCCGACCCTCGGCCTTCACCCGGATCGTCTCGGTGACCAGCAGGTCCCCGTCCGGCGTCACCTCGATGGCGCTCCCGAACAACAGGATGCGCTCCGCGGCCGCCGCCGGCAGAACCAGCGCCAGCAGGACCAGGGCGATCCGCAGGGCGCCGTTCCCGTTGGCCGGACCGCTCCGGCCCCGTGCTCGTCGTGGCGCCACGGGTGTCACAATCAGCCTCCCAGCTTGTCCTTTAAATCCACCGCCAGCCGCTCGCTGGCGCTTTCCACCTCGAAAAAATCCCCCGGGGTGAAGCGGAAGCTCCTCGCCACGAGATTGCTCGGGAATCCCTCGATCAGGTTGTTCAGCTCCCGCACCGACCCGTTGTAATACCGCCGCGCATACTGGAGCTGATCCTCGGTCTCCACCAGCTCGGCCATGAGCTTGCGAAACTGGCCGTCGGCTTTCAGATCCGGGTAGGCCTCCGCCAGCGCCACGACCTTGCC
The DNA here is from genome assembly GCA_013001695.1 of Akkermansiaceae bacterium. Classification (GTDB taxonomy): domain Bacteria; phylum Verrucomicrobiota; class Verrucomicrobiia; order Verrucomicrobiales; family Akkermansiaceae; genus Roseibacillus_B. The sequence goes on from JABDMC010000354.1 coordinate 2,080, forward strand.
GAGGTCATGCCCCAGCCTGGTCTCCGCCCCGCCGGCCTGCGCGGCCCCGACCGCCGCCTGCGCCTCGCGGCGTTCGCGCGTCACGGCCTCCAGCAATTCGCGCTCGTGCTGTTGATAACCCCGCACGCACTCCACCAGCGCCGGGACGAGATCATGCCGCCGCTTCAGTTGCACCTCGATGCCGCTCCACCCCTCCTTCATCTGGTTCCGCGCCCGCACCAGCCGGTTGTAGGCCCACGCCAGCCACAGCAGATCGCCCACGATCACCAAACCCAGCGCAATCAGGACCCATTTCATCCCCAACTCAAGTATGAGAGCAAAGTTTAGGATTTAGAATTTCGAATTTCATATTTTAATCCGTGTCGTGATTTACTTCCGGCTGCTGGGCCGGCTCGTCATGAGGTTCTTCCTCTACCTCGGCGAGCTCGCGGCCCTCATGGGCGAGATCGCCGAGTCCCTGGCGCGCGGCAAGCGCCGCTGGCGGCAGTTCATCTACCAGATCGCCGAGATCGGCTACCGCTCGCAGCCGGTTGTCATCGTCACCGGGGCCTTCACCGGGGCGGTCCTCGCCGCCCAGTCCCTCTTCCAGTTCTCGCTTGTCAAGATGGAGACCGTCGGCGGCGCCCTGGTCTCGGTCGCCATGCTGCGCGAGCTCGGCCCCACCATCACCGGCCTCATGCTCGCCGGCCGGGTCGGTTCGTCGATGGCCGCCGAGATCGGCACCATGAAGGTCACCGAGCAGATCGACGCCCTGCGATCCATGGCGGTCCATCCCATCGACTTCCTCGTCACGCCGCGCATCCTCGCGATGGTGATTTCCATCCCCCTGCTCATCGCGGAATCCGCCGCCTTCGGGATCCTCGCTTCCTACATCGTCGGGGTCTACTCGTTCAAGATCCCGGCGCCCTACTGGAATTACCACACCGAGCGCTTCACCGACTACAGCGACATCACGATCGCGATCGTGAAGGGCCTCTTCTTCGGCCTCCTCATCGTCATCATCTCGTGCCACCAGGGGCTCAAGGCCTCCAATGGCGCCGTCGGCGTGGGCCGCGGCACCACCGACGCCATGGTCTATTCTTCCCTCGCCATCCTCATCTTCAATTTCTTCCTCTCCCTCCTCATGCAGATCATCTTCCCGGCGGGCTTCGTCGCGAACTGAACGGGGCATGCCCGTCCCGGTCATGTTCCGACGGATCCCGCCGGCGACGGCCGGGCCGCTCCTCGCCGGCAATTCGATGCCGGACGCCGCCGTCACCACCCGCGGGACGGCGGCCGGCGCCGGGAGCGGGGGCCCGGCGTCCACGACCCCTTTGACAGCCCGGGTTCCAACCACTAGTTTACCGGCATGAAGCGCCTGTTCCCACTCGCTGCCGCCCTCGGCGGGCTGGCCCTCCTGACGGCCTCCTGCGATGAGGCCCGCGCCGACAAGGATTCCAAAACGAAGAAGACCGCCATGGCCACCGCTGACGAAGCCCCGGAACAACCCGCCACGCCCGTCGAGAAATCCGACGCCGAGTGGAAGAAGGAACTCACCGACGAACAGTACTACGTCCTCCGCAAGGCCGGCACCGAGCGGCCCTACGGCAAGGTCTACGACGAGTTCAAGCACCAGGGTGCGGGAACCTACTACTGCGCGGGCTGCGACGCGGAGCTCTTCAACTCGAAGGTGAAGTTCGACTCCGGCTGCGGCTGGCCGTCGTTCTACGACCCGTCGAAGGCGAAGAACGTCAAGACGAAGCGCGATCTCTCCGCCGGCATGGTGCGGATCGAGGTGCGCTGCGCGGTCTGCGACGGCCACCTCGGCCACGTCTTCGAGGGCGAGGGCTTCAACACCCCCACCGACCAGCGCTACTGCATCAACGGGGTGGCCCTCAAGTTCGTCCCCGACGCGGCCAAGAAGGACGACAAGACCGGCGGCGAGGCCGGGAAGAAGAAGAGCGGCGAGTAGCGGCCCTAACGGGATTCCATCCTCTCGAGCCAAACGGCGGCCTCCTCCTCGAAGCCTGCGGCCCGGCCGGCCTCGAAGATCGTCGCCCGGGCTGGCTCATGTTCGGCAGTTTGTCCATGACTGAGCACGGTCCATGCTGCCCGGGTCCGCACCTTTTCGTCGTCGATGGCCGCGGCCCACTGGAAGGCCTCCGCCCAGTGGCCGCTCCTCGCCAAATGCACAGACAGGATGCGCTCGGCGTCATCCCGGTACGGATCATCAGCCTGCTGGCTCAGCCACTCCGCCGCCGCCGCCACGTCTTGCCGCGCCAACCCGGCCGTCACCGCCTGCAGACGGAGGGGAACGTGGGCGGCATGGATCTCCTGGCGCATGAACCACTCCACCCCCGCTTCCGGATCCTTCTCCAAATACATGCGCGCGACCTCGAACACGGTGCGGTCGGGGCGTGCAGCGGGGTTGGCCTCCAGCCAAGCGGCCGCCGCCGCCGGATCGCGTCGGGCCCATTCCTCCAGGACCGCTCTGTGAACGCTGGGATGAGTCCCCTCCGTTCCGGACAACAATTCCTGCAGCTCCGCCTCCGAGGCGGCGTTTCTGGCCACCACTTCCATGGAACCGAATCGCATCGCCCCACCGAGATCTGTCGCCAGCTCGTGTGCCGCTTCGCGGTCCATCCGCGCCAGGGTGGTGAAGAGGGCCTCCTGTACCGAGTCCGCCCGGAGAAATTCCCTGGAATTGTCGCCTTCGGCTTCCCGGAGCATCTCCCGAAACCACTCCGTGGCTCCGGCGGGATCGGTCTCCGTCCAGCTCGTCATGGCGACCGCCGCGATGTCATTGGAATAGTACTTCCAGCGCTCGCTATGCTCGATCGCATAGCGGAAGGCCTCCGGTCCGTTCAATTCCGCCCACCGCGCCAGGAGCAACCCCGCGGCGTATGCGTAGAGTTCATCGTCCTCCTCATTCTGCTCCAACTCCGCCAGGATATTCAGCCCGGCCCGCGCTTCTTCTTCGGAGAACATGGTGACCTGGAACGCCCGCCGCACCGCCTCCACGACATTGAGGTCGTACAGCTCCTCGGTTCCCGACAAGGATTCGAAGTATTCGCGCAGGTCGGTATGCGGCCGCGCATGGCGCTGGCCCCCGCGGCGCGACCCCGCTTTGGGGCCCCGGCCGGCGAGACGGCTCCTCCAATCCGGCCCGGTCCAAACGCCTGTTTTCAGGCCCCATCCGGCCCCGCGGGACGCGGCGCCCCGATGAAAGACGGGGGCCATGATGAGCCCCAGGGCCACCCCTCCCGCGATGCCGGCCGCGAAGATCCACAGCCATGATTTCACACCGTACCGTCGACGCGGATGCGGCAAAAGGCAAGGACCCTGAACGTGCGACGCCGTCTGCGGGCCGGAAACTTGTCGCCGCGAGCGCGGCCTTACTTCTCCTCGACGACCGTCACGGCCTGCGCTCCCGGCGCGTAGCGGTAGTGGCCGATGAGTTCGAATTGGAAGAGATCGTCGTCCCATTCCGGTCCGGACCCTTCGTTGTGCACGACCCACTTCTCGTGGCTCTTGGCACCGGGCCCGGGAACCACCACCCCGATGTGTCGCGCCCCGTCGTCGCTCGTGGCGTTCGGCAGGCGCCAGACCACCACGTCGCCGACCGCGAACTCGGCGTGGTTCCGCGTCACCGGCAGCGCCATGCCGTAGCGTGAGAAATACCGGTGCAGGTTGGGCACCCGCCGGTGGTCGACCGCCGGGTCCGGACCCTTCCACTTCCAATACTGCGGATACGAACGAATATTCTTCTCCATGTCCTCCTGGACGAGCTGCTGCAGATCGACGCCCAGCGAGCGGTAGCTCTGCACCAGCAGATCCGCGCTCCAGCCGGTCTCCGGCCGGGCGTCTCCGCCCCCGTTTCCGCCTTTCCCCGCGGCAAGAGCCGGGTCCGGCTCGAGGGCGGTTTGCTCGAGGGCCGCCGCCGCCAATTGCCCGCCGAAGGTGCCGGAATCTCGCAGGGCCTCGATCGCGGCGCGGGCATTGCGCTCATTCGCTTCGCTCCGCTGCGCCACCAGGAACGGCACCAGGGGCTCCAGGAAAAAATAGCTGATCCCCAAGGCCATCAGGAGCAGAATCCAACCGCCGAGAATCTGAAACGGGCTCCGGCGCTTCGGTGCCTCCCCGATGTAGGCGATCGTCTTTAATTCAATAGACACTAGGCAAGGAGTAGTGGGACCCTCCAATCCCTCTATGAGGATGCACCTACTTATTCACTATTTTGACGTGGAATACAAGGAAAACCTATTTGTCCATGGAATAGGTCGACCGCCGACCGAACGCCATTGACCGACACCGGCCATGAGGATCTGGACTACTGTTGATTCCTTCCGCCCTCGCGGGGCGCCCTTGGAGATTGTTGATCATGATTGGTATGGGAAGCGTGTTGATCCTCCCGTGAAGTTTGTATTCGGGCTGGATCCCGGATTTCTGCATTTTCACGCCACGCGGCCGGGCGCCGCGGTGCTGCATCCCCGGGCCGTCCCGGGATCCTTTCAGAGCGAGTTGTGGCGCCACGATGTCACAGAATTCTTCCTGGCCGATCCCTCCCGGGGCCAATACCTCGAAGTCAACCTGGCGCCCAACGGGGCGTGGTGGGCGTGCCTCTTCCGGGGCCCGCGCCAGCCAATCGACCCGAAGGGGTGGGAAATTCCGGGGGTTTCCGCGGAGGGCGCCCTCGGGACCGCCTCCTGGGAAGCCTCGATCCGCATCCCGATCGGCGTCCTCCGGGAGCGGCTTTTTTTTGGCCCCGCATCCCGGTTGGACGCCACCTTTATCATCAATTCTCCTCAACAATCCTTCCTGTGCGCCTCGACGCCCTCCGGGGGCGATCCCGACTTCCACCGGCCCGCGGCCTGGCCGCCGGTGGAGATGGTTCCCCTCGAGGAAGCGCTCTAACAGAACCGCGGCATTGCGGCCGGCCCCGCGCCTGCCTAGCCTGCCCGCGATGGCGAAGGTAGCGCATGCCAACCCGATCCCCGACAAGCCGCCCCTGCACCTCAAGGGCGGCTATCTCGCGGTGGCCCCGCCCGGGGATCTGGTGGAGGCGTGCCTTGCCACCCCGGCGGTGCGCGCCCTCCGCAACGGGCGGCCGAACGCCACCATCGTGCTCGCCGCCCCGGAATCCTCCGCGCCCCTCTGGGACTACCTCCCGCGCCTCAACAAGGTGGTCACCTTCCCCGACAAGACGTCGCCATCGGAAATCGCCCGCCGCCTGAAGGCGACCGGCATCGAGTTCGAATCGGCCTTGGCCTGGGGAGAGTCCGCGGCGGCGCGCGCCTTCAAGGCGCTCCGCATCAACCAGCGCATCGGGTATGACCTCGGCGGGCTGGGCGCCAGCCTGACGGACCCCGTCGAGCCGCCGGCGCCTCCCTACGGACCGGTGCCCCACCGCGTCCGGCACTACATGCACCTTCTCGAGAGGCTCCATATCAAGACCTTTGTCCCGGAGAACTTCGTCACCCCGGACCTGCCGGAGCGGCCGGAGCGCCCGCGCCTCGCGGTGGCGCCCGGATCCGACTTCGGCCCCTCCTACCGGTGGCCGCTGGAGCGCTTCGAGGAGGTGACGCGGCTGGTCATGGAGGCGAACGCCGCGGAGGTGGTCGTCGTCGCCCGGCCCGGTCACGAGCGCGAAGCCCATGAGCTCGCCGGCCGCCTCGGCGGGGAGGTGGACTGCACCGCGGGCCGGCTCGACCTCCCCGGCTTGCTGGCCACCCTCGCGCAATGCTCGGTGGTCCTCGCGAGCGACGGCGCCGTTCCCCATCTCGCGGCCCATCTCGGGATCCCCGCCGCGGTGATCTTCGGGCCCGGCGACCCCGGCGTCCGCCGGCCGCTCGGCCGCATCCACCAGATCCTCGATGCCCACGTGGAGTGCAGCCCGTGCCGGCTCGCCAAGTGTCCCCTCGACCACCGGTGCATGAACGACCTCCCGGTCGCGACCGTCAGCGCCGCCTTGAAAGAAATCATGCTGCCATGAAGCAACCCCCGCCCGTTCCTCCCGATCCGCCGTCGCCGTCCCCGGCCCCCGAAACGCCCCTCGGCCAGGATGCCGGCATGCGCCTCGTCCTGCCGGTCGGCCGCTCGATCTGGGCCATCATCGCCGGCTACCTCGGCCTCCTGGCGATCCTCGTCGTGCCGGCGCCGCTGGCCCTGCTCACCGGAATCATCGCGGTCATCGACATCAGGAAGAGCAGGCACTCCGCCGAGCCGAAACACGGCATGGGACGCGCCGTCTTCGGCATCGTCATGGGCCTCCTCTTCACCGCGACCCTCGTCCTCGTCCTTCTCTCGCGGGACTAGTGTGCCGTCCCGCAAGTCCTGCAACATGCTGGGGTCTTCAGAGTTTCAAAAAGTGGCTCACTTCGTTCGCGGGGAAGGTCGAAGCGCGGCCTGGTTTCCCAACTTCTTCGTTCCTCCTCAGT
>JABDMC010000355.1 GCA_013001695.1 Akkermansiaceae bacterium
ATTCCGACCAGGTCTTCGTGCGCGCCCCGGGCGAGCTGGTCATCAACCAGTTCAGCCTCGAGACCGACACGGAGGTGACGGTCGACGGGCACATGGACGTCCTTGGAAACTCCGATACCGAGATCGGCGCCCTCTTCGGCGCCGGGACCGTGGCGCTGGCAAATGCCGACCTCATCGTGAGTGGCGCCGGGGGGAACTTCCAGGGCGTCATCAGCGGCGACTCCGGGAGCGAGGTCGTGGTGCAGGACGGCGCCGACCTGACCCTTGGCGGCCAGAACACCTACACCGGCGTGACCACCGTCAGGGAGAGCGGCAGTACGCTGCGTCTCGACGGTTCGGAGGTGCTCCACGACAGTTCCGACCTCGTCCTGCTCTTCGACGGCACCCTTGTCCTCGGCGGCAGCGAGACGGTTGATTCCTTCCGGAGCGGAACCATCGCTGACGACGACGATGACAGCGGCGGCAACGTGGGCGGAAGCGGCCTCCTGACCGCCATGACCTACGACCTGAACGACGGGACCTTCACCGACGCCGGGGCCCACCTCGGCAAGGGGGACCTGACCAGCGAGGGCGACGTGCAGCTCGACGGCAACACCGACGCCGACACGATCGACATCCGGAACGGCGTCTTCACCACCAACGGCGACGTCACCAACGGCGGGTCGATCATCACCATCCAGCCCACCGGCGGCTGGGCGGTGAACGGCAACTATGTCTACGACACCGTCCGCGGAACCGGGTCCATCAACCCCGGCGGGATTAACGGCGACACCTTCGTCAACACCGGCACCATGAGCCCCGGCTTCAGCCACGGCACCATCACCGTGATGGGCGACTACGAGGACGCGGGAACCTACGATGCCGAGCTGACCCCCTTCGCGACCGCACCGTTCCCGCACTACCGCGAGAGCGACAAGGTGGATGTGAGCGGGTTCACCACCCTGCAGCCGAGCAGCGTGCTGGAGCTCACCGCCATCCACGGCCTGAATTCCGGCAACGTCCTCTGCGGCGAGCGCTGGAACATCATCGACAGCGCCGGCGGCATCTTTGACGGCGACTTGAACGACGACATCATCGGCTACGGCGAGATCACCGACGTCGACAATGCCGGGCCGAACGGCGTGACCTTCGATTCGCAGGTCCTCTTCGACGTCGGCAAGGGCGACGTCGTGGCACTCGGCCTTGCTGCCGGGGAGACCGTCGCGGATTACGACAGCTTCACTCCCAACAAGGCCGCCATCCTGCAGGCCGTGATCGACTCGGCCACCGACCGCGTCGGCAACTACCGGAGCGATGACGGCGGGGCCGGAACGGTCCTCGACGCGGTGTACCTCGCCGGCGACCCCGGCGACAAGGACGCCCTCATGGACGCCGTGATCCGGCTCTCGCCGGAAGGCTACGCCGGGGTGGTCGATTACGCCCTGCACGTCACCCGCGGGTATTCCCAGAACGTCATGCGCCACACCCCGCGACTGGGCGGCGCCCAGCCGGCCTACGATTACCCGGACCCGGGTCCCAAGGGCGGCATGGTCAACTTCGAGGATTCCGAGATCGAGCCGGCGGGCGCCAAGGGCGTCATGCCCTACGTGGCCCCGGCCGCGGCCTCCGGATCCCGCTTCGAGGTCTTCGGCGGCTACAGCCACAACAGCGTCGAGTCCGACGCCTCCATCGACCAGCGCGACTACGACATCCGCAGCAACGGCGGCTATGCCGGCGTCAAGCTGAACACCATCCCGAACCTCGCCGTCGGCGGCTTCCTCGCCATCGACACCGGTTCGGTCAAGGCCACCGGCCTCAGCCTCGATGCCTCGGGCCTCGTGATGGGCGCCTTCGTGGAGAGCACCCCGCAGGGACCGGACGGGCCCCTCCTCCTCTATGGAAACCTGGCCTACGGAACCTACGAGTTCGACGGCTCCCGCACCGGCCTGCTCGGCACCTACACCGTGCCGAACTTCGATGCCAACGCCTTCCAGGTCGCCATCGGCGCCGACTACGATTGGTACCAGCGCGACGCGTGGACGGTGACGCCGGGAATCGGCCTGCGCTACGTCGACGCCACCACCGACGCCTTCACCGAGACCGGCGGACCCGGGGCCTACAAGATCGGCGACATGGACCAGGATGCCCTCCTCCTCGATCTCACCCTGAAGTTCTTCTACCAGCAGATCGGACAGCCCTTCGCCATGCACGGGCACCTCGGCTACCAGCATGACTTCTCGGACAGCGACCGCGAGGTCCAGGCCATGCTGGCCTCCGGCGGCCCGGCCTTCTCGGTCGTCGCCCCGGGAATCGGCGAGGACGCCGTGACCTTCGGACTGGGAGGCCACTACGACTTCAACGACCGCTATCGTCTCGGCCTCAGCTACCGCGGCGAGCTCCGCGAGGATGCCGACCTCTTCCACGGGCTCGACGTTCGCTTCACCGTTGGCTTCTAAGACGGATCGTGCCGGACGACTCCCCGAAACTGTCTTCAACCAGTCGCGACCTGCCCGGGGGATGGCCCCCGGGCAGTTCGTTGCGAGATCCCGATGAACCCCCGGTTCGGAGGCCCTTTCCATGAACCAGAAACGAAATGCACTGATGAATATGAGAATCATGATCCCGGTCCTCGCAGTGGCGATCGTGGTCGCATTCGCGATCGGCTTCGTGGTCGGCAAGCAGGCCCGCCCGGCGGGACCGGTTGCCGCGGCGGGCGCCGGATCCGTCGATGACCGGCTCACCCGGAAGATCGGGACCACCCCTCCCGACGGAGCCGGCGGGGCCCCGGAAGGCAACAGCGTCACCCCCGAGGAGATGGCGAAGGCCAAGAACGTGCCCGTCACCGTCGAGGACCCGGGCGGCGACTACCAGCTCATCGCCGTGATCGAAGGGGCCGAGGCAAACCGGAAATTGACCGAGAACCTGCAGCTCGTCGGAGCCCAGCGGCAGAACCTGGTCGCCATGAGCCGCGAGTACGAAGGCCTGCCGGCCGGCGCCGTGCAGCAACGGGAGTTGCTCGCGGGCCGCATCAATCGCGTGCAGCAGACCCTCGCCAAGAACCTGGAGTTCATGGCGAAGAACTACGGCTATTCGCTGCGCTTCAACTATCGCCTCGTGCCGCATGCCGCCGCCCTCTACGCGATCACGACCGGGGCCGACGGGAAGCCGGCCCCGGAGCTGGTGCACCGGTTCGAGGACGCCGAATCCTACGCGGAGTTCCAGAAGATGCGGGAGGAATACATGCTCTTGAGCGTGACCGAGGCCAAGCAGGCCGCGGCCGCGAAAGCCGAAGCCGAGAAGGCCGCCGCCGAGAAGGCCGCCGCCGAAAAGGCCGCCGCCGCCGCCGCGATTGAGACGCCGGAGGGTGCCGACCCGGCCGAAGAGGGCGCGCCCGCCGGGACGGAGGAACCCGCCGGGACGGAGGAACCCGCCGGGGCGGAGGAACCCGCCGGGGAGGAACCCGCCGAAGCGGTGCCCGCCTTCGCCAATCCGGAACCGAGCCCGGAACTGGCCATGATGCGCGAGGAGATGATCACCAAGTTCAAATACGATCCCCTCAAGAAGTTCCAGGTGAACCTCGAAAAGACCGCCCTCTACGCCCGGCCCGGCACGAGCAACTAGTGTGCCGTCCCGCAAGTCCTGCAACATGCTGGGGTTTTCAGAGTTTCAAAAAGTGGCTCACTTCGTTCGCGGGGAAGGTCGAAGCGCGGCCTGGTTTCCCAACTTCTTCGTTCCTCCTCAGT
>JABDMC010000356.1 GCA_013001695.1 Akkermansiaceae bacterium
GCGCTTCGTAGCGGAAGGCTTGCGCCTTCCGAACACCAAGCCATCGAGGATACTTGAAAGGCTTGGCTGGTCGGCACGGGCAACCGTGCCGCTACCAACGACAATCCGGCTTAAGTGAGTGCCATTCGCGACTGACATCTCTTCCGGGGGGGATCTGGTTGCGGTCGTCGAAGTGGCTCCGGGAGTCTCGGCGCGGACGGCCCAAACGTCCAGCATCCTCTTCAGCGGCAGCCTCATTTTGCATCGTTTGCCGGTCTCGACGAGCCACCGCGGCGCCCCGAAACCGCGGATTCCGGACCGAATCCCGCCCCACGCGCCGGAAGGGGCCCCGCGGCCGCGCCGTTGGCGAACATCCGAAACCGGTCTATGCTCGCCCCGTCATGACGCTTCACGATGCCCTTCTCGGCTCTCTCGCGGCCGATGCCCTCGCCATGCCCGGTCACTGGTATTACGACCGCGAGGCCCTGCGGCGCGATTACGGGGTGCTCGACCGTTACATGGCGCCGAAGAACCCGCACCCCGACAGCATCCTGTGGCGGTCGAGCTACGAACCGGTCAACGAGAAGGCCGACATCCTGCGCGAGCAGGCGCAGTTCTGGGGACAGCGGGACGTCCACTACCACCAGTTCCTCGAGGCCGGCGAAAACACCGTCAACCTCCGGCTTGCCGCCGAACTCCATGCGCAGGTGCGGGTGCGCGGCGCCTACGACCCGGGCGCGTGGGTCGAGCGTTACGTGGAATGCATGCTGACCCCGGGGTGGCACCGGGACACCTACCTGGAAGAGTATCACCGCGCGTTCTTCACGCGATACGCGCAGGGGAAGGATCCTTTGAAGTGCGGCATCCGTGACGAACACATCGGCGGCCTCTCGCAGGTTCCCGCCCTGCTGGCGGCGTTGCCGGACGATTCCGATTGGCGAGCCACCGTGAAGCAGCACGTCGCCCTGACGCACCGGCACAGCAATGTCCTGCGCGCCGCGGACTGCACGGCGCGCCTGCTGATGGCCGTCGCGGGCGGCGCCACGCTGCGCGAGGCCATCCCGCGCGAAGCCGGCGACTGGTTCTCGGCGCGCAAGGCCGCGGGATGGGCAAAGCGGGCGGACGAGGAGATCATCGGCCGGGTTCTCAGTCCCGCATGCTACATCGACCAGGCCTTTCCGGCCGCCCTGTATCTGGCGTGGAAGTACCATGACGATTTTGCCGGCGGCATCGTGGCGAACGCCATGGTCGGCGGCGACAATTGCCACCGCGGAGTGGTCGTTGGCGCCCTGCTCGGCGCCGCGAACGGAATCGATCCCCGCTGGCTGGAGGGACTCCGGGCCGGTGCGGAGATCACCGCGAAGCCGACTTCCGCCGCGCCGTAGGGGTCGATTCATGGATCCGCCGGCCCGGACGCGGCGGCCCAAACTTTTTGCCTGAGACGGATGACGCTTCAACCCGCCGCCGTGCAAGCTCCCGGCGGCGTGACAACGACGGAACCGAGAGAGCCCCACCGGGAACAATGCAGACGAGCCTTGATTTGACTTCCAGCGGAGCTCCCGGGTTCCCCTCGTCGCGGGCGGGCGCCCTCGAGCGTCTGCGCGAGTTCGTCCCGCGGGCGGGGCGTTACGCCCGCGACCGCAACAAGGTCCTTCCCGGCCACCCCAACGTCTCGCGCCTCTCGCCGGCGATCCGGCATCGCCTCATCACGGAAGCGGAGTGCGCCGCCGCCCCCCTCGAGCGCTACGCACCCTCGACGGTCGAGAAGTTCACCCAGGAAGTCTACTGGCGCCGCTACTGGAAGGCATGGCTTTCCCTCCGGCCGCAGGTGTGGTCCGGGTATCTCGCCGATCTCGAGGCCCTTCGCCATGAACCGGAATTCGAGGACGCCCGCACGCGCGCCGCGGCCTGCGAAGCCGCCCGCGGGCCGATCGATCTGATGAACTACTTCGCGCGCGAGCTGGTGGAGACCGATTACCTGCACAATCACGCCCGCATGTGGTTCGCGGGCTGGTGGGTGCATGTCGAGCGCCTCCCGTGGCAGCTGGGCGCCGACTTCTTCTACCGGCACCTGCTCGATGCCGACCCGGCGTCGAACACCCTTTCGTGGCGATGGGTGGCGGGCCTGCAGACCCCCGGGAAGACCTACCTGCCGCGGCGGAGCAACATCGAGAAGTACGTCGACCCGGAGATCCTCGGCTCCCGCACCGGGGGCCTGGAGCTCCTCGAACAGCCCGAGGCGTTTCTCGGGGATGTTCCCCCGCGGCCCGAGGTGACGCAAGCCACCCGGCCCGAGGAGCCCGCCCTCGAAGAGGACGGCGTGGGGATTTGGATCCACGAAGAGGACCTGCTCCCGGAGGAGAGCCCCCTGGCGCCCATCCGTCCCGCGGCGATTCAGCTCGCGGGCCACGGGGAGGCCTGGCGCCGGTTCAGGCTCCCCGCGCGCCGCGAGGAATGGCTCCGCTCCGCGCTCGCCGATGCCCGCATCCGCGCCGAGCGGCACTTCGACACCGAAGCGGACCTGGTGACGGATGGTCCGCTGGCGGAGGGCCTCGGCGCTTGGGCCACCCGCCATGGCCTCCGGCAGGTCGCGGCCCTGCGCCCCGAAACCGGCCCGCTCGCCGATGACCTGGACGGCGTCCGGCGCGCGCTCGCGGAATGCGGGGCCACCCTCACCCTCCTCGACCGGCCGGAGGACGTGGCCCTCCGTCCCCTCGCCACCGGCGGGTTCTTCTCCTTCTGGAAGAAGTTCCGGTCGGCGTCCGATGCGTAGATCGCGGCGGACTCGCGGGGGGGCGTCGCCCGCATGGCCCCTACTTCAACCCGAGCTCCTCTTCCAGGGTCTCCTGGAGGACGTCGGCCGTCCTCGTGACGCCATGCAGGAGACGGTCGTTTCCGAAGAGGAGCTTCGGCATCTTGACGGTCTCCTCCTTCAGTCGACGGAAGTCCCCGGCGTCGGCGGCGAGGACCTCGTCGACCCACGGATCGGCGCGGGCGGCGGCGAGGGCCTCTTCACCGACGATCTGCGCCACCGCGATCTCGGCAATTTCGGCCTCGAGGATGGGGCGGGTGAAGAGGATCTCGTGGACCTCCGGGTAGAGGTCCGGCATGGCGCGCCACGCCGCCAATCCGAGCCGGGCCAACTCGCAGGCGTGCTCGTGCTGCTCGGCAGTGGCCGGATAGAACTCGTTGCAGGCGCTGTTCAGGGGGACGGGCAGCATGATGACGCAGACCTGGCCGGGGTGTTTCGCCATGACCGCCTCGAGGTTGCGGTGCAGTTCGAGGCAGGCCTCGCAGGTGAAGTCGTAGTACTTCACGAGAACGTGCGGCGCGTCGGGGGGCCCGAGGTGCGGCAGGCCCGCCGGCCGATACGTCTTGCGGCCGTCGAAAAACGTCGCGACCGGCCCGCTGCCGCGGCCGTGGATCGCGCCGGGGGCATCCTCCAGGATGGTGGCGCCCGCGGTGATGGCGTGCGTCTCCGGGACCGGACCGAACACCTGGCCGAGCATGAGGACCGCGAGCGCCCCCGCGCCGGCCAGCACGCCGGACCGGCCCGATCCCGGCAGGCGGTCGTCCTTCTTCAACTTCCATGCGAGGATCACGGCGCACGTCAGGCCGATGGCGTGCGCCGCGGAACACCACGGGCAGAAGGCCTCCAGGACAAACGCCAGGATGCCGAAAAACCAAAGCGCGGCGCCGGCAAAGCAGACCGCCAGGGCCGCGCAGACCGGCCGGAAGGGCCTCCACGTCGTGGCGAGAAGCAGGGCATACATCATCCCGGAAAAGGCCGTCACCGGGACGTAGAAAAACTGCGACCAGCGCGAGCCGAGGACGTTCTCGCAGCCGGATCCCTCCCCGCACCCGGCGAGATAGCTGATCCGCCCCGTCAGCTTCAGGGTGAGCAGGTAGGCGCTGAGGACGAGACCAGCGAGTGCCAGGATGCGGAGGAGCCAGGGGGATTTCATGGTTGCCGGGCGAATGCGTTTAGGGAGGCGGGACATTCCGGTCCCGCGCAATCGGTTTTATGGAAGGGGAACGGTCCAGGCAATCCTGCACACGTCTTGTATCACTTCGAACGCCTTTGCGGGACAGTAATGTCCCGCCTCCTCATTTGCCGAAGACGACCGGCACGATCCACCAGACGCCGATGGGGCAACTGGCCGCCATGGCGATGGAGGATGATCCCGCGGGGTCGTCCTCGCCCCAGTAGAGGTCGACCTGGTTCTCGAAGAGCCCCCCGCCGGTGTCGGCCGCCTCGAAGCGCATGTTGCCGAAGAGGCGGTGGATCTCGGGCTCGAGGATCAGGAAGGGCGTCCCCTTCCCGAACATGCGGTTCTTGCGGTGCACCGCCGCCGAGACCCGGTCGCGCAGCTTGTTGTTCCGGTTGCCGAGCGGGTAGCTCCCGTAACCCCAGCGGCCGTCGTACTTGATGTAGTTCTTCCCGCCGACCGGCTTCTCCATGCGGCCGAATCCCTCCATGACCACGGCGCGGAGGAACGACGCCGGGAACTTCTTCCCGCCGAGGCGGCTGCGGGTCTCGGGTTTCATGTCGTAGTTCTCCTCGGCGCGGAATCCCGACTCGCGCGCGGTGTAGTAGACGGTGCAGAAGAAGTAGAGGAGGCGCGGCGACCTGCCCTCGGCCTTCATCTGCATCCACTCGTGCTGCAGGGTTTCGGCGTAGGTGACGGGACCGTCCGGCACGGTGTGCGCGAGGGTCCCCACCGTCGCGAATTCCTTCACGTCCCGGAACAGGCCCTCCCGCGGCTCGGGAGCGGTCAGCAGGAAGCTGTCGACGGCCGCCGCCGTCCCCGTGGCGGCGAGGAGGGCGATGCTAAGGGAACAACTTCTCCACCGGCCCGCCGGCGAGGATTTCGATCGGTAGTTTCTCATATTCGTATTCGTAGGGGGGCTGCTTCCACGCGAATTCCTCCGGCCAGAGGTCGCGCACGACGCGGATGATCTCGATTCCGGTGCGGACCGGCAGGAACTCACCACGATTGGTGACGTGCAGCTGCGCCCCGTGGCAGACCGCTCCGGCACACTTTTGGAACGTCGGCTCGAAGGAGGCCTTCCGGAACCAGGCTCCCGGCAAACCGAGGGCGTTGAGGCGCGAGGCAAGGGCTTCGCGGTCGATCCACGGGGCTCCGAACAGCTCGAAGGGCCGCGTCGTTCCCCGCCCCTCGCTGAGGTTGGTCCCCTCGAGGAGGCACATCCCGGGATAGACCGTGGCGGTGTCGAGGGTGGGCATGTTCGGGGACGGCAACACCCAGGGAAGCCCGGTGTCGTCCTGCCACATCTCCCGGTCCCACCCGCGCATCGGCAGGACCTCCAGCCGGCAGCCGGGAAAATCCTCGTCGCGGAACATCCGCGCCAGCTCGCCGATCGTCCGGCCGTGCCGCACCGGCAGGGGACGCAGCCCGACGAAGGACAGGTAGGCGGGATCCTGCGGCTCGCCTTCCACCGTGACGCCGTTGATCGGATTCGGGCGGTCGCAGACGATCACCGGGACCCCCGCCGTCTCGCAGGCCTTCATGCAGAGGAAGAGCGTCCAGACGAACGTGTAATAGCGGGCCCCGACATCGACGAGGTCGACGACGAGGGCCTCGAGACCCTCGAGCATCGCCGGGGTCGGTTCGCGATGCTCGCCGTAGAGGCTGTGCACCGGGATCCCGAGGCGCGGGTGGGTGAAACCCCGCCATTCGACCATGTTGTCCTGGGTGGTGGCGGTGAACCCGTGCTGCGGGCCGAAAAGCGCGACGAGATCAATCCCGCCGAACTGCTCCAGCACCTCCATGGTGGGATGCAGGTCGGAGGTCACCGAGGCGGCGTGCAGCAGGGCGCCGCACCGCAGGCGCTTCCCGGACTCCGGCCAGACATCCGCAAGCCGGTCGACCGGCAGTTGAACCGGGCCGCTCACTTCTTGAAGCGCGCGATGACCGCGTCCGTGATGTCATCGAGGCCCTCGACATCGACCACCATGGGGATGCCGCTCCCGGCCGCGGCGGACCGGTCGAGGACCAGGGCGTAGCCCTCCTCGTTGTTGTAGGCTTGGACCGCTTCCCGGACGTTCTTCAGGATGGTCCGCTTCTCGTCGAGAAACTGCTTTTGAAGGTCGTTCTCGCGGGTCGTCTTGTCGGCGGCCAGCTCGCGTTGCAGGGCCCGGGCGGTTTCCAGCTTCTTGCCGGCCTCGGTGCTCTTGCCGGCGAGGAGGAGGTCCTGGTGCGCCTGCAGGGCGAACTTGAGGGCCTTGCTCTTTTCGAGGAATTCGGTGCGGGCCTTGGCGCGTGCCTCGTCGACCCGCTTTTCGGCCGCCGCGGTGTGCGGGTGGGTATTGAAAAGCCGCGTCATGTCGACCACCGCGATGCGCAGATCCTCGGCGGCCGCCGGAATGGCGACGAACAGGGAGATGAAGAAAATGAATGCCTTCATGGGAGAAGGATTCCAGAAGAGCGGAAAGGTGCAAGTCCTCGTCGATCCGCCGCCGGAAATGGCCGCCCGGGCGCACCGCCTGCCGAGACCTGTTCCAATCCCGCCCACCGGAACGCCGCATCCGCATTTGTAGGGCAGGCGCTCCGCCTGCCGGGGCCTGGACGGAAATGCCCATCGGAACGCCAACAATTGCCCTTGGTCTCGCGGGGGAACTTGCGTGGTCCGGCTTCGGCAGGCGGAGCGCCCGCCCTACAATCTCTCTTGCTCTCGCGGGGGAACTTGCGCGGTCCGGCTTCGGCAGGCGGAACGCCCGCCCTACAATCTCTCTTGGATCTCGCGGGGGGAACTTGCGTGGTCCGGCTTCGGCAGGCGGGGCGCCCGCCCTACACGACACAATCCCTTACGAAAGCCGCCTCGCCCCGCCGGGGGACCTTTGTTAGAATGGCGCCCGATGCCCGACACCATCCTCATCGTGGAAGACGACGAGAAGCTCGCCGCCCTTGTGGCGGAGTTTCTCGGGAAGGAGGGATTTGCGGTCGAGACCGTGCACCGCGGTGACGAGGCCGTGCCGCGGATCCTGAATGACGGCCCCGACCTCGTCATCCTCGACCTCATGCTCCCCGGGATGGACGGATTCGAAGTCTGCAAGCAGGTGCGCGAGCAGTTCGCGGGATTCATCCTGATGCTCACCGCCCGGAACGAGGACGTCGACGAGATCCTCGGGCTCGAACTCGGCGCCGACGATTACGTCACGAAGCCGGTGCGCCCGCGGGTCCTCGTCTCGCGGATCCGGGCCCTGCTCCGAAGGCATCCCGAGGCCCCCGCCACCGATCCCGGGGAGCCCATCCGCATCGGCACCCTGCGGATCGATCCCGCCAACCGCACCGTCACCCAGGGTGAGCACGCCGTCGACCTCTCCTCGGGCGAATTCGACCTCCTCATCTACCTCGCGCGCCGGCCCGGCCAGACGATCACCCGCGACGCCCTCTACCGGGACGTCCGGGGCATCGAGTACGACGGCCTCGACCGCTCCATCGACCTGCGCGTGGCGCGCCTGCGCAAGAAGCTCGGCGACGATGCCAAACACCCGGCCCGCATCAAGTCAGTCCGCGGCGAAGGCTACCTGCTGGCGCCGGGCGGCTGATGCCACTGGTGGTAGCGGAAGGGCTGCCCCTTCCGACTGACGCCTCACGCCGATGAAGTTGAACTTTCCCAGTGTGCAAACTCCCAATTCGGAACGCGCAGGCGTTCCGCTGCCATGACCCGCTTCTACCTCCGCGTCCTCCTCCTGATGCTCCTCACCTTCCTGGTGAGCATCGTGCTCATCCTCTCGGGCATCGGCGGGTTGGAGAAGATCTACTTCCGGCCGAACTTCGCGACCGAGATGCAGGCCCTCGCCGGGAGCCTGCAGAGCCGGCTGGAAGGGAAGTCGATCGAGGAGGCCCGGGAGGAGGTGGCGAAGCTCGAGGACCGGCTCATCTTCCAGATGGACGTCATCGAGGCGCCGCGGGCCGCGCAGATCACCCCGACCAATGCGGTCTTCTTCCGCCCAAAGGGTGCGGGTTACCTGCTGCGGCTGCAACCCGACGCCGCCCTCGTGCAGAGTTTCCAGCAGAAGCAGGGCGCGCGGATCATCATCGCCCTGATGCTCTCCGGAATCGTGACCGCGCTGGCCGGCCTCTTCGTGGTCTGGCCGCTGCTGCGCAAGCTGCGCCTGCAGGAGGCGACGCTCATGCGCATCGCGGAGGGCGACCTGGCGGCCCAGGCCCCGGAAGGGTCCGATGCCCTGGGGAAACTCGGGCAGCGCCTCAACCAGATGACGGCCAGGATCCGGGAGCTGCTCACCGCACAGCGCGAGCTGGTGCATGCCGTTTCCCACGAGATGCGCACCCCCACGGCCCGGATCGGCTTCGGGCTCGAGATGCTGGCCGATGCCGCCAGCGGCGAGGAACGGGAAAAGCGCATCGCGGCCATGCAGGACGACCTCGCCGAGATGGACGGGCTCCTCGACGAACTTCTCGGCTTCCTGCGATTCGAGCAGGTTTTGGAGGCGCCGGTGACGGAGCGACTCGACCTGCGGGCCCTGCTCGATCCTCTCGAGGTCAAGGTCCAACCCTTTGCACCGGAGGTTGCGATCGACACCGCCGCCATTCCACCGGGCGCCACCGTGACCGCCAACGGACACCACTTCTCGCGGGCCCTCGAAAACCTGCTTCGCAATGCGGTCCGGCACGCCCGGTCCAAGGTGGCGGTCCGATTCGAGACGAATCCCGCGACTACCACGATCCACATCGACGACGACGGCCCGGGCATCCCGGAGGCGGACCGGCAGAGGATCTTCGAACCGTTCGTGCGGCTCGACAGCTCGCGCGTCCGCAAGACGGGCGGCACCGGCCTCGGCCTCGCCATCGCGCACCGCATCTGCAAGATCCACCGCGGATCGCTCACCGCCGGGGAAAGCCCCGAGGGCGGGGCGCGCTTCACCATCAGGATGCCGTCTTGCGACTAGTGTGCCGTCCCGCAAGTCCTGCAACATGCTGGGGTTTTCAGAGTTTCAAAAAGTGGCTCACTTCGTTCGCGGGGAAGGTCGAAGCGCGGCCTGGTTTCCCAACTTCTTCGTTCCTCCTCAGT
>JABDMC010000367.1 GCA_013001695.1 Akkermansiaceae bacterium
GCGAAAGACGCTGCCGCGAAAGACGCTGCCGCGAAAGACGGCCTGCGGCCGGAAGACGAAGCATTCCCCGCCAACCAGGGCGTCTTTCGCCCGCCAGGGCGTCTCCTTAGTCTCCCTGCTGCAGCCAGCCGAGGAACTTCTCTTCATCGGCCTCCATCGCGATGGCCACCTTCTCGCGGTGCGCGAGGCAGGCCAGCCGCTCCGGGATCTCCACGGCGCCTTCTCCCAGTTCCTCGACCATGACGTCGAGGAACTTCGCGGGATGGGCGGTTTCGAGGACCACCGCCACGTCCTCCGGGTGGAGGACCCGCCATTCCTCGGCGGCCAGGAAGCCCACCGCCCCGTGGGGATCCATCTGGTACCCGCAGGCGGCCTGCAGCTCGCGGATGCCGGCCCGGGTCTGCTCGTCGTCGAAGGCGTAGCCCGCGATGCGCTCCGTCATGCGCTTCCATTCCTTCCCGTAGATCTCCTGCATCCGCGCGAAGTTGCTCGGGGCCCCGACGTCCATCGCGTTCGAGATGGTCGGCACGCTCGGCCGCGGCTGGTACTCGCCGCTGGCGAGGTACGACGGCACCACATCGTTGCGATTGGTGGCCGCGATGAAGTGCCGCACCGGCAACCCCATCCTCTCCGCCAGGAGGCCCGCGGTGAGATTGCCGAAGTTCCCGCTGGGCACCACGAACACCGGCACGGTCCCCTCCGGCAGCTGCCGCGCGGCGTGAAAATAGTAGAAGCTCTGCGGGATGAGCCGGGCGATGTTGATGGAGTTCGCGGAGGTCAGGTTCAGGCGCTCGGACAGCTCCCGATCGAGGAAGGCCGCCTTCACGAGGCGCTGGCAATCGTCGAAGGTCCCCTCGACCTCGAGGGCGGTGATGTTGCCGCCGAGGGTGGTGAGCTGCTTCTCCTGCAGCCCGCTGACCTTGCCGCGCGGATAGAGGATGACCACCCGGGTGCCGGGCACGTCATGGAAGGCGCTGGCCACCGCCCCGCCGGTGTCCCCGGAGGTCGCCACCAGCACCGTCAACTCCCGCCCGTCGTCCCGCGTCAGCCATCCCATGAGGCGCGCCATGAAGCGGGCCCCGAAATCCTTGAACGCCAGCGTCGGCCCGTGGAAAAGCTCCAGCACGTACTCGTTCTCCTCGAGCGGCACCAGCGGGGCGTCGAAGTTGATGGCGTCCTCCACCATGCTCCGCAGGACCTCCTCCGGAACCGCCCCGTCGAGCAGGGGCGACACGATCCGGTATCCCAGTTCCGCGAACGGCCAATCCCGCCAGTGGTTCCAGAATTCATCGCCGAGCTTCGGCACGCGCTCCGGCATGTAGAGGCCGTTGTCGGGCGGGAGGGACCGCAGGACCGCCTCCTTGAGGTCCACGTAGGTTCCCGGGGAATTCGTGCTGTAGAACCGTTGTGCCATCTGCCTCCTGTCGCCTCGTCCCGGCTCCCCGTCACGACGGGTCGCCCGCGGAGGCCCCTTCCCCGACCACGTGCACCCCGCGGGGGTTTATTTTCGACACGAAGACCTGGTTCTCGAGGGGAACCTCCGAGAACACCCGCGAAACCTCCTGCCCGACGCGCCGTGCCGTCTCCTCGCCTTCACAGAGGGCGAAACAACTCGGCCCCGCCCCGGAAATGCTGAACCCCAGGGCTCCGGCCGCCTCGGCATCGCGCTTCGCGCGGTAAAATTCCGGGATCAACTTCTGCCGCCGCGGTTCCGCGATCACGTCGTGAATCGAGCGGCTGATCAACTCGTAGTCTTCCTGGATCAACCCGCAGAGAAGACCGCCGAGATTGCCGATCTGCTGCGTGACGTTCTCGAGGGGAATGTCCTTCGGCAGGATGTCGCGGGCCACCTTCGTGAGGATCTCGAGCTCGGGATGCACCACCGCCGCCCAGAGGTTCCCGGGGGCGGGCAACTGCGCGATGTCGAGTTCCTCGTTGGAACGGATGAAGACGATCCCGCCCAGGAGGCACGGCCCGACGTTGTCCGCGTGCCACGCGCCGTCGGCACTGGCTTCCCCCGCCATCGCGAACGGCAGCAGCTGCTTCTTGGTCAGGGGATCGCCGATCAGCTTGTTCACCGCGTAGGCCCCCGCCACCGCGCTCGCCGCGCTCGACCCGAGGCCGCTGCCGAAGGGCATCTTCTTGTGCACCTCCAGCTCGATCCCGCGATCCGTCATGCCGAGGTGCCTCAGGAGGTCGAGCGCCGCCACGCCGGCCGTGTTGCGGTCCACCTCGAGCGGCAGCTTCCCGTTGTCCCCGGTGATCTTCCCGATCCGCAGGCCCGGCGTGTCGACGTAGCGCGCCACGATCTCGTCACCCGGCTCCCCGATCGCAAAGCCGAGGACATCGTAGCCGCACGCCACGTTCGCCACCGTTGCCGGCGCGAAGACACGTACTTCCTTTCTGGATTCCGGGACCATCTCGTTTCGTGGGGTCGGGTCTCTAACAGGCTGCGCCCCGGATCGCCAGCCTAGAATCCCCGCCCCGCCCCCTCCCGTCCGGGACCCGCGCGAATCGGCCACCCCCGGCCGGCCGGGTCACCACCAGCCCCGGCGGGCCTTCCGCTTGTAGCGGCCGTCACCGACGCTCAAGACCTCCACCTCGACCCTCGTCAGGCCCTGGTCCTTGAACCCCAGCTTGCTGGCCGCCCGCGGGGTGACGTCAATGATGCGCCCCGGGATGAACGGCCCCCGGTCGTTCAGCCGCATCTTCAGCGAGCGCCCGTTCTCGAGGTTGGTCACCTTCACCCGGCTCGGGAGCGGGAGGGTCTTGTGCGCGCCACTGATATCCCATGGCATCACCTTTTCCCCCAGCGAGGTGTTGCCCCGCTTCAACCCGAAAAACCTGCTCTCGTTGTACCAGGAACCGATGCCGCTCTCCCGGTAGCGCAGGGCCTCGTCCACACCGAGGGGATGGTAACGAACCCCTCCCACCGTGTAGGGCCTCGTCATGTATCCCGAGTACCCTCCGCCCCCGCAGGAGGTCAGGACCGTGACACTCAACACCACCACCGGAAGCATGCCCCAATGCATACTTCCATCCTACCACGCGCCGCGGACTCCTCCAAGCCGGACCATCAAAGCCCGTCACGCTGCCGCAGGACCGGCAGGATGCGCGCCACGCGCTCCTTCATTTCCTTTCCCGGCTTGAACTTCACAATCGCGCGGGGCGGAATGGGAACATCCTTGCTCGGGTCTTTGGGATTGCGTCCCACCTTGGCTTTCGTCTGCTTGACTTCGAAGGTGCCGAAGTTGCGCATTACCACCGTCTCGCCTTCCGCGAGCCGGGCCGTTACAGCGTCCAGCGTCTTTTGAATGACGTCGAACACCTGTTGCTGAGTCAGCCCCGTTTCGTTGCTGATTTCGATCACCAGATCGCGTTTTGTTACCGTTGACATTAGGGTTATTGCTTTATTGTTTCTTCCGGTCTAGGCGAGCAAATTATGCGTAATTTGTCCCGCAATAAAAAGTGTGAATTTATATCATGTGAGTGACAATTTCCTTACCTCGCGCCTCGCAATCATTGCTGACTCGATTCATTATCTCCTGAGATTTGGTTTGCCGTCTTGAAATGGAGCTTGGCGATTTTCCGCAGGTCGTTGCGATGGTGGGCGGCGAGGAACTTGTCCCCAGCCGCCAGGACCGGCGGGCCGGCCCCAAGGGCGAGTTCTACGCCCCATTCCTGGGAAGCCTTCCGCATCCACCCCACAAATCCCTCCCGCGCCAGGATCGAGGCGGCCGCCACCGCGACGTCGCTTTCCCCCTTGGTTTTCTGCTCGAGTTCGATCTCCAGGCCTTTTTTCCCGAGGGCCCGCTCCAGCACCCGCCGGTGCGCGAACTGGTCGCTCAGGGCCCGCGGGCACCCCGGCACCTTCCCCGCCAGTTCCTCGATCACCTTGGCGTGCCCCCAGGCCAGCAATTCGTTCAGGTTTCCAAAGGCTTCGTGTAATTTGTTATAACTCTCCGGTCCGATCGTCACCACCGACCAATTCACACCGGTGGATTTTCGCACCTCGGCCGCGAGGGCGCGAATGCGCTGTTCCGAGCCGATGCGCTTGGAGTCCATGATGCCGGCATTCAGCAGGGCGCGGGCCGAATTCTTGTCCACATACACCCCCGCAATGACGAGGGGCCCGAAAAAGTCGCCTTTTCCGCTCTCGTCGATGCCGAAATGAGGCTCGAACATTTCCGGGTTGGTCACCTCCTCGTAGCCGAGGCGGGCTTCCCCGAGAATTTCCGGTTCCAGCGTGAATTTCACGAAATCCTCTGTTTCTTTTCCTTGGACGAGCACTTTTGGGCCTTTCTCATAGACTGTAACGTTGAGCTTCCCCTTCTTTGCAGAGAAATGTGCGTAATCCCTCGCTGCGAATTCAAATCCGTCCCGCTCCAGGATTTTCCGCAACCGGCCGACGTCGCCCGCCCCGATTTCCGCCGTAAAACTCGTCAGTGCCACTCTCGCATTTTATAGCGGCGGTGGTCGTTGCCGTCAAAGACTTGCCGCGGGGCCCCGCGCCGGTCCGCCCCGGCCGATCGCGGCCTGCCCTCCGGCAGCAGCGTGCGGCCCGCCTGAACGATTGCGCTGGCCTCACCGGGCGAGTACTCGCTTGTTCATAACTTCCCGCCGGACCAGATGCCGAAACCCCCCGCCACAAAATCACCCCTGAAGAACCGGCGGGCATTCCAGGGCGCCCTGCTGCGTTGGTTTGCGGATTGCGGGCGCGATTACCCGTGGCGGCGCACCACCGATCCCTATGCCATTCTCGTTTCGGAAGTGATGCTGCAACAGACCACGGTGGGGGCCGTGCTCCGCAACCGGCGCTTCGAACGCTTCCTCGACGACTTCCCCGACCTGGCCTCGCTTGCCGCCGCTCCGGAGCCCGCCCTCCTGAAAGCCTGGGAAGGGCTTGGTTACTACAACCGGGTGCGGAACCTCCAGAAGACCGCGCAGGCGGTCCTTGCCGATCACGCGGGGGTCTTTCCGTCCGACCCCGCGAGGCTGGCGACCCTTCCCGGCGTCGGACGCTACATCGCGGGGGCCCTCGCGACCTTCGCCTTCAATCGCCCGGTCCCCGTCGTCGAGGCCAACATCGCGCGGGTCCTCACCCGGCTCTTCGATGCCCGCGAGCCGATCGACACCGCCGCCGGGCGGGAACAATTGTGGGAGTGGGCCGCGGCGCTGGTCCCCGCCGGCGACCCGCGCCTGTTCAACTCGGCGCTCATGGAACTCGGCCAGAGCCATTGTTCCGGAAAGTCCCCCGCTTGCCTCCCGTGCCCGGTGCGCGCCTTCTGCAAGACCCGCCGCCCCGGGGACCTCCCGGTCAAGAAACCCAAACGCGAAACCGTCGTCCTGACCGAACACGTCCTCTTCGCCCGGAGGCGCAACGGAGCGCTTCTTCTCTCCCGCGAAGAGGGCGCGCGGCGCCGCGGACTCTGGAAACTCCCGGAACGCCCCGCGGAGGCCGTCGCCGATCTCCCCCGCCTCGCCACGAGGAAGTACAGCATCACCCACCACCGCGTCACCCTGCACATCCACCGGTGCCCGCCCGCGGCCGTGCCGCCTCCCCCGGACGGGGCGGTCGAACGGTTCCACCCGCCCGGCGACCTGGCGGAGCTTCCCATGCCCTCGCCGTTCCGGAAGGCCCTCGAGGCCCTCCTGTGATCCCGCACATCCACGTCGCGGTTTCCCACCGGAACAAGCGGATCCTCACCACCCAGTGCTCCATCGAGGGGGAACCGCAGAACGGGAAGGACGGCATCTACAATCGCCTCGGAAGCGCCGCGCTGAAGAAGTCCGTCACGGTTCCGTTCAAGCCGCTCAAGGATTGCACCACCGGGGAACTGCAGGCCCGCTTTGACATCGTGATCGGTTTCACCCCGGAGGACCCCAAGGGCGACCGCGGCCGCCGGGCCGATCGTCCGCGCCGGCGGTAGCCGTCACTCCTCCTTCAGCGACGCGAGGTATTCCACCATCGCGACAAACTCCCCGACGCTCAGGGATCCCGCCAGCCCGGCCGGCATCATCGAGAGGTCCTGCTGCTGGCGGCTGACGATGTCGGCGGTGCGCAGTTTCGTCACGATTCCCGCGATGTTGCGCAATTCCACGGTCCCGTCCGCCTCGGCCGTGATGAAGCCCATGTGCGTCGCGCCGTCCCTGGTGGTCAGCAGGTAGGTCTGGAAGCCCTGCGACACCACCGCGGCGGGATCGAGGATCGACTCCACGAGGTAATCGCGCGTGAACTTCGAGCCCGCCGAGCCGAGGTAGGGGCCCTTCTGCACGGCGTCCAGGCTGACGGCGTGGCAGGCCACGCACCCCTGGCGGGTGAAGAGCTTCTTCCCGAGCGCCACGTCGCCCTTCCCTTCCATGGCGGCCCGCGCGACCTCCCTGGCATCCAGTTCCGCGACCTTCTTGCCGGTCGCCGCCGCCCCGGAGGACGTGATCTTCCGGGCCCGCTCCGCGGCCGCGATCAACTCGTCGTTGTCGCTCTCGATCGCGGCCGCGATCTGCTCCTCGAACCCGGACAGCTTCAGGTCGGCGAGGGCGAGGAAGAATCCCGTCTCCCGCGGGTTGTCGCGCGCCAGGCGCATCGCATTCTCCCGGAATCGTTCCTTGATCAGCGGGCTGTGCGCAAAGGTCAGCACCGCGCGCCATGCGATGCGGCTCATCTGGTCGTTCTCCCGGGTCGCCAGGCCGTGCAGGCGCTTCACTTCGAGGACCAGCGCCGGGGCGTTGATGAACTCCGAGATCTCCTGCTCGGCATCGTCGGCGCGGCCCTTCTCATGGAGCCACTTCGCGAGCACCCCCACCTGGTTGCGCAGGACTTCCTTCCCGGCGCCGCGCTGCAGGGCCCGGAAGCAATCGACCCGCGCCTTCCACGGCCGGGCCGGGTCGAGGGCGGCATCCGTCAGGACCCGGATCTGCCCGGCATCCGGGGTGGGCGCCCCGAGGGCCATCATCACGGGATCCTGCTTCCCAAGGTCGAGCTTCGAGACGTCGATCCGGTTCTTCGCGAAGATCTCGAGCATGCCGGCGTGGTCCGAGGCCGGCAACATCGAGAAGGACCGCTCGAGGGCCTCCTTGATCTTCGGCGTCGCGTCCCACGTCTCGACGAGGAAGTAGGGGCCGCGATCGTCGGGCCGCGTCCCCCACCATGCCTTGCGGTCCCAGCGCCCCTCGCGATGAAAGAGCCGCGCCAGGGCCGGCATGACCTCGAGACGGAGGGCGTTGTCGGTGGGCGCCTTCTCGAGGTGCCGCACCAGTCCGTCCACCACCGCGGGCTCGTGCATCATCTGCAGGGCCCGGAGGGCCACGGCGCGCAGGTGCGGATCCGCCACCGCCGCGAGACACGCCTCGACGGCCTGCATCTCCGCGAGGACCCGCACGCTGTGGTGCGGGATGAGAAATTGTTCCCCCTTCGGCAGGCTCGCGGCCTTCCGCCACGCCGAGGCGGCCAGCTTCAGCAGTTCCGGCGCGGCGGCGCGGTCCTGCAGGCGGCCCAGGCCGATCACCGCCTGGAGGCGCACCCGCGGGTTGGCGTCCTGCAACGCTTTCCGGTAGAGCGCCGCCGGAACCTGCTCCAGCTCGCCGCGGCGGTCGGTCATGGCGCGCAGGGCGAACTCCCGGACCGTGGCGTCCTCCGTCAACTCCGCCAGCCAGGGCGTGGCGTCCGCCCCGTAGAGCTGCTTGAAGGTGAAGATGGCCGCGACCCGCGCGTAGAGCGGCGTCTCGCCGTCCTTCGCGGTGGCGAAGAGCGCCTTCGCCGTTTCCTGGTCCTTCCCGCGCCGCAGGATCTCGCGCTGGGCCTCGAGGCGCCGCACCGCGCTCCGGTGCCGGAGATGCCGCCGCAAGTCGCCCGCGGAGGCCTTGTCCATGGCCGGCCACGGCTCGACCTTCGCGCCGCGCGGCACGATGCGGTGCACCATCCCGACCTTCACCTTCGGTCCCGCGTAGGTGTATTTCCCGTTTCGCCAGTCGCAGACGTAGATTTGCGACTCGCCGTCGACGTCCATGTCGACCGCCCGCCCGAGCTTCATGAAGACCTCTTCCTCCGCGGTGAAGGTCGCCTCGAACGGTTTCAACGGGTGGCGGTAGATCTTCCCGGTCGTCCAGTCGCAGGTGAAGAGGGCCTCGCCGTAGCCCTCCGGCATCCCCGGCTCGTGCAGGTAGAGCGCCCCGGTCCCCGATCCGCCGCCGAGGTCGAGGAGCGGCTTCACCGCTTCCTCCGCGAAGTTCTTGTAGAGCCGCGGGTAGCCGTGCTCCGAACCGTTCGTGAAGTGGTGCACGCGGATGTTCCACCCCTTGCCGTCGTTCGTGTTGTCGCGGGTGAAGCCGTCGAGGTACGGCGACATGGCGACGTCGCAGATGTTGCGCGTGTTGGACGAATAGACCTCCAGCTCCGACCCGTCGGGGCGCACCCGCGCCACCCCCCCGCCGTGGAGCGTGACCACCCTGCCGTCGGCTCCCTTCGCATCGGGCATCCCGAAGTCGCCCACCGCCACGTAGATCCACCCGTCGATGCCCATGCGGCAGCCGTTCGAGGTGTGGTCCGCCCCGCGGTGGTAATCGAGCCCGAACCCGAAGCCGTCCACCAGCACCTCCTTGCGGTCGGCCACCCCGTCGCCGGTGGTGTCGCGATAGGCCGCCAGGTAGGGCGGATGCACCAGGAAGAGGGTGCCGCCCACGAAGTGTCCGCCCCGCGGGCTGTCGACATTCGGGATGAAGTCCACGAAGCGGTCCGCCTTCCCGTCCCCGTCGCTGTCATGGCACGCCACCACCCGCCCGCGGTCCGGCTTCTTGTCCAGCGACCCGTTCTGGTCGCACGAGACGTACACCACGCCCTCCGGCGCGGCGGTCAGGGCGGCGGGATACTCGACCTCGAACGGTTCCGCAAAGGTGTTCATCTCGAACCCCGGCGGGAGGGCACCCACCGGACCAAGGCCGGCCGCCAGGAGCGGCGCTATCAGTCGACGCGTCATGATTCGGCCCCCCGATACGACCGGGAGCCCTGCAATCTTCCGCCAATTCGGGATCCTCCGCATCCGGTTTCCGCCATTTCGTCCTCCCCGGCCCGGGCGCCCGGCGCGGCCGCGTTCCGGCCGCACTCCGCGCTTGCCAGATGGTCCCCGAGCCGTCAGCGATGGGCGGATGCGCAAGGCTTTCCTTCTCGGCGCCGGGCTCGGCACCCGGCTTCGCCCCCTGACGCAGGTGCTGCCGAAGCCGCTGATTCCCGTCTTCCACCGGCCGCTCATCAGCTACGCCCTCGACCACTGCCGCGCCGCCGGCATCCTCGATTTCGCCATCAACACCCATCACCTCCCGGAGAAGTGGGAGGATGCCTTCCCGGGCGCCGGCTACGAGGGCGACCGCCTGCGCTTCTTCCACGAGCCGGAGCTCCTCGAAACCGGCGGGGGCCTCAAGAACATCGAGGGGTGGATCGGGAACGACGCCATCCTCGTCTACAACGGCGACATCCTCACCGACATCCGGATCGACAAGCTCATCACGGCCCACATGGCGGGCAACAACCTCGTCACCCTCGCCCTGCGCAGCGAGGGCCCGGCCCCGCACGTCGCCGTCGACGGGAAGCGCGTCGTCGACATCCACCGGAAACTCGGCGTGGCGGATGGAACCCACCAGTTCACGGGCATCTACTGCGTCGACGCCGCCCTGCTCGGGCGCATTCCCGCCGGCGAGAAGATCTCCATCATCCCCGCCTTCCTCGAACTTGCGCGGGAGGGGCTCCTCGGCGGCTACGTCCTCGACGACGGCTACTGGCTCGACCTCGGGACGCGCGAGGCCTACCTCGAAGTCCACCAGCGGCGGGACCTCGGCCCCGCCGTCCATCCCGACGCCGCCCCGGCCCCGGACGCCGCCATCCGCCACTCGGTCGTCGGCCCCGGTTGCACGGTCGAATCCGGCGCGGAGGTCGTGGACAGCGTCCTCTGGCCCGGCACCACCGTCGCGGCGGGGGCACGCCTCGATCGTTGCATCCTGTACTCGCCGCAGCCCGCCACGGGCAGCCACACCGGCGCCGACCTCTGACCCCGCCATGCCCAGCCTCCTCGAGATCTCCCGCGAACTGAAATCCATTGCGGAAGTCGGCCTCCGCTACACCGAGAGCGGTTACGACCGGCAGCGCTACGAGCGCCTCCACGTCCTCGCCTCCGAAGTCCTGCAGGCCCAGGCGGCGGACTTCGTGTGGCCCGTGGAATTCGGCTACACGACCCCCAAGGTCGACGTGCGCGCCGCCGTCTTCCGCGAAGGCCGCATCCTCCTCGTGCAGGAAACGGAGAACCGCCTCTGGTCCCTGCCCGGCGGCTGGGCCGACGTGAACGTCACCCCCTCGGAGAACGTCGCCCGCGAGGTCCGCGAGGAGGCCGGCCTGGAGGTCACCCCCACCCACCTCTTCGCCTGCCAGGACCGCGACCAGCACGACCACACCCCCCTCCCGGAGTGCGCCTACCGCCTCTTTTTCCTCTGCACCGACCCCGGCGGCGACCCGGTGCCCGGCTTCGAGACCTGCGGCGCGGGGTTCTTCGCGCTCGATGACCTCCCCGACCTGTGCCCCTCCCGCTGCCACCCGTCCCAGCTCCGTCTCGCCGCGGAATTTGCGGCCAACCCGTCCCGTCCCGCAGTCTTCGATTGACCCGCGGCGCCGTTCGCGCTTCCCCTCTTCCCGTCGATGCCAGCTGATACTCTCCTGACCGCCGTCCGGGCCCACCTCAACCTGCCCCCGGCCCACACCGTGATCCTCGAGCCGATCAAGCGCGGCGCGTCCGGGCGCACCATCGTGCGGCTGCGCCCCGAGGGCCACCCGACCTACATCGGCATCCACTACACGGCGGACCGCAAGGACAACCGTTACTTCCTCCCGGTGGCCCGCTTCCTCCAGCAGGCCAAGATCAACGTCCCCGACGTCCTCTACGACAATCCCGGGCGCTGCGTCGCCCTCATCGAGGACCTCGGCGAGAAGGACCTCCTCTCCATCAAGGACGAGCCGTGGGAAGAACGGGAACCCTACTACCGGTCCGCCCTCGAGCAGCTGGACCGGCTCTTCTACACGCGCCCCCCGAAGGACCTCGAGCTCCTCCCGCCCTTCGACGAGGACACCTATCACTGGGAGCAGGACTACTTCATCGAGAACCTCGTCGAAACCCACCTCAAGGAGGATGGCGAGGCCCTGCGCGGGGACGAGGCCCTCGCGGCCCTGCGCAAGCGCCTCGGGGCCTCGCACCGCAATCTCGTCCACCGCGATTTCCAGTCGCAGAACATCATCCTCCACGACGGGAAGTCGTGGCTCATCGACTTCCAGGGGCTCCGCCTCGGGCGCCAGGAGTACGACCTCGCCTCCCTCCTTTACGACCCCTACCTCGACCACTCCGAGGAGGAGCTGGAATGCCTCCTCGACCTCTGGGAAGACATCGCCGAGGAACGCCCCGTTCCGGAACTGCTGCGCGATTGCGCCACCCAGCGGCTCATGCAGGCCCTCGGCGCCTACGGCAATATCCTGCACAACCAGCGCATCGACTGGTACGCGCAGCACATCCCCACCGGCGCCCGGCAACTTCTCGGCCTCGTGGCGGGGACCGACCTCGAGGCGCCCCTCCGCCCGCTCCTCGAAAAGGCCATCGCAGGCTGATCGCGTCTCGACCCCGCCCCCCGGGCCGATCAACGATCGCCCGGAACCCCGCCCGTCCCATGGCGACCACCTGGATCATCCGCGTCATCCTCGCCCTCATCGCCCTCGAGGCGGGGATCTGCACGATCTTCCTCGCGGAACAATGGGGCCCGCTGCGCGCCCAGGAGGAAAACGTCTTTCGCCGGTTCCTCTCGGCAAGCCGCATGGGCCGGCAGTTCGTCGTCGACGAGTCCCCGAACCGCGAGCGCCTGCGCATCGTCCGGCCGGTGAAGCCGGGCGAGCCCGATCCCATCCTGCGCGTCGATGTCGATGAGGATCCCCAGCGCTACTTCGAATCGTATCCGCTGCGCCCGGAAGACTGGACCGTCATCGTCGCCAACGCCCGGGAGTTCGGGACCGAGGTCATCGCCATCGAGACCCCCCTCACCTGGGAGGATGCCGGCGAACTGCATCTCCGGACCCTCGACCGCACCATCGGCGCCTTCGACCAGGCGGTCCTCACCGTCGACCTGCGGCGCTCGCCGGTGGGACAGACCCGCCCGGTCTGGATCCACCGCAGCGGCATTCCCGTCGAAAACGTCCGCGGCAACATCCGCCTGCTGCCGCGGGTGAACCGCATCGTGATCCCGCCCTCGGCGACCGGGGCGCCCAACGCCCTCTTCTCCTTCCGGGTCCTCGAGAGCGAGAAGCCCCTCGAGGAGATGACCCCCGAGGATTCCATTCCGGGGCCCGAGGAGCAGCGCTTCCTCCCCGCCTTCGCGGTCTGGGACGACATCCTCATCCCCTCCTTCCCGGTGGCGGTGGCGATGGCCCACTACGGCGTCACGCCCGACGAGGTCCGCGTCTCCATGGGCGAACACATCCGCATCGGGGATGCCGGCCCGATCGTCGCCATCGATGAGTTCGGCCGCCTCGCCTATGAACTCGTCGACCAGCCGAAGTACCTCTCCACCACGGCGAAGACCCTGATCGCCCCCGATACCATCACGCGCGAGTTCCCCGGGGCGGCCCCCCGCATGGTGGTCTTCGCGGACGCCACCACGACCAACCCGTCCCCCTGGGAAAACCCGCGGCGACTCATGCGCCTCGTCAGTTCGGTCGATGCCCTTCCGCGGCCCCAGGCCCCCGAAGCCCATCCGCGCCTGCCCGTGTGGGGCGAGGTGCTCTTCCTCGCCCTGGTGGCGCTGGCCCCGAACCTCTTTCTCCGCATGCGGAAGATCCTCCTGCCCTTCCTCTCGGTCCTCGTGATCGCGCTCTCCATCCTGTGCCTCTCGGCCCTGCTCTACTTCGAGAAAACGTGGATGCCCATGGCCCCGGTGATCGTGACCGGGGTGGTGGGCGGCCTGCTCGCCTCCCGCTTCACGGCCTTCCTTCCCCGCCCGCCGGACCTCCCGGCTTGATTCGCCCGCCGCGATCGTCTAACAGCGTCCCCCCTCCGGCGGGCATCCACCCCGCCGCCGGGAACCGTCCCCGAACCCATGTCCGATCCCGCCCATAAAGCCGCCACCCTGATCGAGGCCCTCCCGTATCTCCAGCGGTTCCGCGGGAAGACCTTCCTCATCAAGGTCGGGGGATCCGCGATGGACAATGAGGATCTCGTCTCGGCCCTCATGCGCGACATCGTCTTCCTGGAGGTGGCCGGCATCAATCCCGTCCTCGTGCACGGCGGCGGGAAGCACATTTCGGCGGCGATGGATGCCGCCGGCCTCGAGGCGGCCTTCGTCGGCGGGTTCCGGATCACCACCCCCGAGGCCATCGCCATCGTCGAGGAAACCCTCGGCGGAAAGATCAACCCGCACCTCGTGGAGCTCATCAACCGTCACGGCGGCAAGGCCACCGGCATCCCCGGGACCGGCGTGTTCCGGGCCCATCGCATCCCCGGGAAGGGCGACGACGGCCAACCGGTCGACATCGGTCGCGTCGGGGAAGTCGTCTCGTGCCACACCGACGACGTGCTCTACGCCACCAGCGCCGACATCGTTCCGGTCGTTTCGCCCCTCGGGAAGGAGGAAGGCACCGGCAAGACCCTCAACGTCAATGCCGACCTCGCCGCGGCGGCCCTGGCCTGCGCCCTGAAGCCGGCCAAGCTGGTCTATCTCTCCGATGTCCCGGGCCTCCTGCGCGACCGCGGCGACCCGGAATCGCTCCTCCATTCCGTGACGCGCGACGCCGCCCGGGGCCTCATCGAGACCGGCGTCATCACCGGCGGCATGATCCCGAAGATCACCTCCGCCCTGGAGGCCCTCGATGCCGGCGTCAACAAGGTGCACTTCATCGACGGCCGCGTTCCCCACACCCTCCTCCTCGAGATCTTCACCCAGAAGGGGATCGGGACGGAGATCACGAGCTGACGGGGCGGCGGTGGCGGCCTGCCCGGCCCCGCTCACTCCGGCGGCTCCATCCCGAGGTCGATCGCGGTGCGCTCCCGGACCCACGCCTCGAAGTAGGGATTGTCGAAGAAGTAGCCCTTCTCCCCCGGCCGCTGGAAAAGGAGTTCCCGCTCCACGAGGACCTGCGCGGCCTGCACCGCGGTGGGGCTGTTCTTCAGCGCGAAGCGCTGCAGCGTGTCGGCCGTGCTCAGGCCCTTCACCTTCATGCTCACCGCCCGCAGGACGTTCTGCTGCGGGACGGTGAGATGCACCCACTGCCTCAGGAACTCGTCGGCGTCCTCCTCGACGAGGCCCGCGAAGGCGTGGTCCACCGCCCCGCGGCCCGAGCGGCCGGCCTGCTGCGCGCGAAACCACGTGTGCCGCGCCAGCCGCATGCGGTCGTGGGTTCGCTCGCCCGCCAGCGCGACGATCCGCTCGCTCGCTTCGCCCGCCCCGTCTCCCAGCGGGGCGAGGCGTTCCTCCATCCACGGCACCAGGTAGTCCTCCGCGATCGGTCCCACCGTGAGCTTGTCGAACATCCGGTAGAACGCCCCGTCCGCCTCCAGCATGCGGTCGATGAGGCTGCGCTTCGATCCCGCCAGCACGTAGCCGACGTTCTCGTGCTGCTCGATGATGTGCCGCAGGTTCCACTCGGAGAAGTTCTCCTCGAAGCGGTGGATCTCCTGGAACTCGTCGAGGACGAGGCCGATGACGATGCCGTGCTCCGCGGCCATGCCGTCGATGGCGTCGAAGACCTCGCCGACCGCGAGCTTCTGTTCCTCCAGCGGTTTGCTCCGCATGCTCACGTCGACCTGCGGGATGGGCACCCCCGTGGAGGCATCCTGCTTCACCGAGAACCCGATGTTCACCCGCTTCAGGATCTCCGCGAGAAAATCGTCGAAGCCCTTCCCGGCGGCGACCGCCCTGGTCACCTCCCGCAGGACCACGTCCGCCATGTCCGCGAGGCTCGAGAGCGTCGAGAGGTCCGCCCGCGCCACCGTCCCTCCGCGGGCCTGCTCCAGGTCCAGGGCCCGCGCGATCGCGGAGGTCTTCCCCATCCGCCGCGGGCCGTATACCAGCAGCTTGCCCCCGGCCTCCCGCAGGCCCTGCCCGATCCGGGCCACCTCCCGCTCCCGGTCCGCAAAGCGATGCCCCCGCGCGATCCCCCCCGTCCGAAACGGATTCTGCTGCTCTCCCATGCCGCATTCTCCCCCCATTTCAACAAAAGTAAAATATTTTCAACTAAAAATATTTTTAGTAATAGTCTTTGCGCTTCTTCCGTCGGCCGCCCGGTGCGCGCGGCCGGGGGGCGGCGGGTCCGGGATAACCCTTTACACCGTCGGGCCAAGCGCGTCTTAACACTGCAGGCCATGACCACCTCGGAGCTCCTCGACCAGTACGTCCTCCCGACCTACGCCCGCTTCCCCCTCGTGCCGGTGCGGGGCCAGGGAGCGTGGCTCTGGGACGCCGCGGGCCGGAAGTACCTCGACTTCTGCAGCGGCATCGCGACCTGCTCGCTGGGACACGCCCACCCCGCGGTGCAGGCCGCCATCGCCACGCAGGCCGGCACCCTCCTGCACTGCTCGAACCTCTACCAGATTCCGCAGCAGGCCGAACTGGCGCGCTTCATCGTCGACGACTGCGTCGGGATCCCGGGGAAGGTCTTCTTCGGAAACTCCGGCGCGGAGGCCAATGACGGACTGATCAAGCTCGCCCGCCGCTTCGGTCACAACCACCCGCAGGAGAACGGGAAGGCGCGCTTCGAAGTGATCACCTTCAACCGCTCCTTCCACGGCCGCACCCTCGGGAGCATGTCGGCCACGGCCCAGCCGAAGATGCATGAAGGCTACGACCCGCTGCTTCCCGGATTCCGCCACGTCGAGTTTAACGACGCCCGCGCCCTGCGCGGGGCGATCGGTCCCGAGACGGCCGCCATTCTCCTCGAGCCCATCCAGGGGGAAGGCGGCATCCACCTCGCGGACCGCGAGTTCCTCCTGGCCGCGAAACGTCTCTGCGACGAACACGATCTCCTCCTTCTCCTCGACGAGGTCCAGTGCGGCTTCGGCCGCGCCGGGGATCTCATGGGGTGGCGCACCATCGCCCCCGGCCTCGAACCGGACGGCATTTCGTGGGCCAAGGGCATGGGGGGCGGCTTCCCGATCGGGGCCTTCTGGGTCTCGGACCGCGCCGTCGACGACGGCTCCGCGCCGCTCTCCTCGCTCATGGGCCCCGGCTCGCACGGCTCCACCTACGGCGGCAACCCCCTCGCCTGCGCCGCGGCCCTCACCGTCCTCCAGGAGATCGCCGGCGGCAAGCTGGCAGGCCATGCCTCCGCCATGGGGACGAAACTCACCGCCGCCATCGCGGCGTGGGAGCATCCCGCCGTCGCCGCGGTGCGGGGCAAGGGCCTCATGATCGGCATCCAGCTCGACGCCGCGGCGCTGCAAGTCCCCGGGGACAACTCCCCCGCCATCCACCTCTGCCACCTCCTCGCCGAGGCCGGCCTCCTCGTGCCGCCGGCCGGCCCCGGGGTGATCCGCTTCCTTCCGCCCTTGAATGTGACCGCGGTGGAATGTGACCGCGCCCTCGGCATCCTGCGCGCGACCCTGGACGGGTTGGCCGGGTAGCGGGCCCGCGGGCCGTGCCTCCCCGCTCGTCCGCTCCGGGAAATCCGCGGGCATGGCGCTTGAAATCCGCCGCCACGATTCCCTTGCATCCCGGCACCGCTTCCGGCACCCTTCCCGCTTCCCGTCATTCATGGGACCGTCCCCAATCACTCCCTTGCCCATCAGCCCCGCCGCCAGACACCCATGAAACACCTCCTGTCCATCGAGTCCCTCCACCCCCAGAACATCACGCGCTTCGTCGACAGCGCCGTGAACCTCAAGACGCGCCGCGGGCGCCACGAGCACCAGCCGCTCGAAGGCCAGACCTGGGCCCTGATCTTCTCGAAGTCGTCGACCCGCACCCGCGTCTCGTTTGAAGTCGGCATTCGCGAACTCGGCGGAAACTCGCTCTTCCTCTCCACCAACGACATCCACCTCGGCCGGGGGGAACCGATCGAGGACACGGCCCGCGTCCTCGGCCGCATGATCCACGGGGCCGTCATCCGGACCGGCTCGCAGAAGCACGTCGAGGACTTCGCCGAGCTCGCCAACATCCCGACGATCAATGCCCTCACCGACGATGAGCACCCATGCCAGATCCTCGCCGACCTCCTCACCATCCGCGAGAAGCTCGGCGGCTGGGACGACCGCAAGATCGCCTTCGTGGGCGACGGGTTCAGCAACATGACCCGCACGTGGTGCTGGGCGGCCAAGCTGCTCGGCTTCGAGTTTGTCATCGCCTCCCCGGCCGCATTCCAGCCGCCCGCCGATTTTCTCGCGCGGCTCGAGGCGCCCAACGTCTCGGTCACCGACGACCCGGCCCTCGCGGTGGCCGGTGCCGACGTCATTTACACCGACGTCTGGCTCTCCATGGGCCAGGAAGACCAGAAGGAGAAGGAGGCCCAGTTCAGCTCCTACCAGGTGAACGCCGCGCTCCTGAAGAACGCCGCCGACGGGCACATCGTCCTGCATTGCCTGCCAGCCTACCGCGGCAAGGAGATTTCCGGGGACATCCTCGAACTCCACGCCGACACCATCTTCCAACAGGCCGAGAACCGCCTTCACGCCCAGAAGGCCGTCATGGCCCGCCTCGCCAACGACCGGGCGGTGTGACCCGCCACCACCCGCCGGGGCGCGCGCCTACGGGGCCGCCCGCCGTTCGATCGCCTCGAGATCGAGTTCCCCGCCATCCGCGGGGAATTTCTGCGGGAGGAGGAGCCAGTCCTCCGTGAAGGACGCCGCGCCGCCGGCCGCGATCTCGTTCTCGGGGCCGATCGGCTCGAGTTCCACCCCCGGCATCCGCGCCTGGTCCGGGTACCACACCGAGACATTGAAGGCCGCGATGTCGCTGTAGGAGCGTTCCGGAAATACCGGGAAGCGCTTCACGAACATCAGGTCGTCCGGCAGCAGGTAGGCCATCCACCCGGCCCGCGCCTCGATCCCGAGCTTGGAAAACTTCGGGCGGTCCACGATCTCGAGGAAGCGGCCTCGCCGCCGGACCGCGGGGTCCTCCGGCCGGAAATCGAGCATGCTCCGGTCGTGATACATCACCCAGCCGTGGGGCAGGCGCCGCGGTTCCTCCGCCACCGGGACCACCACAATCCCGCCGCCAACGGCGAAGGTGCGGCTCCAGTGGCACCACCGCACCGTCCCGCCGGAGATGTTCCTGATGATCTGGGTGCACTTCAGGTGCGAGGTCCCGGCATCCAGCACGAACTCGCGCACGAGCTGCACGCCGGTGGCGGGGTCTTCGGCGCTCGTCATCTTCGCGGCGCGGGGACCGGTGACCTCCGCGGTCCACTTCCCGCTCCAGAGGATGTCGTGCTTCGGGATGATGTATTCCGGACCGATGTCGAAGCGCCCGGCACTCGCCACGGGACGCTCCCCGGCCTCCGGCGTCCCCCATGTCGCCTCCCGCGGGTCGAGGTAGAGGGCATCCTTCCCCTTCCAGGCGTACTTCAGGACCCGTCCCCCGACGTGCGGACCAAGCACCACCACCGTCTCCCGGTTCGAGAGTTCCACACAATCGGGGTAGTTGAGAAACTTCACCAAGCGGGCGCCGTCCTCGGCCCATGACGGCGTGACGAAGAGCGCCGCCAGCAGGGAAACCATCGTTCTCATGGTCCCAGCCAATCCCGATCTGCGACCGGCCTCAAATGAATTCTGCGGATGAGCCGTCGGCATGCCGGGGGGGCCGGTGCGGCGGTTCGTGCCGCCCCTCCCGGGGCTCGGTCATCGAATCGAACCTCGATCCCGCGGGTTGTCACCCGCGGCTGGGATGTCCCGCCCCTCCCGGGGC
Source organism: Akkermansiaceae bacterium (assembly GCA_013001695.1). GTDB lineage: Bacteria > Verrucomicrobiota > Verrucomicrobiia > Verrucomicrobiales > Akkermansiaceae > Roseibacillus_B. The sequence continues at coordinate 18,910 of JABDMC010000367.1, forward strand.
CAGGCACGCAGGCCCCACCCGCCATCATCCGTCTGGAGTGCGCTTTGGAGCTGGTCCAAATTCAACGCAGATGTCCGCGGATGCCCACAGGTGACCACGGATGGGTTGATCGTGAGGAATGCTCGGCAATCCCTTCCTCCCACCACCCGATAACCAATGACTCAATAACCCCCGCCCTTCCTTTTTCCGTGCCTTTCGGCTAGATTCGGGCTTTCTTCCCCCGCCGGCCCTCACCCCATGTCCATCGAGCACACCCGTAACTTCTCGATCATCGCTCACATCGATCACGGGAAAACCACGCTTTCGGACCGCCTGCTCGAGCATACCAGCACCATCACGGAGCGCGAAAGGCAGGACCAGCTTCTCGACGCCATGGACCTCGAGCGCGAGCGCGGCATCACCATCAAGTCCCACCCGGTCACGATGCGCTACGAGGCGCAGGACGGCATCCGCTACAAGCTCAACCTCCTCGACACGCCGGGCCACGTCGACTTCTCCTACGAGGTCTCGCGCAGTCTCGCGGCCTGCGAGGGGGCCCTCCTCCTCATTGACGCCGCGCAGGGCGTCGAGGCCCAGACGGTGGCGAACCTCCACCTCGCCATGGAGCAGAACCTCGTCATCATTCCGGTCATCAACAAGATCGACCTGCCCGCCGCGGACGTCGACAAGTGCCGCAAGCAACTCGAGGACATCCTCGCCATCCCCGGGGAGGACGCCATCCCCGCATCCGCCAAGGAGGGCCTCGGGATCGAGGAGATCCTCGAGGCCGTGGTGACGCGCATCCCGGCGCCCGTCGAGGCCGACGACAAGCTTCTCCGCGCCTCGGTCTTCGACTCGGTCTACGACTCCTTCCGCGGGGTGGTTTCCTACGTGCGCCTCATGTCGGGGTCGCTCCGGCGCGGCACCCGCATCAAGCTCTTCGCCACCGACAAGACCTACGAGGTCAAGGAAGTCGGGCACTTCCGGCCGAAGATGATCAAGGAGGACCTCCTCGCCGCCGGCGACGTCGGCTATGTCATCGCCAACATGAAGTCCGCCGCGGAGGTCAAGATCGGCGACACCATCACCGACAGCACCCACCCGTGCCCCGAGCCGCTTCCCGGCTTCAAGGAGATCCAGCCGATGGTCTTCTCCGGCGTCTACCCGGTGGATTCCTCCGACTACGAGGGCCTCAAGGCCGCCATGGCCAAGCTGCAGATCAACGACGCGGCCTTCACCTACATGCAGGAAAGCTCCGCGGCCCTCGGGTTCGGGTTCCGCTGCGGGTTCCTCGGCCTCCTTCACATGGAGATCGTGCAGGAGCGCCTCCGCCGCGAGTTCAACATGGACGTCATCTCGACGTATCCCTCCGTGATCTTCGAGGTGACCAAGACCGACGGCAGCGAATCCCTCGTCGACAACCCCTGCCTCCTCCCCGACATCTCCGAGATCAGCGAGATCCGCGAACCGATGGTGAAGGTCTTCATCATGACCCCCTCCGATTACATCGGCGACATGATGTCCCTCATCATGGAGAAGCGCGGCATGCTCGACCACACCGAGACCATCGACGAGGCGCGCGTCATGCTGACCTGCGTCCTGCCGCTCTCCGAGATCCTGGTGGACTTCAACGACCGCCTGAAATCCGCGACCCGCGGGTACGGGTCGATGGACTACGAGCACTGCGGCTACCAGGGCGCCAACCTCGTCAAGATGGATATCCTCATCGCCGGGGAACCGGTGGACGCCTTTTCGAGCATCGTGCACCGGGACAAGGCCGAGCCCTACGGCCGCCGCCTCTGCGAGAAGCTCAAGGACGTCATTCCCCAGCAACTCTTCGTGGTCGCCATCCAGGCCGTCCTCGGCGGCAAGATCATCGCCCGCGAGACGATTCGCCCGATGCGCAAGAACGTCACCGCCAAGTGCTACGGCGGGGACATTTCCCGGAAGCGCAAGCTCCTTGAGAAGCAGAAGAAGGGGAAGGCCAAGATGAAGGCCATCGGGAAGGTCAACATCCCCCAGGACGCCTTCATCCGCGTGCTGAAGAGCGGGGACTGAGGGAGGTCCCCCGCCTGGCTGCCGGGCGCCGGGACCCCCGATCGCAATTTCCCGTTGGGATTCGGGGCCCGGGCCGCGTAGCCTTCCTCGCCATGCGCGCCCTGCTGCCGATCCTGCTCGCCCCGGTGCTCCTCGCCGCGGAACCGGCGGCCGTCGACGGCCTGACCTCCCACGCCGCGCCGAAGCCGCTTCCCGCGGGCGCCGTCACCGCGGACTGGCCGCACTTCCTCGGGCCCCGCCACAACGCCACCACGCGCGAGTCGCCCCTGCTCGCGAAATTCCCCGCGGACGGCCTGCCGCTCGTCTGGGAGCTCGCCGCCGGGGAGGGATACACCTGCCCGGTCTTCGCGGACGGCCGGCTGGTTTACTTTCACCGGGTCGCCGGCGAGGAGGTCATCGAGTGCCTCGAGCCCGAAACCGGGAGGCGATTCTGGTCGCACCGTTACCCGGTCGCCTACCGGGACCGCTACGGGTTCAGCCCCGGCCCGCGCGCCAGCCCGGTCATCCACGACGGACGGGTCTACACCGCGGGGGTCACCGCCATCCACACCTGCCTCGACCTCCGCACCGGGGAACGCATCTGGCAGCGCGACCTCATGGAGGACTTCGGCATCCCGCAGTACTTCTTCGGTTTCGGCCCGACGCCCTTCGTCTGGAAGGACCGCCTCATCGTCAACGCCGGGGGCAAGGGCCCCGAAGACGGCCCGGGCCCCGCGGTGGTGGCCCTCGACCGGCTCACCGGGAAGACCCTCTGGACCTGCAACGACGCCTGGGGCGCCAGCTACGCCTCGCCGCTCGTCACCAGGCTCCATGACCGGGACGTGGCCCTCGTCCTCGCCGCCGGGGAGAGCCGCCCCGCCCACGGCGGCCTCCTCGTGCTCGACCCCATGACCGGGAAGCTCCATGACCGCGTCCCGTGGCGGGCCGACAAGTACGAATCGGTCCTGGCCTCCACGCCCCTCGTCGTCGGGAAGAACCGCGTCTTCATTTCGGAATGCTACGGCAAGGGGGGGACGCTCCTCGAGTTTGACGCCAACCTGAAATCGACCCCGGTCTGGACCGAGCGCTGGTTCGGCATGCACTGGATGACGCCCCTCCGGATCGACGATCACCTCTACGGATTTGCCGGACGCAACCCGCCCGACACCCAGTTCAAGTGCGCCCACGCCGCCACCGGCAGGATCGCCTGGGAAGATGACATGCAGTGGCGCCACGACGGCCGCGTGCACGGGTTGTTCCGCGGCAGCCTCCTGCAGGCCGGCGACCGGATCTTCGCGCTCGGCGAGGACGGAGCCTTCGCGGAACTCAAGCTCAGCCCCGAGGGCGCCGAAACCGTCCAGCGCACCCGCCTCTTCACCGCCCGGGAGGCGTGGAC
>JABDMC010000382.1 GCA_013001695.1 Akkermansiaceae bacterium
GTGGAAATTGCGGAAACAGGCCGCGCCCGATCTGCGTCTGCGAGCGGAGTGAGCGAATAATTAAAAACTCCAAACCTCCCAGCATGTTGCAGAACTTGCGGGACGCCACACTAGGCGCCGCCTGCCCCGCCTCAAGCCGGACGGCCCGCAGCCTGAGTTTTACCCAGGTTATTCACAGGCCCTCCCCTCCCCCGGACGCGCTCCGCGGTGAGACCCGGAATCGGCCCCGCCGCGTGGTGTCGCGGCAGCCCCCGGCAGAGAATGCGGAGCATCCCACAGCGCCCCGCGCGTTGTGAGTCCATTGGGGAGAAATACCTCAGTAAGCTCTGCATAACGCACTTAATCGATTAACCTTCAGTGAGTTTCCCCAGAAATGATGCATTTTGCATGTGGACAATCGGTGGGAATGACTCGCGGAATTCGCCCCCAAGGGGTTTCTTAAGCGGAATTTCGGATCCGCGGCGGACGGCGCCGGCGGTCCGGGTGGCCGGGCCGGGCGGGACCGCCGGGCGAAGACCCACCCGGCGCGCCCCGCGCCCTTATTCACACCGGCCTCCCGGGGCGAAATCGCCGCCGCGGCGGCCGTCGCGGGTGTTCAGGGCGCCGCCCGCATGGCGAGACCGCGCCCTCGCGAGACGCAACTTCCCGATTGTCCGGCGGTTAGCTCCCCTGTATCTCCGAAGTCGCGCGCGAATATGTCATCATGACCGATCCTTCCCCTCCCGACCGGGCCAATGAGGACGCGATCGACGTGGCGCTGATGCAGCGCGCCGGGAAAGGCGACCACGGCGCCTTCGAGGAACTCGTCACCCGGCACCAGCACGCGGTGGTGGGGACCGTCGCCAAGATGCTGGGCGGCGCCAGCGAGGCGGAAGACATCGCCCAGCAGGTCTTCGTGCGGCTGTGGAAAAGCGCCCCCCGCTACCAGCCCCGCGCGAAGTTCACGACGTTCCTCTTCACCATCACGCGCAATCTCGTCTTCAACGAGACCCGCAAGCGGCAGCGCCGGAAGGAACACTCCCTCGATGAGCAGGAGGACGACTGGCACCAGCAGGTGTCGGAACCAACCGAGGCCCAACCCGACTCCCGGATGCTGCAGACCGAACTGCGGGAGACGGTGGACCGGGCCATCTCGCGGCTGCCGGAGAAGCAGCGGATGGCCGTCATCCTGCGGCGCTACGAACAAATGCCCTACGAGGAGATCGCGGCGGCGCTCGACCTGACCGTCTCGGCGGTCAAGAGCCAGCTCTTCCGCGCCCGGGCCGCCCTCCGCGAGGACTTGGAACGCTTCATGGATGAATGACCGTCGGCGTCACGGGGCGGTCTGCCCGATGCCGGCATCCTTCTTGCGCGCGTCGGTGACGACGGCCCAATCGAGATCGCCGTCGTCGAGGCGCTGCAGCTCGTACGCGAAGACGGCATCCTCGTTGCGCGGATCGATGACGGCGGCCAACTCGATGAAACAGCGGGCCAGCAGCTTGCTCTCGGCGACCTCCTTCTGCTGGAGGAGCCGCCCGCGGGTCAGGAGAAGCCGCGAGAGGACCGCGGGGCTGTAGTCCCCCTTCTTCTCCTCGGGGAGCACCCCGTTCTTGAGCTGGAAATTGATGACGAGCGTCTGGCGGTTGCGGGGCGAGAGGTGCATGGCCAGGGCCACGATGCGGCGCGCCATCTCGAGGGACTCCGGCGAGGCCTTCTTGGCGACCACCTGCCCGGCCGCATACCCGGAAAGATTAGTGGCGTATTGGTCGCGCTCCTGCTCCAGCATGTCGGTGTTCTTGCCAAAGAGCGGCGCCTCGACAACCGGCGGCCGATATTGGAAGGCTTTCTCCTCGGCCGCCGTCGCGGCCGCCACGAGCAATCCCCACACTGTCACTTGCAAGAGCTTGAACACTTCCCGTATTGTCCGATCTTCCCAACTATCTGCAAGTGACAAATCCCGAGGACCCGGCCGAGAAGCCCCTCCTCCGCGCCACGGCGCGGAAGGCGGTGGAGAAAATGACGCCCGAGGCGCGGCGCCGGGAGTCCGAGGCGCTCTGCCGGACCATCGCGACCTGGCTTGCGAGCCACCCCGCCCCGATCCGGGCGGCGACCTTCGCGGCGCTGCCGGATGAACCGGATCTCGGCGGCCTCCATGCGCTGTGCCCGGACATCGAGTGGAGCTACCCGCGGATCGATGACCGGGGCCAGCTCGTCTTTCACGCCGTCCCCGACCCGGCATCCCTCCGGCCGGGGGCGATGGCCATCCGCGAACCCGACCCGCAGCGGCACCCGGCAACTCCCGTTTCCCGCCTGGCGGTGGTCCTCTGCCCGGGCCTCGCGTTCAGTCCGGACGGGACCCGCCTGGGGCGCGGCAAGGGGCACTATGATCGCGCCCTCGCCGGCGCGGCGGCGGATTGCCTGCGGGTGGGCGTCTCGTTCGAGGCGGCCCGGATGGCGGCCCTGCCCCGCGAAGCGCACGACGTCCGGATGACCCATCTCGCCGGACTCGCGACGGTGGCGCCGGCGTCCTGACGGGCGGCCGCGCGCCCGGGGAATCAATCCGCCACACTCACGCCCATTCCGGGACGACCAGCTTGAACTGGGGGATCCGGACGAAGACGCGGCGGCCGCCGTCGGTTTCCCCGAAGAAGGCGCCCTGCGCGAGGGCGTTGCCGCGGGCCACGTGGTAGCTGTTGTAGGAAAACGCCTTCCCGGGGACGAGTTCGGGCGTCTGGCCCACGACGCCATCGCCTTCCACCACCACCACCTCGCCGGTGTCCTCTTCCTGCACGACCCACTTGCGGCCGCGGATCACGACCCGTTCCGACGAGTCGTTCTTGATGTTGATGAAGTAGACGAACGGATGCGGGCGCTCTTCGGGGGCATCGAGGCTCGGCATGTAGATGACGTCGTCAATCTCCACGCTCAACCCATCCAGCTCCTCGAACTCGTGATCCACGCCGGACAGGCTACCGCCGGTGGCGGGCTTGCCAAGGCCCGACTTTCTTGCAGCGCCCGGCGCAGGCGCTATGGTGCGTGCATGTCCCCCGCCCCGCCCGTGGCGCTCACCATCGCAGGATCGGATTGCTCGGCCGGCGCCGGGCTGCAGGCCGACCTCAAGACCTTTTCCTGTTTCGGGGTTCACGGACTGACGGCGGTGACCGCCGTGGTCGCGGAAACCGCCAACGCGGTGCATGGCATCTATCCGGTGGAACCGGCCGCCTTGCAGGAACAGGTCCAGCTTCTCCTGGCCGCCTACCCGGTGGCGGCCATCAAGACCGGCATGCTCGGGTCGAAGCGCCACGTGGTGGCCGTCGCCGAGCTGCTTTCCCGTGTCGACATCCCGCTGGTGGTGGATCCCGTCATGGTGGCCTCCACCGGGGACCCGCTCGTCCCCGATGATGCCGTCGAGGCCTATCGCGACCGGCTCCTGCCGCTGGCGCGGGTCATGACGCCGAACCTCCCCGAAGCGGAAGCCCTGCTGGGATCGGACCGCGGCGACGCGGAGTCCATGGCGGGCGAGCTCGCCGGGCGCTTCGGGAGCGCGGTCTTTCTCACCGGCGGACACGCGGACGGGGCCGGCGAAGCGATCGACTTCCTCGCGGAGGACGGGGCGGTCCGGCGGTTTGCGGGCCCGTGGATCGAGGTGCCGGGCTCCCACGGATCCGGGTGCACCATCTCGGCGGCGATCACGGCGGGGTTGGCGCGGGGCCGGGACCTCGCCGGTGCCGTCGCGGAGGCCAAGAAGTTCATCGGCCGGGCCCTCGAGGACTCCTACGAATGGAGTGCCGGGGAGCGCCCCGCGATCCACGCCCTGAACCAGCTGTGCAGGGGTGACGGGCGGGAAGTGGCAGCAAAGGGTTGCGGGAGGCCAAATACTTGAGAAAGTAAGGAGAGTGGCTGACGACCCAGACAATTCCCTGTTCCACTCCCACGAGACCGGAGCGCCCTTTGAACACTGCTTCGCCTGCAGTCTCCCGCTGGACGTACCTGAACTTCCCTTCCTCGTGGCGAAGAGCTTCCACCGCGGCGAGTGCATCTTCGAGTACGCGATCTGCGAGGATTGCCGGGCCAACATGTCGGAAGAATTCTCCGAGGAATCACGTCAGCGCCTCGCCGAATTTTTCGACCAGCGCGTCCAGATCAGCGGGCGCGCCGAGCGCTTCCAGAC
>JABDMC010000398.1 GCA_013001695.1 Akkermansiaceae bacterium
CCGACGAGGCGCGTCGACACGCCCCACGACGTTTGCCAGACGTACTCCCGCTCGCCGTCCGCGTTCTGGAACATCACGTCGAACGCCTTGCCGAAGTTCTGACCGAGGTCGTGGCTCGTGCCGCACTGCAGCGCCTTGCCGTCCTGCATCATGGCCTCGATGCAGCGCGTCTCGAGCGCGCCCGCGAAGCGCTCGCTCGCCGTCTTGATGCCCTGGATGACGGGCACGGCCATGACGTCCTCGGAGACCTCGCGGTAGACCTCGAGCATCCGCTGGACCTCCTCGATCGCCTCGTCGTGCGTCGCGTGCGCCGTGTGCCCCTCCTGCCACAGGAACTCGGTGGTGCGCAGGAAGATCCGCGTGCGCTTCTCCCAGCGCATCACGTTCGCCCACTGGTTGATGAGCAGCGGCAGGTCGCGGTAGCTCTCGATCCAGCGCGAGAAGGCCGCCCCGATGATCGTCTCGGAGGTCGGGCGGATGACATAGGGTTCCGCGAGTTTCCCGGTCGGGATCATCCTCGTCTTGCCGGATTCGGGGTCCTTCTGGGTCTCGAGCCGGTGGTGGGTGACGACGGCGCATTCCGTGGCAAACCCCTCGGCGTGCTCGGCCTCCTTCTCGAGGTAGGACAGGGGGATGAGCAGCGGGAAGTAGGCATTCTGGTGCCCCGTCGCCTTGAAGCGGACGTCGAGCTGGCGCTGCATGTTCTCCCAGAGGGCCCAGCCCCACGGCTTGATGACCATGCATCCCCGGGTCTCGGAATTTTCGGCCATGTCCGCGGCCCGCACCACCTGCTGGTACCATTCGGGAAAATCCTCGGCGCGGGTGGGGGTGATGGCGGTCTTGTCCTTGGCCATGTCGGGGGGAGGAAAACCACGATCCGGGGCGGATGAACACGAAAATCGGGCGATTCCGCCGCCGCAGGGTGCTTTTTCCGGGGGCGGCCTGCGGGCCATTCCCGCCGCGGCTTCCGGGGGGCGGGCCGCGCTCAGGGAATGAGGAGCGTCCGGCAGTAGGCCAGGACGTCCTCGAAGGGGTGGCCTTCGAGGAGGGCGAAGGCGTCGTGCCGCGTCAGGCGGGCGCGCGTCGTCGCCGGCGAGGTCAGCCCGCACAGGAAGCGGGCCAGTTGCCGCGGGGTCCGCAGGGCGCCGTTCTTCTCGCCGAGAAGCGCCTGGATCGCGCCGGTATGCTCGAGCCCGATCTCGGGCGGGGGAGATCCCGGAAGGTCCCCCGCGCGCTCCGCCCCGGACCCGCCGGAATCGCCGCGGCAGTTCGCGCAATGACCGCACGGCTGCTCCATGGCTTCGCCGAAGTGGCCGAGAAGGTGCTGGTTGAGGCAGCGGCCCGATTCGGCGTACGAGACGACCTGCCGGAGCCGCGCGAGGTCCTGGTCCTCCCGGCGCTGGAAGAGGTCCTGCATGCGCCCCGCGACGGCGGCGAGATCGTCGGGCTTCCGCAGCCGCCGGTAGCCGTGACGGATTCCGCTCGGCTTCAGGGCGAGGTCGCCGTGCGATTCGAGGTGGCCGAGGGCCTTCACAATCCGCTGCCGGTCGTCGTCGAGCTCCATCGCCGCGGCGGCGGGGTCGATCGTGATCCACAGGCGGCCCTCCTTGCCGGTGGCGAAGACGGCCCGCAGGAACTTCCGGCGCGACTCGTCGTAGCCGAGGAGGACCTGCTCGAGGTCGCGGAGCAGCTTCACCCGGTAGGTCGTGTAGAACGGCCGGGTCGCGGCGATGAAGCCATCCAGTTCGAGATAGGTCAGGAGGGTGTTGATGACCAGCGGGCGGATGTCGTTCACCCCGGCCAGCTCGTAGTGCGAGAGATCGAACTCGTCGCCGCGGTCGAGAATCTGGTCGAGGACGCGGCGGACCGCCTCGGGACTCGGGGTGTCGCCGAAGACGAAGTTTTCGAGGATGCGCAGGTCGTCGGCGCAGGCCAGCAGTTCGCAGGTGGCGGCCTCCCCGTCGCGCCCGGCACGGCCGATCTCCTGGGTGTAGTTCTCGAGGCTCTTGGGGAGGTTGTAATGGATGATGCGGCGGATGTCGGCCTTGTCGATGCCCATCCCGAAGGCGATGGTGGCCGTGATGATGGGGGCCTCCCCCGACATGAAGGCCTCCTGGCAGGCGGCCCGGGTCTCGTCGCGAAGCCCCGCATGGTAGGGGCGCGCCGGGAGGCCGTTGCGCTTCAGGAAGGCCGCCAGCGACTCCGCGGTTTCCTGGCGGGTCCCGTAGATGATGGTCGGGGCGGCCGGGTCGTCGCGCAGGCGGTCGAGGAGGATGCCGCGCTTCCCGTCTTCCGGCGAGGGCGTGATGCGGAGCCGGAGGTTCGCCCGGTGGAAGGAGAGCTGGATGTGGTCGCGCTCCTCGACCCCGAAGTTGCGGCGGATATCCTCCGCGACCTTCGGGGTGGCGGTGGCGGTGAGCGAGAGGACCCGCGAGATGCCGAGGTCGCGCGCGAACTTCGCGAGCTTCAGGTAGTCCGGCCGGAAGTTGTGCCCCCACTCGGAGATGCAGTGCGCCTCGTCGATGGCCAGCAGCGATACCCGGGTCGATGCCAGCCGGGCGCGGAAGTTCTCGTTGGCGAGGCGTTCCGGTGCGACGTAGAGGAGCTTCAGGCGGCCGGTCCGCATGCGGTCGTAAATCTCCATGGCCTCCTCGGCGGTGAGCGTCGAGTCGAGCCGCGCCGCGGCGATGCCCCGCTCCTGCAAGGCGTCGACCTGGTCCTTCATCAGGGCGATGAGCGGCGAGACCACCAGCGTGAGCCCCTCGAGAAGGACCGCCGGAAGCTGGTAGCAGATCGACTTCCCCCCGCCGGTCGGGAAGACCGCCAGGGCCGGGCGCCCCGCGAGCAGGATCTCGATGATCTCCTCCTGCCCGTCCCGGAAGGCCGGAAAGCCAAAGTGGTCCTGCAGGGCGTCGCGGAGGTCAATCGTCACGATGGCTCGTCTTTAACCACACCCGCCCCCAGAGAGACAAAGAGTTTTCCGGGGGACGGTGTCAATCCACCCGTATACGTATACGAGTGGATTGACACGGACGAGACCAGGGGAGCCTGGGGGAGGATTCACCGCGGGCTGGGGCCGGGTATCAGAGCCAGGGGCCGGTGATGGCGAGGGTGATGCCGGGGGACTGGATGTTGACGAAGAGCGTCTTGCCGTCCGGGGAGAAGGTGGCGCCGGCGAGTTCGGACTTGTTGAGGGCATTGCGGGCGAGGTTGTAGATCCGGCCGTCGGGGGTGACGCCGCGGAGGTGGGCGCGCTTCCCGCCGTGCTTCTTGATGAGGTCCTCGCAGATGATGAGGTCGCCGCCGGGGGAGGCGCAGATGTTGTCGCAGTTGGTGAGGAGGTCCGACTCCTCGGGCTGCAGGAAGAGTTGCAACTCGTCGGGGCCCTTGCGGGACGGATCGGGGGTGAGCTTGTAGATCTGGCCGCGCCGGCCGGCCCCGCCGTCGGTGCAGCAGATGTAGAGGGCGCCGCCCGAGTAGTAGATTCCCTCGCCGCGGGCGAAGCGGGCCGCCCCGGCATCGTAGCCGCGGTAGCGGAGGTCGTTCTTGGGGGCGTCGATGTCCTCGAGGTCGATCCAGCGCACCGGGTAGGACGCGCCTTCCGGGATCTGGGCGTCATCCGGGTCGTAGTTGCGCAGGTCGGCGCCCCGCGGGGCGGCGGCGGTGGGGGCATTTTCGACGGCGAGGGCCTGGAGGGTGCCGGAGCCGAGGTCGTTCTTCCGGTCGGGGATGAAGCGGTAGAGGAGGCAGTCGGGCTTGTCCTCGGTGAGGTAGAGAATGCCGCTGCGGGGATCGAGGGCCACCGCCTCGTGGCGGAAGCGTCCGAGGGCCTTGAGCGGAACGGCCTTCTGGAGGCCGGAATCGGGGTCGGCCTTGACCGCGAAGCAGTACCCGTGGAGGCGGCCGCGGGCGCTGGTGAGGTCCTCGGATTCCTCGCCGGTGATCCATGCTCCCCACGGCATGGGGCCCCCGGCGCAGTTGCGGTCGGTCCCGGTGAGGGACAGGAACTGCTTCTCGGCGCGGCCGGTGCGGGGGTCGTAAACGAGGGTGGTGGTGCCGCCGACCTGGGGCGGAGCGCCGTTCTCCCCGGGGTCGTAGGAAAGGGACCGGTCGAGGGCCTCGGGGTAGCGGTTGTTGTCCTCGAACGGCCCGAGGTGGCCGGTCTTGAGCGACAGCTCGTGGTTGCGGATGACGACCACGCGCCCGTCGCCGGCGCCGAAGGCCGCCATGCCGTCAGGCATTCCGGGGACGCGGAAGCCGTCGCTCATGCGATCGCCGGTGCGGGACAGGACGCGGTAGGAAAACGCCTTGGGGAGGTCGAGGACGCCCTCGGGGTCGCGGACCAGCGGGCCGTAGGGGGCGACGACGCGGGACGAGGTCGAGGCCCGGACGCAACGCGTCAGCCCGAGGAGGGCGGTGGCCATGGCGGAGGTTCCGAGAAACTGGCGGCGGCGCATCATGAGTCGGAGGCTAGCCTGATTTCGGGGCGAGATCCACGGCTGATTGCGGGCCGGTGGCCGGCATCAGTCCGCGAGGTCAATGACGATCCGGCCGTCGCCGATCCTGACATCGTCGATGCCGCGGGAGATGATGTTGTCGTGGAGGGTGGGGGAGATGACCTCGAAGAGGTTCTCGCCCTTGAGGTCGCCGAGCCAGGCGTTCGGCAGGGAGATTCCCCAGACCGTGATGTCGTCGAGGATGAGGGCCGGGAGGCCGGCGTCATCCTTGACGAAGAAGCGGGCCCGCGCCTTGAACTTCTTCCCGGCCATGACGGGAAAGTCCTCGGGGATCGTGGTGTTGACGCGGGTGATGACGGCATCCTTGCCCAGGGTGATGCGCACCTGGTCGCCGAGGCCGTTCATGGCGAGAAGCCCGTTGAGTTCCCGCTGGGTCAGGATGATCGTCTTGTCGCCCGGTTCGTAGGGCTCCTCGCCCGGGTCGGGGGCGGCCACGACGGTTCCGGGGGCGATGGCGAACTCGGGCGGATCGCCGGAGAGGACGTCGAGTTTCCGTTCGAGGACCTGCTGTTCGGGCGGGGCGAGGGTCACGGGGCTGATGGGGCGGTTGATCCACCACCACAGGATTCCGGCCGCGGCCACCACCACGAGCAGAATGATGCCGAAGACGAGGAGCGGCGTTTTCCACGCCGGGCGCGAATGAGGAAGGGCAGGAGGATCGGACATGGCTTGTGAGAGTTGGACGAATCTTGGGCCGGGCCGCGCGCCTCGGGCAGTGGGAAGATAGCGGGGATTTTGTAATCGTCGAAGAAATCAGGGTCCGCGGGAGGGAAATCGTGGTGGCCGGGGGCGGCGCCCGGGGGACGGGGAAAGCCCGATCCGGAGGAAAATCAGCGGTTCAAGGGGCAAATCCGTGACATATGCGAGGGATTTCGACTTGCGGGTTTGACAGGGACGCCCGAAATTTCCTCAAATCACCGGAGGCGGGTCGCCACGACCGACGACGCCCCATTGGTTCAACCAGCCGACCTCATGAGCGAAGACGACAAGAAGCCACCCAAACCACCGAAGCCGATGAAGAAGACATCGGCCGTGCCCCTGAAGAAAGAAACGGTGCGGGTGACCTTGAAGGCGACGCCGGATTCCGACACCTCGAAGATCGAGGTCAAGGCGGAGGCGCCGAAGCCGTCCGGGGCGCCGAAGCCCCCGTCGGCACCCGCGGCCCCGAAGCCGCCGTCGGCCCCGAAGCCGCCGCAGGCTGCCGGAGGCGCGCCCGCCCCGGCGCCCACCATTCCCTTGAAGACGGCCGGTGGCGGCGGTGGTGCTACCCCGGCCGCGCCCGCTCCGACCGTGCAACTGCGCACCCCCGGAGGCGCCGGTGCGCCGAAGACCTCCCCGCTGAAGACCCAGCCGTTGCAGACCGGCGGGACCGGGACGCAACAATTGCCGAAGGCCACGGTGCAACTCGGCGGCGCGCCCTCGCTGGGAGCCCCGACCGGCGTGGCGAAGACGCAGGCCTCCTTCCAGACCGAGGACGAGGAAGAGGAGGAAGAAGCTTCTGAAATGATCCCGACGGTTCTCGCCATCGTGGCGTTTGTCGGGTCTCTCGCGATCCTGGCCTTCCAGGCCATGTCGGTGAGCGCCTGGGAAGGCTGGAGCAAACTTTTCTAACGCAAAGCACGAAGACAAATGGCATTACCACTGATCCTGACGATTCTCGGCGTGGTCGTATTGATTCTCGAGTACCTGACCTGGAGCTCCCCCCTTTGAGCGGGGCCTCCCCGGCGACTCGAATTCCCCACAGGGGCGGCGCTTGACGCCGCCTTTTTTGCGTCCATAGTCCCGCCATGGCTCAGGAATTCACGAAAGACAATTTTGAATCGGATGTTCTCAAGTCCGAGCAGCCGGTCCTGGTCGACTTTTGGGCGGAGTGGTGCGGACCGTGCAAGATGATCGGCCCGATGGTGGAGGCGGTGGCGACCGAGGTCGACGGGGTGGCGAAGGTCGGCAAGGTCAACGTCGACAGCGAGCAGGAGCTGGCGCGGGAGTACAAGATCCAGTCGATCCCGACCCTGCTGTTCTTCAAGAACGGGGAGATCGCGGACACGATCGTGGGCGCCAACATCACGCAGGACGGACTGCGCGAGAAGCTCGAAGCGCTGGCGTGAGAAGCGGCGCGAGGATGGACCGATTCATTTTCACCGGAAGCCCCGCCACCGCGGGGCTTTCTTTTTTCCGGGCCGGCGGGGGAAACCGTCACTCCAGGACGGCCTCGAGGCGTTTCGTGTAGGCCGGCAGGTTCCGGCCGTCTTCGGGCGGGGCGAGCGACTCGAAGGCGCCGGGCCCCTTCGCCTTGCGGACGGCTTCGATCCGGCGGAGGAGGGCGAGCTGGCGGGGGCTGAGGAGTTGTTCCTCGCGCCGGTCGTTGTAGACGAGGAGGGCATTGAGCTTGGTGCGCTGCAGGGGGGTGAGGGGGAGATGGAAATGCGGATGGCGGCGGAGGTTCCAGTGGCGGTCGGACCGGGCGGCGAGGCGGTACTTGGCGGACGCCATGGGGGCCGCCGGCTGCTTCAGCCCGCGGGAGGGGGCGCCGGGGGGAAGGTAGATCCTCGTGATGCACGAGAGCCGCCTGCCCTCCTTCGAGATTTCGGCGAGGGAGGTGACCGCCGGGTCGAATCGGACGCGCACCGCCTCGCCGCCCGCGGTCCAGCCGGCCTCGGAAAAGACGACGCCCGGGAGCGGGGGAATGCGGAGTTCGCCGATGTGGAAGCAATGGGTGTCGAAGACGGCCTCCTGCAAGCGGGGGGAGTGCTCGAGGGCGAGGCTGCGCAGGTAGAGCGGCGCCGGGCGGCCGGCCTTCCCGAGGGCCTCGATCATGCGGGTCGCGAGGGGGTGGATCGTCCAGACGCGGTCGCGGCGGGGGAGGAGGTCCCTGCCGCGCCGGTCGAGGAAGCGGATGACCTGGTAATTCCAGGCGGGTTCGCGGAAGCGCTTGCGGACCGCCTCGTCCTGGTCGCCGGAGGTGTTGTTGCGGATCGCGACGGGGACGAAGAGCTCCTCGATGGCTTCGACGAGGAGGGGATGGGTGAGGACTCCGGACCCGAAGTCGCGGCAGCCTTGTCAGCCGGGGACTTCCTGGAAGAGGAGGAGAACCGGTTTGCCGGACTTGGCGGAGGAGGCGAGGGCGGCGTCGAGGTCGCGCGACCAGCGGACCGCGCCGAGCTCCACCGGTTGGGCGGGGAGGAGGGCGGTGGCGAGGGCCAGGAGGACGACGGTCGGCAGGATGTTCATCGCACGGGATGGGTAGGCGGGGGAGACAACGGTGGCATGGAACGGGCGCGGTGCAATCCGGGAGCGTCCGTCGTCCCGGGGGACGCGCGGGGAACGGGCCCTCCCTACCTGTCGAGGGCGTGGCTGAAGACCTCGAGGGTTTCGTCGATGTCGCTGTCGGAGTGGGCGAGGGAGAGGAAACCGGTTTCGTAGGGGCTCGGCGCGACGTAGACGCCGCGCTCGAGGCACTTCCAGAAGAACTGCTTGAAGGCCTCGAAGTCGCCTTGCTGCACGGAATCGACGTTGACGATTTCGGCGTCGCCGAAGAAGAGGCAGAACATGGAGCCGACGCGGTTCAGGCGGTAGGGCAGGCCCTTCTCGTCGATGAGCTTGCGCAAGCCGTCCTCGAGCCGTCGTCCGGCGGCGTCGAGGCGCGCGTAGCCGTTGTTTTTCTCGAGTTCCCTGAGCTGGGCGAGGCCGGCCGCCATGGCGACGGGGTTGCCGCTGAGGGTGCCGGCCTGGTAGACCGGGCCGTCGGGGGCGAGGTGATCCATGATGTCGGCGCGGCCGCCGAAGGCGCCCACGGGGAGCCCGCCGCCGATGACCTTGCCGAGGGCGGTGAGGTCCGGGGTGACGCCGGTGAGTTCCTGCACGCCGCCCCTGGCGAGGCGGAAGCCGGTCATGACCTCGTCGAAGATGAGGAGGGCGCCGTGCCGCGCGGTGAGATCGCGGAGAAGCTGCAGGTAGCCCTCATGCGGGAGGACGAAGCCGGCGTTGGCCGCGAACGGTTCGAGGATGACGGCCGCGATCTCGTCGCCGAATTTCGCGAAGGCCTCCTCGATGCGTTCCGGAATGTTGAACGGCAGGGCGATGGTTTCGGCCGCGAAGGAGCGCGGAATGCCGGCGGAATCCGGTTCCCCGTGGGTGAGGGCCCCCGAACCGGCCGCCACGAGGAGGGAATCGACGTGCCCGTGGTAGTGGCCCTCGAACTTGATGATCTTGTCGCGTCCGGTGAATCCGCGGGCGAGGCGGATCGCCGACATGGTGGCCTCCGTCCCGGAGTTGACCATGCGCACCTTCTCGACGGACGGGACCCAGTCGACGATGAGCCTGGCCATCTCGACCTCGAAGGGGTTCGGGATGCCGAAGGAGAGGCCGTCCTTGGCCACCTCGTGGACGGTGTTGGTGATGACGGTGGGGGCGTGCCCGAGGATGGCCGGCCCCCAGGTGCCGATGTAGTCGATCATGCTGCGGCCGTCGACATCCTCGATGCGGCTGCCCCGGGCGCGGCGGACGAAGAACGGTTCGCCATCGACATTGCGGAAGGCGCGGACGGGGGAATTGACCCCGCCGGGGATGACCTCCCGGGCGGCGCGAAAGAGGCGCGCCGAAAGGCTGGATTGCCGGGTTGGGAGATCGGAGGCCATTGCGGACGGCGGCGGGCCGGATTCCCCGGGGACCGCCGGCGCCAGCCTCGATGGTCCGGCGCGCAAACTCAAGTTCCGGAATGGCGGGCCGCGGGGAGGCGGGCCCGGTCCCGCGGCGGGTTTCTTCCCACCCGCCGGGTTATTGATCAAGCGATGCGAAGCAGTGAATACGCGGCGCGAGAGGGCGTCATAGGAAAAAGGGGTTTCCAATCGGGAGGCCCGCGATTAACCTGAAAATGCGATGAAAAGGGGCATACACGCAGCCGGGGCAGCCTTGGCATTGGGGCTGGCGGTGCCGGTCGGGGCGGAGGTCCGCAAGGCGCCGGCGCGCTCCCTGATCGACAGCGACCCGGAGGTCGTCTACGTGGAGGAATTCTCGGCGAAGCCGATCGAGTTGCTGGTGGTGAAGCCCGGGGCGGTCTACGCCACGAAGCAGGGGAAGCGGAAGCTCGGGAACCTGAAGGTCGATTCGAAGGCGACCCTGGTGGGATTTGACGAGCGGGCCTACAAGGTGCGCGGCACCGGGCAACGCGGAGGAATCTCGGGGTGGGTCTCGCCGCAGGCCCTCGGCTCGAAGGACAAGGATTTCGTCGAGAACCTGAAGAAGGTCTACCGGCGGCAGAAGGATGTGCGCGAGCTCATCGCGAACCAAGAGGTGGCCATCGGGATGAACCTCGCGGAGGTGTCGCAGAGCCTCGGCCGCCCGACGAAGACGAAGGTGCGGCAGACCGCCAAGGGCCAGAGCGGCCAGTGGGAGTTCATCGAGTACGAAGAGATCAAGCACTACCAGACGCTCCGCAACCCGGCGACCGGGGGGCTCTACCGGCAGTACACCCACACCACCGTCGAGGAGCTCAGCAAGCTGGTGGTGGAGTTCGAGAACGACGTGGTGACCGCCATCGAGGAGAGCGAGAACAACGAGGGCGGGCGGGTCCGGATCGTGGTGCCGCCGATCGTCTTCGGGTGGTAGCCGGGGGCGCGCGCCCCGGCGGGCGGCGGACCCGGGAAGCTGCGAACGGCACCCCGTTTTTTGCGGGGAACGGGTGAGGGACCGACCGGCTCCGGGGGCGCAACATGCCGTGCCGGACGCGGATCGCGGAGGCCGCGGTGGTGATTTGGCCGGTAGGAATTTTAATGTCTTTGAAGGTTCGGGAATCTGCTTGAGGTGGTGTCAGGCCGCCCACAAGTACTCCGGCCGATGAAAACACACTATCAGTTCGCCCTTGTCTCCTTCCTTGCCTTCGCCGTCCCCGCGGGGGCCGTGACCTTCTCCGGAAACATCCCCGTCGGCGGGTCCGGTGGAGCCCGCTCCGTGATCCGGGTCAACGGCTCGATCACAGGCCAGCGTTTCACTCCACCCACCGGCGCCGTTTCGGTCAATGCCGACCTGGCACCCGGGGTCTTCACCGTGAACTCACTCGACTACGACATGCCCGGCAGCAACGTGGTCTTCACGGGCAGCCAGAGTTTCGTGGATCCGATCACCTTTGTCTCCACCACCTACGACCTGAACGTGACGGTCGGAAGTTTTTCGGCATCCTTTTCGGCCGGCCCCGCGGCCCTGACCGCCTCGACCGGAGGACTCGATTTCGACGCCTCAGGCACGTTGGGCGGTTCGCTGACCATGGCCGGCAGCTACTCGATCGTCGGCCCCTCCTCGACGGTGATGGAGACGTTCTCGCTGAATTTGCCGATCACCCCGACGACGCGGCTCCGCGGGACCCTTTCCAACATCGACTTCCCCAACTCCTTCGATCTCGATCTGGACCCGGTGGGATTCCGCTTTGGCGCGTTCGGCGCATCCAGCGCGGTCATCTTCAACGAGGTGGTCGATGGAAACGCGCTCAGCGCCGAACTGTCCCTGGTGGATTTTCTGTCCTCGGGTTCGGTTCCGCTGACGGCGATCCCCGAGCCCTCGGCGGTTTTGCTCGCGGGGCTGGGCGCCTTGGCGGCCCTCGGTCGCCGCCGGCGAGCCTGACCGGGAGTGGAACCAGCCAAAGGATCCCGGCCGGTCAACGCACCACTCCGCGCTCCGATTCCGCGAGGAAGGCGAGGAGCCGGGCGACCTCCGGCTGCTCCGCGGCCGGCTCGGCGGTGAGAGCCTCGATGCGTGTCGAGAGATTGGTTTCCTTTTTCAGGAAAAGCGCCTTGTAGGCCGCCTTGAGGCTCCGCACGGCGTCGTCGGAGAACCCGCGGCGCTGGAGCCCGACGAGATTGAGCCCCCGCAGGCTGGCGGGGTTGCCGTCCGCGATCATGAACGGCGGGACGTCCTGCACGATCTTGGTGCACCCGCCGATCATGGCGTGGGCGCCGAGGCGGCAGAACTGGTGGACGCCGGAGAGCCCGGAGATGATGACGTGATCCTCGACGGTGACGTGTCCGCCGAGGGTGGCGCCGTTGGAGAGGATGCAGTGGTCGCCGATGAGGGAATCGTGCGCGGCGTGGGCGTAGGCGAGGAGGTGGTTGTGCGAACCGATGCGGGTCGGGAACTCGGCGGTGGTCCCGCGATGGACCGTGACGTATTCCCGGAAGGTGTTGTGGTCGCCGATGTGGGCCGCGGTCGGTTCGCCGGCGTACTTCAGGTCCTGGGAGCGGGTCCCGATGGTCGCGAACGGGTAGAACTCGTTGTCGGATCCGATGGTGCACGGCCCGTCGATGACGACGTGGGAGTGCAGGGTGCAGCGGTCCCCGATGACGGCCCCGGCATTCACCACGCAGTGGGGACCGATCGCGACGTCGGCTCCGATCTCGGCTTCCGGAGCAACAACCGCGGTGGGATGGATCACAAGGGGGGTTCTAGCGCCCGCACGCCGCGGAGGAACGGAAAATTTAATGCAAATTAGTTGCGTTAGTGGATATCTCGGGGTAGGGAGGGGGCGTGAGACAGGCTGTGCGGATGCTTTCCCTGGTGGTTGCGGTGCCGGGATGTTTGGGGGCTGCGGAACTGAAGGTGGCGGTCCTGCATCCTCTGCTGGCGGACGTGGCGCAGGCGGTGGGCGGGGAGCGGGTGGAAGTCGTGAACCTGGGCGGACCGGGAGCCGATCCGCACAAGTTCGAGCCGGGGCCGAAGGAGTTGCAGGCGGCGCAGGGGGCGCAGTTGTATTTTGTCAGCGGGAAGGGGCTGGAGCCCTACCTTGGGAAGCTGCGCGACATCGTCGGCGGGGAGAAGGTGGTGGAAGTGGGGGCGAGCCTGCCGACCTTGAAGGCCGAGACGCTGTGCGATCACGGCGGTCATGCGCACGTTCATGAGACCGACGACCCGCACTGGTGGCATTCGACGGACTGCTGGCGGCGGGCGGCCCGGGTGGTGGCGAAGGAACTGGCGAAGGCCGATCCGGCGGGCGCGGAAGGGTACGGCAAGCGGTCCCGGCAGTACCGCCGGAAGATGGAGGAACTCGAACGCTGGGCGCGGGGCGAATTGGCGAAGGTCCCCGAGGAGCGCCGGGTCCTGGCGACCGCCCACGCGGCCTTCGGATATTTCTGCCACGATTTCGGGTGGCGCCAGCTGCCGGTGCAGGGGTTGAACCGCGAGCAGGTTCCCTCGCCGAAATTCGTGAGCGAGGTGGCGGCGGTGATCCGCACCGAGAAGGTCGGGGCGGTCTTTCCCGAGAAGCGCTCGAACCCGAAGATGCTGCAAACCATCGCGAAGGAAACCGGGGTGAAGGTCGGCGAGGCGCTCATTGCGGACGGCAGCGGGTCGGTGGAGGGAATGTTCCGCCACAACGTGAAGGCCATCGTGGCGGCGCTGGCGCCGGCGCATTGACCGGACGTCCCACCAGCCGAGGGATCACCGATGGCTGCCCGACACTCGATCGTCTTGTTACCGTGGTTGGCCCTCGGGCCGGCACCGGGGCTTGCCGTGGCTGAACCGGCGGCGGACCTGGGCGCGGGGGACCACGGCCACGCCCCGGGGGGCGGGCACCACCATCATCAGCGGCCGGGAGGGGCGGGGCCCTTGGTGCAGCCGCACCGGCACGGGGACGCCGCGCGTCCGCTCGATGTCAACCTGACGCTGGGCGTCGATTCGCGATACGTCGTGGAAGGCCGGGACGCCCTGCCCGGTGAAGGAGGGATCGTTTACACGAACCTGGTGAAGCACTGGCACACGGACTCCGGGTCCTGCTTCGCGGAGCTTCTTGGCGCCGCCGGGTGGGAGGCGGACTACGAGGAATGGAACGTGGCGGCCGGGTACGAATGGGAAGCGGGGGGCTTGGCGTTCGCCCTCGCGGGGACCTGGCTGTGGTTTCCGGAAGATGGCCAGGACGACGTCGAAGCAGGGATCTCCGCGGAGTGGATCCACGATTCCGGATTCGGGATCGCGGGCGAGGCCTACTGGTCGTTCGAAGCGGAAGGGTGGTTCGGTGAAGCGGGGGTGTTTTACGAATGCCCGCTGTGCGACGGTGTCACGGTGGTGCCCTCGCTGGTCCTCGGAGTGAACCAGGGATTCGTCGCGGACGAGCACGACGGATTCAATCACGTCGGGGCGCAGCTGGAAGGGATCTGGGCGGTGAGTGAGGTTCTCGAGTTGACGGTCTATGGAGCGTGCGTGGCGCCGCTCGACGAGGAGGCGGGCGAGAGCCTTCGCGACCTCTGCTGGGCCGGCGGATCGCTGGTGTGGTCCTTCTAGGGTGGCGCCCGGACCCTGGTGGTCGGAGGATCGCTCCGCGGGAGCCACAGCGGAACGGCGATTCTCGACGGGGATTCCGGCGTCGGCGGCTGCCGCCGGGGGCGATGAGGAGGGTCCGTGGCGGAGGGACCGGCCAAGGGCCGCGATCGGCGGTTCCGCGAAGCGGCCCGTGCGCGGCGCCGGGGGAGTTCCGGGTGGATTGCGGGAACGGTTCGCAGCGGTATGACTTCTGCGTTGAGGCAGCGCGGGGGAGGCGGCAATCTGGCGGCGGATGGACGGGATGCTGGTGCTGGCGGCCGGGGACGGCGGGGTGTCCCCGTTGTTCGGACTGCTGACGCTGGTGCTCGCGGCGGTGGTGGTGGTCTCCCTGGTGCTGGTGCGCTTCCGGCAGTCGTTGCTGGTGGGGTATTTCCTGTGCGGGGTGCTGCTGGCGAACAGCGGGGCGATCGGGCTGGTGGGGGCGGAGTCGGAGGAAGAGTTGCAGGCCGTCATCTCGTCGCTTGCGGAGCTGGGGGTGATCCTGTTGATGTTCACGCTGGGGATCGGGTTTTCGCTGGAGGGACTGCGGCAATTGCGGCGGGTGGCGCTGGTCGGGGGCGGGTGGCAGGTCGGCTTGTCGACCCTGGCGGCGGGGGGCGTGGCGATGGCCTTCGGCCTCGGGTGGCCCCAGGCGCTGGCCATCGGGGTGGTGGTGGCGCTGTCGTCGACGGCGGTCAGCATCAAGAGCTTCCAGGATCTCGGGCAGCCGGACAGCCCCGGGGCGCGGGTGGCGCTGGGGGTGGCCCTCTTCCAGGACCTGCTGGTGATCCTGTTCATGATCGTGTTGCCGGCGCTGATCGGCGCCGGGGAGGGCGGGATGGCGGCCGGGATCGGGCTGGCGGTGGTGAAGGGGGCGGTCTTCATGGGAGGGTGCTGGATCCTCAGCAACCACGGGATCCCGCAGCTTCTGCACGCGGTGGCGCGCACCCGGAGCCGGGAACTCTTCACGGTGACGGTGGTGGGGCTGTGCGCGGCGGTGGCCTACGTGGCGATCCTCCTCGACCTGAGCGCGGCGCTGGGCGCCTTCGCGGCGGGGCTGGTGGTGAGCGAGTCGATCTACAGTCACCGGGTTCTCGCCGACATCCTGCCGTTCAAGGACCTCTTTCTGACGATCTTCTTCGTCTCGGTGGGGCTTCTCATCGAGCTCGAGGTGGTCTTGGAGAACTGGGGGTGGGTCCTCGGGGGGACGGCGGCGATCCTGGTGATGAAGTTCGGGGTGGCGGCCTTTGCGGCGCGGCGGCTGGGAGTGGCGGTGAAACCGACCCTCGTCGCGGCGGCGAGCCTCGCGAGCACCGGCGAGTTTTCCATCGTGCTGCTGGACCGCATCTCGGAGCTGGGCGGGATCGCGGAGCAGGCGCGGCAGGTCCTGCTGGCCTGCACGGCCATCGGGATGGGGCTGGTGCCGACGCAGATGAAGCTCGCGGCGCGGGTGGCGCCGTGGTTCGCGCACCGCGGGTGGATGCGGCGGAAGGCGGACTGCATGGGGGAACTCACCCCCCACGGTGAAGTCGAGCGGATCAGCGACCACGTCATCATCTGCGGGTATGGACCGGTGGGGCGGAACCTGTGCGCGGCGCTGGGGCGATGCGGGATCGAGCGGCTCGTGATCGAGCTGAACGCCGACACGGTGCGCGAGCTGCAGCGGGAGGGGGTGAAGGTCCTCTTTGCGGATGCGCGGCAGCCGGAGGTGCTGCACATGGCCGGGGTGGAGCGGGCCCGGAGCATCGCCTTCACCTTTCCGGACGCGGAGGCGGCGCTGGCCGGGATGCGGCTGGCGCGGGAGAAAAACCCGGAGATTCTCGTCTATGCGCGGGCCAAATTTTCGAACGAGGCGGAGGAACTGCGGCAGGCGGGCGCGAACCAGGTCTTTCATGACGAGCGCGAGAGCGGGCAGTCGATGATGCGCTCGGTGGTGAGCTGCTACACGCCGGAGGGGGAGATTTTCGTGGAAGGGGAACGGTGGTGAGGGCACCGGCGGCGCTTTTCAAGGGTCGGTGGATGAAGTAGCAAGGGGCTGATCCCGCGGCCGCGGGACCGCCACGATGCCCGAGTGGGAGTATCCAGAATTGCCGGTGAGCCGGCGGCGGGAGGAGATCCTGGCCGCGATGGGGAAGAGCCGCGTGGTGGTGGTGGTGGGCGAGACGGGCAGCGGGAAGACGACGCAGTTGCCGAAGATGGCGCTGGAACTGGCGCAGTCGGAGGGGCGGAGCGGGCGCATCGGCTGCACGCAGCCGCGGCGGATCGCGGCCTCCAGCGTGGCGGGCCGGGTGGCGGAGGAGATGGGGGCCTCGACCGGCGGCCTCGTCGGCTACCAGGTCCGCTTCCGCGACGCGACGAGCGAGCACACCGCCATCAAGTTCATGACGGACGGGATCCTGCTGGCGGAGACGCAGGCCGACCGGATGCTCAGGCAGTACGACACGATCATCATCGACGAGGCGCACGAGCGGAGTTTGAACATCGATTTTCTGCTGGGCTACCTGCACCGGCTGCGGGAGCAGCGCGGGGACCTGCGGGTGGTGATCAGCTCGGCGACGCTGGATGCGGGGAGGTTCGCGGAGTTCTTCGGGAACGCGCCGGTGGTGGAGGTCGCGGGGCGGACCTACCCGGTGGAGGACCACTTCATGCCGGCGGCGGGGGACGAGGACCTGCGCGACCGGGTGGGGCGGGCGGTGGAATGGATCACGGATCTCGACGAGCGGGGAGACATCCTGGTGTTCCTGCCGGGGGAGCGCGAGATCCGGGAGTGCGCGAAGCTGCTCGAGGGGCGGGGGTGGCCGCACACCGAGGTCCTGCCGGTCTTCGCGCGGCTGAGCCTCGGGCAGCAGCAGCGGGTGTTCCACCCGGGCAGGCAGCGGCGGATCGTGCTGGCGACGAACGTCGCGGAAACCTCCCTGACGATTCCCGGCATCGTCTACGTGGTCGACAGCGGGCTGGCGCGCATCAGCCGCTACAACCCGGGCCGGCAGGTCCAGCGGTTGCAGATCGAGCAGGTGTCGCAGGCGAGCGCCCGGCAGCGGCGGGGGCGGTGCGGGCGGGTGCGGGAGGGGGTGTGCGTGCGCCTTTACTCGGAAGAGGAACTCGAGGGGGCGGCGGAGTTCACCGATCCGGAGATCCGGCGCTCGTCGCTGGCGGGGGTGGTCCTCCGGATGAAGGCCCTGCGCCTCGGCGACATTCGCGAGTTTCCCTTTCTCGATCCGCCCTCGCCGCGGGCCGTGACGGAAGGGTTCCGGACCCTCGAGGAGGTCGGGGCCCTCGAGAAGCGGGAGGGCGGGTTGACCCCCACCGGGAGGAGTCTCGCGCGCCTGCCGCTCGACCCGCGTCTGGGGCGCATGCTGCTGGAGGCCCGCGAGCGCAAGGTCCTCGGGGAGGTGGTGATCATCGTGGCGGGATTGAGCGTGATGGACGTGCGGGAGCGGCCGGCGGAGAAGGAGAGCGCCGCGGACGAGGCCCACGCGAGGTTCGACGATCCGGGATCGGATTTCCTGACGCTCCTGAACATCTGGCACGCGCTGCGGGACTTCCGCAAGGACGGGCGCGGGTGGCATCGCAACAAGTTGCGGCGCTATTGCACGGCCAACTTCGTGAACATGCGGCGCATCCTCGAGTGGGACCAGGTCGTGCGGGAGCTGGGGCGCCTGCTGAAGGAGGAAACGAAGCGGAGGCCGCGGCCCCTGCCGGCGGACCGCGAGCGCTGGGGCGATCCCGACGAGATTCACAAGTCGCTGCTGGCGGGCATGCCGCGGCAGATCGGGGTGTGGGAGAAGGAGAAGCGGTTCTACCGCGGGACGAGCGGGCGGAACTTCGCGATCTTCCCGGGGTCCGGATTGTTCGGCAAGAACCGGCCGGAATGGGTGCTGGGCTTCGATCTCGTCGAGACGACGCGCCTCTGGGCGCGCAAGGTGGCCGCCATCGACGCGGCGTGGGTCGAGGAGATCGCGCCGCAATTGTGCCGGAGCCGGTTCCACTCGCCGCACTGGGACGAGCAGCAGGGGGCGGTCTACGGGATCGAGACGGTGGTGTGCGGCGGGTTGACGATCATTCCGGAGCGGCGCGTGCATTTCGGGCGGGTCGATCCGAAGGCGGCGCACGAGGTATTCGTGCGGGAGGCGATCCTCGGCGGCGGGTTGCACTCGCGCTGCGGGTTTCTCGACCAGCTGGCGGCGGTGCGCGACGAGGTCGGGCGGGCGGAGAGGAAGCTCCGGCGGATCGGGGGATTGTGGTCGGACGAGGGGTCCTACGATTTCTTCTTCGAGCGCATCCCGGCGGAGATCTCGACCGCCCGGGGATTTCACCAATGGCGGGAGCGGGACGGCAACGAGGAGCGCTTGATGATCCGGCTGGCGGACGTGGTGTGGGAGGAGATCGCGGACGAGCTGGCGCTCTTTCCCGACGAGGTGGGGCACGGCGATCACGCCTACCGGGTCGAGTACCGCAGCGACCCGGAGGCGGCCGACGACGGGGTGTGCTTCGAGATCGGGATCGCGGAGCTGGGGCGCATCCCGGACCACCTGCCGGGGTGGGGGGTGCCGGGGATCCTCGCCGAGCGGGTGGAGTTGCTGGTGCGCTCGCTGCCGAAGTGGCAGCGGCAGGCGTGCTTCCCCATCACCGACCGGGTGCGCGACTTTCTCGATCAGTGGCGCGACTGGGAGCCGGATCGTGATCTGCGCACCGCCCTTGCGGAGTATTTTTCGGAGCGCAGCGGTCATGACATCGGGGCGGGAGACTTCGACGGCGGGCGCCTGCCGGGCCACCTGCGGGTGACGGTGCGGGTGCGGGACGAGGAGGGCCGGGAGCTGGCGATGGGTGAGGAGGTGGGCGTCCTCCGGGAACAGCTGGCGGGGGTGCTGCGGGCGCGGCGGGAGGCCGCGGCGAATCTCGAATGGGAGATGACGGGCGGCGAGGTCTGGAGTTTCGGGGAGGTGCCGGACGAGGCCGGCGGGGTGTTTCCGGCGCTGGTGGATGAAGGGGAGACGGTCGGGATGCGGGCCTATCTCGAGCGGGAGGAAGCGGAGGAAAGCCACCGCGCGGGATGCGTGCGGCTCTTCATGTTGGAACACCCGGACCAGGCGGCCTACGTGCGGAAGAGCCTGCCGCTCGGCCACGGGGCGCGGCTTTCCCTGCCGGTGCTCGATGCCGGCGGCGGGGTGGCGGAGGATCTCATCCGCTGCGCGGCGGCGGGGGCCCTGGGACGCCGCCTGCCGCGCAACGGGGAGGACTTCCAGGCGGCGTCAGCGGACGGGAAGGGGCGCTGGTACGCATGCGCGCAGGATCTTTGCGAGGCGCTGGAAGAGGCTCTCGACAGCGAGCGCCGCATCCGGGAATGGATGCACGCCCACCGGGAGGATCGTCACCTCGCGGAGGTCGTGGCGGATCTCGAGGAGGAGTTGACGTGGCTGCTGCGGCCGGGATTCGCGTGGAGGGCCGGCTTCACGCGGATGAAACGATACCAACGTTTCTTCCTCGGGATCGAGGAACGCCTGCAGAGGCTGGAGAGCCAACCGCTGCTACGCGACGAAGAGAAGCGCCGGCGAATTCTGCCCCTGTGGAGGGACTGGATGGCGAGATGGACCGCGCGGCCGGAAGCGGTGCGCTGGTGGGAGGCGGGGTGGATGCTGGAGGAGTTTCGCCTGCAACTCTTCGCGCCGGGGCTCCCGCGGGAGATGAAGGTCAGTGAAAAGCGCATCGCCGCGGTGCTGGACGACGGGACGCGGCCTGCTTGATGGCGGGGGCGCCGCCGATGGTCCGATGGGACGATGCGACGACGCGACGGTTTGCGTCGACAACGGGTGGGGTGGGCTCCTAGCCTCGGGATGCCATGAAAGTGCAGCTGTTGATTCCGTCGGTCCTGATCGCCTTTTTGCTGGTCCTCCCCGGGGCGGGGCAGGAGGGCAAGGGGCCCCCGCCCGAGGCCGCTGGCGAGGAGGTGGATCCGTTCGCGGTGGCCCCCCACGGGGTCCCGGGAAAGAAGGACCTCGCGCAGAGGCGGGCCGAATTGCCGTCCTTGATCCAGGTGCAGGTCGAATGGATCGAGATGAGCCACGAGGCGCTCACGAAACTCATGTTCACGCGCGACCCGAAGGGCGATTCCACCGCCTTGCGCCTGGAGGTGCAGAAACTGGTGACGGACGGCGACGCCGAGATCCTCGAGACGTCGATCGCGCTGACCCGGTCCGGACAGCGGGCCGCGGTCCAGTCGGGGCCGGAGCACATCTATCCGACCGAGTATGCCGCCCCGGAAGTGCCCAACCACGTGGAGATCGACCTGGGCAGCGGCAAGGCGGACACCGCCGCGATTTCGCATCTCGCCACGCCTCCGACACCGACGGCCTTCGAGACCCGGCACGCCGGAACGAACCTCGAGATCGAGCCGACCATGGATCACCTGGGCCGGTTGATCGACCTGCGGATTTCCGCGGAGATCGTGGAGCACACCGGCGATTCGGAGTGGCAGACGATGAAGACCTCCCTCGGGACGGAGAACAAGGTCCGCATGCCGAGCTTCTCCACCCTGAGGTTGAACGCGGGGCTGACCATGAGGGACGGCCAGTATCGCTTCGCCGGGGTGCATTCCCCGTGGACGGACGACGGGAAATCCGACCGGACGCGAAAGGTGATGATCTTCGTCCGCTGTGACATCGCGGCCATCGGTGAGGAAGACCTCGAGGTGCATTGAGCCGCCCCGCGGACGCCTCCGGCCTCCGGTCAGGCGTCCATGACGGCGAACTTCAGTTCCGCGGAGGAGACCACCTCGCCGTTGACGGTGCAGGAGGTGACGGCCTGGCCGATGTTGCGGCGCATCTTGGTGATCTCGGCGTCGATGAAGAGGGTGTCGCCGGGGAAGACCGGCTTGCGGAACTTGACGTTGTTGGCCGACATGAAATAGCCGATCTTGCCCTCGTTGTCCGGGAGGCGCAGGACGAGGATGGAGGCGGCCTGCGCCATGGCCTCGAGCTGCAGGACCCCGGGCATGATGGGATGGCCGGGGAAGTGGCCCTGGAAGTAGGGCTCGTTGAAGGTGATGTTCTTGACGGCCGTGCACTTCAAGTCGGTGGAGAAATCCACGACCCGGTCGATGAGGAGGAAGGGGTAACGGTGCGGGAGGATCCGGAAGATTTCCTGCATGTCGAGGACGGCCTCGCCTTCGGGCAGCTCGATGGGGGGGACCATGGCGCGCATCCGGCCGTATTCCTTCTTCAGCTTGGCGGCCATCTGCGTGTTGGGGGCGTGGCCGGGCGCCACCGCGATGACGTGGCCGGTGATGCGCTTCCCGCAGAGCATGAGATCGCCGATGAGGTCGAGGGCCTTGTGGCGGGCGAACTCGTTGTCGAAGCGCATGGGTTCCTTCGAGAGGACCTCCTCGTCGCGGATCACCACCGCGTTCTCGAGGGAGCCGCCCTTGATGAGGCCCTTGTCGAGGAGGGGCTTGATGTCCTCGTAGAAGGTGAAGGTGCGGGCCGGGGCGATCTCCTTCTCGAACGTCTCGGTGGTGACCTCCGACGAGAAGTACTGGGTGAACTTCCCGCGGCGCGCGAGGTTGGTGACCGAGACGCGGAAGGTCTTCGACGGGACGATGGTGACGAGGGAGCCGTTCCCGGTGTCGAGGTGCATGGGTTCGCGGATTTCCCAGGTCTTGCGGGGGGTCTCCTGTTCCTGCAGCCCGGCCTGCTTGATGAGCTCGACGTAGGGCTTGGCGGAGCCGTCGCCGATGGGCGGCTCGTTGGCGTCCATCTCGATGAGGGCGTTGTCGACGCCCATCCCGGTGAGGGCCGAGAGGACGTGCTCGACGGTGTGGACGCGCACCGTGCCGGTCGAGAGGGTGGTGGCGCGCTCGACCTTCTCGACCTTGTCGACGTCGGCGTCGATGAACGGCTTGTCGGGGAGGTCGATGCGGCAGAACTTGAAGCCGTGGCCTTCGGGAGCGGGCTTGATGGTGAGGGTCACCTTTTCGCCGGTGTGGAGGGAGGTGCCCTCGAGGGAGGCGGGGCTGGCGAGGGTGTGTTCCATTTCGCTCGGCATGCGGGGAGAGTGGGCGAGGGCGGCGGGCCGATGCAAGTGGGATGCGCCGGGCCGGGCGGAAAGCTGGAGGGGCCTGCGGGGTTGCAGGGCGGGTGCGGCCCGGTTAGGAATGGCGCTGTGAGTAAGGTGATCGCGGTCCGGACCGACTTCGGCGTCGTGGATGAATGCGCGGACTGGCTCGTGATCGACAAGCCGGCGCCCCTGATCGTGCACCCCACCAACACGAAGAAGGAGCCGACCCTGCTGGGGGAGATGCAGGCCATGCTCGCCGGCCGGGGCGAGGAGCCGGGCGTGCTGCGGATCATCAACCGCCTCGACCGCGAGACGAGCGGGCTGGTCCTGGTGGGGAGGACCCCGCGGGCGGCGCGGGCCTTCGGACGGGCCATGGAGCGCCGCGAGATCGGCAAGGAATACGTCGCGATCGTGATCGGCTGGCCGGAATGGGACGAGCAGCGGGTCGACACCCCGATCCTGCGGGGGGGCGAGCTCGGGGAGGTCCGGATCTGGCTGAAGCAGATTCCCCATCCCGACGGCCGGGCGTGTGCGACGCGCCTCGCTGTCGAGCGGCGTTTCGAGCGGAACGGGGAGCGCTTCGCGTTGGTGCGGGTCGTCCCGGAGACCGGACGCACGCACCAGATCCGGGTGCACTGCGCGCATGCCGGGCACCCCATCGTGGGCGACAAGATCTACGGGCGGGACGAGGAATGTTACATCGAGTTCATGGAGTCGGGCTGGAGCGAGTCGCTGCAGGAGCGGCTTCTCATGCGCCGGCAGGCGCTGCACGCCCGGCATCTCGACGTGGAGTGGCAGGGCGAGCGCCTGCAATGGGAGGCGCCCCTGCCCGACGACATGGCGGAGTTTCTCGGGGAGGAGTCGCGAGGGGAAACGGAGGGCGGCAATCCCTGACGCGGTCGCGTGCCCCGGCGCGGCGCCCCGCGCCTCCCACCCACCTGATCTCATGACAGCCCTGGCCGATATCGTTTCCCACCTCGATGAGGAATTGCGCGTGGCGGAAGTCCCGGACTACCCGGGGGCGGAGAACGGATTGCAACTGGAGGGCGGGGCGGAAGTGCGCAAGGTCGTGGCGGCGGTCGACGCGTCCCTGCCGGTGGTGCGCAAGGCGGTCGACGCCGGGGCGGACCTGCTGGTGGTGCACCACGGGATGTTCTGGAGCGGGGTGCAGCCGGTGACGGGGGCCTTCCACGAGAAATTGAAGACCGCCATGGACGCCGGGATGGCGATCTACAGCGCCCACCTGCCGCTCGATATCCATCCCACCCTGGGAAACAACGCCCTCCTTGCGGCGGCCCTCGGCATCGGGGAGGCGGCGCCGTTTTTCGATTTCAAGGGGATCCGGCTGGGCCTCCGGGGCCGTCGTTCCGGGTCCCTCCGCGCCCTTGTGGACCGGGCCGGGGAGGTCCTCGGCGGACCGGTGCACCACTGCCCGGGCGGCGGGGACGACGCCGGGGTGGTGGGCGTCATCACCGGCGGGGCGGGGTCCGAAGTGGCGGCGGTGGCCCGCGAGGGAATCGACACCTTCGTCACCGGCGAGGGTCCGCACTGGAGTTTTCCCGCCGCGGAGGAACTGGGGATCAACGTCATCTACGGCGGGCACTACGCCACCGAGACATTCGGGGTGAAGGCCCTCGCGGCGCACCTCGCCGAAACCTTCGGTCTCGAGCACGGGTTCGTCGATCACCCGACCGGGTTGTAACACCGCCGCACATGAGCACGCCGGACAAGGGGAGCGATCTGGAGCCGTGCTTCTTCCGGCGCGACCCGGTGGCATGCGCGCGGGAACTTATCGGGTGCACGTTCTACTGGAAGGGATGTGCCGGGGAGATCGTGGAGACCGAAGCCTACGCCGCGGAAGGGGACCCGGCCTGCCACACGGCGGTGAGACCCAGCGCCCGCGAGTTCGTGGCGCGCCACCCGGCCGGCACGGCCTACGTCTACATGAACTACGGCGTGCACTGGCTGTTCAATGTCCTGGTGAAGGGGCCGGAGGGGGAGGGCTTCGTGCTCTTCCGGGCCCTCGAACCCCGGGCCGGGCTCGCCGTGATGCGCCGCCGCCGCGGCCGGGAAGCCGAGCGGGACCTCTGCTCGGGGCCCGGGAAGCTCACCCAGGCGCTCGGGATCGACGGCAGCGTCCACCAATCCTCCTTTCTCCAGCACCGGCACCGCGGCATCCGGGCCGCCGCCGGGGGGGTCCCCATCCTCGCCTCTCCCCGCATCGGAATCTCCTCCGGGAAGGAGCTCCCGTGGCGCTTCCTGAAGGCCGGTTCGCCCTGCCTCAGCGCCGCTCCGGCGCCGTAAATGGTGCGGATGGAGGGAATCGAACCCTCACCTCAAGCTTGGGAAGCTCACGTTCTACCACTAAACTACACCCGCCGGCGCGACCCTGAGCAGTATCCCAATCGGGCCATCCCGCAAAGGCAAATACACCCCAAATTCCTTGATATTACGGGGTTTCTGGCGGATTTCCTTTCTTTCCCCAAACCTTAAATTTTCCGAAAAAAGCCTTGCGGTGCTAGGGTTTGGGCGGCTACAACCTTACCCGAGAGCGCGGGTATAGCTTAATGGTAAAGCCCCAGCCTTCCAAGCTGGCCATATGGGTTCGATTCCCATTACCCGCTTTCCCCCAGGAAAGCCCTGTTCACCCCCTACCAATACTGACCAAATGAAACGGACTCTGAAACACGCAGTCCTCGCTTTGTCCCTCGCCGGCATCCCGGCGATGGCCGCCGACGAGACCGATTGTTATGATCTGTCCATGACTGTCTCGAAGGCAGTCACGGACCAGCCCAACCAAGTGCTGGAAATCGTCCAGCGAGAGGTGGCCACCAGCCCCGCCTGCAGCTGCGAAGTCGTGAAAGCGGCCATCGTTGCCAGCGAGGCCAGCCGCGATTTGGTGGGCCAAATCGTATCCACGGCGATCGAATCCGCGCCGGACAAGATGCGGCTCATCGCCCAGTGCGCCATCGCGGTCGCACCGGACGCCCTCCCGGAAGTGCAGACCGTCCTGGCCCAGCTGGACCCGCAGAGCGGTGACGGCGGCGGCTACGCCAAAGGCGGCTATGCCAAGGGCGGCTACGCCAAGGGCGGCTATGCCAAGGGCGGCTACGCCAAAGGCGGATACGAGAAGGGCGGCGTCGAAGAAGGCGGCGAAATCGAGCCGGCGGGCGTGCTCGACCCGCTCGATGAAATCTATCTCGTTCCGGGTATCCCGTTCATCCAGCCCCCGATTCACACTCCAGTCTCAAATCCCGGTTCGTGATTCGAATCGTCAGGGCGCTCTCTCCTCCGAAGATATTCGGAGGAATTGTGCTTGAAATCCCTTAATTTTTCTTAATAATCAAGCCACATTCATGAACAAAAGCTCTCTCTGCTTCGCGAGCCTACTTGGGGCGATGGCGTCCGTATCAGCCCAGGGTCTCTATAATTTGATGCCGTTCGACGACGAAGCATCCGATTCGCTGCCGCTGAATTGGACCGTTGGCGCGAACATCGGGTATGACGACAATCCGACACCGATCGGGTCGGGAGTGGCCGGCGGGGGCGGCAGCAGCGGGGAAGCCTACGGGGACGCCTACGTGCAGGCCAACTTCGTGAACCAGGACCCGCAGACCACCCTGGATGTGTGGGTCCGGCTGGGGATCATCTATTACTTCGACGAGATCCGCACCGTGAACGCGGTCGGGACGGTGGTGAACACGGAAGACACCTTCTACCAGACCCGTGGCGGCCTGAACCTGGTGCACCGGGTGAACGAGCGGCTGCGCATCCGCAGCCGCAACAGCCTGGCCTACGAGACCGAGCCGGACTACTCCTACGGGGTGGGTGCGGACCGGCGCCAGGGCCAGTATTTCCGGTGGAGTTCCGACAACAGCTTCGGGTATCGCTGGAGCGAGCGCTTCGGCACCAACACCGGCTGGCGCGTGCAGGGGGTGAGCTACGACGACCTCAGCGGATCGGATTACATCTCGAACCTGCTCTACAACGAGTTCCGCTACCGGGCCACCCCGCAAACGGTGTGGACCGCCAGCTACCGCTACGGGTTCACCGACGACGACAGCGGTCCCGATTCCAACTCGCAGTTCTTCCTGGTGGGTGCCGAGCACCAGTTCAGCCCGACGACCGTCGGGGTGGTGCGGGTCGGCGGCCAGCTCTTCCAGCCCGATGCGGGCAGCGACACCTGGGCGCCCTACATCGAGGGCATGCTCCGCAGCCAGGTCAACGAGCAGTTCAGTTTGCGCGGTTTCCTGCGCTACGGCATCGAGCCCTACAACCGGCGGATCGCGACCAACAACGCGCCGATGCCGATCCAGTCCTCGCTCTACGACGACCACTCGGTTCTCCGGGTCGGGGTGCAGGGTTCCTACGCGATTTCGCCCCGCCTCGCAGTCTTCGGCGGCGGCCACATCATCCACGAGACCTACGACGACCTCGTCGCGGGCTCCACGACCCCGGCGCCTCCCCCGGCGGCTCCCGGCAGCTTCGACGAGACCATCCTGAACCTCAACATCGGCGGCAGCGTCCAGGTCACGGAGAACGTCTACCTCACCGGATCCTACAATTTCACCGATTCCAGCTCGGATTCCAACATCCGGGAATACGACCGGAACCGGTTCCAGCTGGGCGTCCAGGCCACTTTCTAGCGGATTTCGCCTAAAAATCCGAACAGATCAGCCCCCGCAATGTCTTCCATTGCGGGGGTTTTTGCGTCTGCCCGGCCGCAGCCCCCCGCGCAACGCAGGTCTTGCGTTATTAACACCCACCGAGTATCAGTCCCTTATGTCGGATTTTCACGGCCAAAACACCCCCAGCGAAGCTTCCCTCCACGCCTTCGACTACTGGCAGGTCCTCAAGAACCGCTACGGGGTGATCCTGCTCACCTTCCTGCTGATCTTCATGACCGCCGCGGTCATCACCTACGTCCTGCCCAAGAAGTACCAGAGCATCGCGGTCGTGCAGGTCAACCCGAGCGTCCAGGAAGTCGATCCGTTCGGCGGGAGCATGGGACAGGCCGTGACGGGGGCCTACATGACCCGGCAGTTCTTCGCCACCGAGTTCAAGGTCATCGTGGCGGAACAGACCCTCAAGCGGGTCGTGGACCGGCTCGACCTGACGTCCCGGTGGAACCAGAATCCCGACTCGATCGTGGGGACGCTGAAAGGCATCGTCTCGACCGAGCAGGTGCGCGGCACCGACCTCATCGAGATCCGGGTGCGCCACCCAAGCGCGCAGGACGCCCGCGACATCGCGGAGAAGGTCGCCGAGGCTTACAAGGAGCGCCGGACCAGCATGGAGATGGACCGCGCCCACCGGGCCCTGAACGCCCTCGACACCGAGTTGCGCGACCAGGAGGACCTCGTCGAGGAGAAACGCAAGGTGCTCGACACCATCGTGCAGGCGGTCGGCATTCCCTACTTCGAGGGGGTCCGCGGCAGCGGCGAAATCGGGCGCAGCCAGGAAGACATCTACAAGACCGCGGAGCGCCAGCTCTACGAGCTCGAGCGTGAGAAGCAGCAGCTCGACATCCAGATCAAGACCCTCCTCAAGCTGGAGAGTGACGACCTCATGAAGTACGCCGCGGGCCTGAACCTGCCGAACAACGGCGTGACGACCCTCTACGAAGCCTTCCAGTCCACGGTGCGCGAGCTCGACGCCCTGCGGGCCTCCGGCCTCGGGGCCCGCCACCCGAACGTCGCGATGCTGGCCCGCAAGGTGGACAGCATCAAGGGCGACCTCGAGCGCACCGTCGTGGCCCTGCGGGAGATTCTCCAGACGCAGCTCGAGCTCGTGGAGAGCCGCCTCGAGAAGATGGGCGAGGTCGTCAGTCACCGCCGCGATGCCGCGGTCGACAAGGCCCTCGAGTCCCACGATTACATCGAGGCCAAGCGCGAGTACGAGCAGGCCCAGCAGATGTTGCAGTCCATGAAGCTGCAGCACTCCAGCAAGCGCATCGCCCTGCAGATTCCCAAGAATCCCATCACCATCCACGAGGCCCCCAAGATTTCCAAGAACCCGGTGAGCCCGAAGGTCACCCTCTACCTCACCCTGGGCGCCCTGGTGGGGCTCGTCTTCGGGATCGCGATCGCCTTCTTCCTCGAGTATCTCGACACCTCCGTGAAGAGCCTCGAGGACGTCGAGCGCTACCTCCAGGTTCCCGTCCTGGCGGTCATCCCGAAGGACGTGGGCGTCCTCCACAAGCAGAGCGGCATGAGCCCCGACGCGGAGGCCTACCGGATCCTGCGGACCAACATCGAGTTCAACCGCAAGAACCCCGAGGACAACTCCATCACGATCGTTTCCGGCGGGGCGGGGGAAGGGAAGTCGACCACGCTGGTGAACCTCTCCTACGTGTGCGCCCAGGGCGGATACACGACGCTCATGATCGACGCCGACCTCCGGCGCCCGCGTCTCCACACCTTCTTCGACATCAACAACTCGGTGGGCCTGACGAACTACCTCACCACCGACCTGATGCTCGAGGATGTCATCCTGCAGACGCCGGTCGACAACCTCTATTTCCTGCCCTCCGGGATTCTTCCCGCGGACGCCGCCGGGATCCTGAACTCCCGCCGGATGTCGGAGCTCATCCAGGACGTCAAGCAGCGCTTCGACCTGATCCTCGTGGACTCCCCGCCGATCCTGGGGGTGAGCGACGCCTCCGTGCTGGCCTCCGAGGTGGACCTCACCATGATCGTCGTGCAGCACCGCAAGTTGCCCCGCAACATGCTGCTCCGCGTCAAGCAGGCCATCGAGAACGTCGGCGGCCAGGTGATCGGGGTGGTGCTCAACAATGTCGACGTTCGCAGCGACAGCCAGTACCAGTACTACACCAGCTACTACACTTACTACGCGCCTTCCACGGACGTGGCCCCGACGCCCACCGCGGCGGCCGGTTCCACCGCGCCGAGCCCAGCCCCCTCCGGCGGGGGAAGCAATGCGCCGGACGACGACAACCTCTACTAAGAACACAGAATACCGTCCTCATGAAATCGATCCTTCAATGCCTCTTGCTTGGGGTGCTTGTCATGGCGCCCTGTTTCGCCAGTCCGATTGAAACCGGGCAGGCCATCCAGGTGCAGATTCTCGGGGTGCCCCCGGGGGAACAGGCGCGCATCAACGCCACCTATCCCGTTTCCGACAAGGGCTTCGTGACCATGTGGCAGATCGGGAGCATCAAGGCGGCCGGCCTGAGCACCGACGCCCTGGCGCGCAAGATCGAGGCGGCCTACCGGTCCGCCGAGATCTACACGAGCCCCACGATCCAGATCATGGCGGACTCGAGCGACAACCTCGTGCAGCAACTGGTGACGGTGGGCGGCAAGGGCCGCGCCCCGGGGGCCAAGCCCTACCAGCGCAACATGACGCTCTACCAGGCGGTCATGGCGGCCGGGGGCGCCACGGAGTTCGGGGCGG
>JABDMC010000285.1 GCA_013001695.1 Akkermansiaceae bacterium
ATCTTCCCGTTCCCGGCGGACCGCCCGCGGCGGCGCCGCTTCCCACCGCTCCCCTCCCGGTGGCTCCGCCCCAGGGACAGGCGCCGCCCCAGGGACAGGCGCCGCCCCAGGGACAGGCGCCGCCCCAGGGACAGCTGCCTCCCCAGGGACAAGTGCCGCCCCAGGGACACGGGCCGCCCCCGGCGGGATCCAGTCCCTTCGAGTTGACGCGGCGGGCCTAACCCGGCCGCTCGTGCACCCGCCGCTGCCCCCCCGGCAGGATCTCGATCTCCAGCCGGCGGCTTTTGGCCGGGAGGAGGCCCGGAAACTTCTCGCCCCATTCCACGACCACCACCGCCCCGTCCTCGCGGAGCTCGTCCCAGCCGAGGGCCTCGACTTCCGCGGCATCCTCGATCCGGTAAAAATCGAGGTGCAGGAGATCGCGGCGCCCTCCCCGGTACTCGTGCAGCAGGGTGAAGGTCGGGCTGGTGACCTCGCCTTCATAGCCCAGCCCGAGGGCCACGCCCTTCACGAGCTGGGTCTTGCCGGCCCCGAGCGGCCCGCTCAGGGCGACCACCTCCCCGGGCGCCAGATCCACGGCCAATTCCCGGCCGAGGGCCTCCATCTCCTGCGCGCTGCCGCATTCCCGGGGGAAATCCATGCCCCGCGAGGGTGGCGGGCCCGCTCCCCCATGGCAAAATCTTCTTGCCCGGCCTCCGTAGCTGTGGTGAATTCCGCCCCGCCTCGCGCGCCGGGCGCCCGCCCCAACCACTAACCTCATCACAGCGATGGCCTACGCAGTTTTCAAGACCGGCGGTAAACAATACCGCGTCGAACCCGGTGACACCATCGATGTCGAAAAGCTCGATGTGACATCCGGCGACGAGATCAAGTTCCTCGAAGTGCTCCTCGTGAGCGACGACGGGGACACCAAGGTGGGCACTCCCTTCCTGGACGGGGCGGAGGTCACCGCGAAGGTGATCGACCAGGTGCGCGGTCCCAAGGAGGTCGCCTTCAAGATGAAGCGCCGCAAGGGGTTTCACAAGACCAAGGGGTATCGCCGCGCCCTCACCAAACTCGAAATCACCGGCATCGCCGGGTAACTCCCCACCCCATCCCGACATGGCTCACAAGAAAGGAC
Source organism: Akkermansiaceae bacterium (assembly GCA_013001695.1). GTDB lineage: Bacteria > Verrucomicrobiota > Verrucomicrobiia > Verrucomicrobiales > Akkermansiaceae > Roseibacillus_B. The sequence goes on from JABDMC010000285.1 coordinate 1,121, forward strand.
AAGGGTCCGTCAAGAACGGCCGCGACTCGAACAGCAAGCGCCTCGGCGTGAAAAAGTTCGGTGGCGAGCGGGTCATTCCCGGCAACATCATCCTCCGCCAGCGCGGGACGAAGTGGCACCCGGGACGCAACGTCGGCCTCGGGAAGGACTACACGATCTTCGCCCTCGTCGAGGGGAACGTCTTCTTCGACCGGGACGGCCGCCGCGTGAACGTCGCCCCGGCCGCAGGAAACTAGGGTTCACGGTTCGCGATCGCGAATCGCCGCGTTGCCGGACCACGCGGGCGCCCCCCGCGCCCGGAAACGCAGCGCGCCCGGCCCGCATTCCGGTGCCCCGGCGCCGCCCGCCCGGGATCCCCTCCCGTCGCCCCGTCGTTGCCCCCGTGCCATGAACCTCGTGCTGCTCCACCCCGAGATCCCGCACAACACGGGGGCCGCGGGCCGCCTCGCCCTCGCGACGGGATCCACCCTGCACCTCGTCCATCCCCTGGGATTCTCGCTCGAGGACAAGCACCTCCGGCGCGCCGGCCTCGACTATTGGAAGGACGTCGACCTCCGCCAGTGGGAATCGCTCGAGGCGCTCCAGGCCGCGGCCGGCGGGGAGGCCCGCTTCTGGTTTCTCAGCACGAAGGGAGGCCCCGCGCACTGGGATGTCCGCTACCGCGCCGATGACTACCTCGTCATGGGTCCCGAGACCCGCGGGCTTCCGCGCTCCCTGCTGGACTCCCACCCGGGACAGGTTCTCCGGATCCCCATGATGCGTGGCGGGACCCGCTCCCTGAACCTCGCCACCGCCGCGGCGGTGGTGCTCTACGAGGCCATGCGCCAGATCGACCCTCCCGGGTTCGCCCCCACGGCCGGGGAGGCCTGAATCGTCGCGGCGGCGGGGCACACCTCTCCCCCGCGCCGCCGGCGCCTGCTCGACTCAAATTCTCCGGATCCTCAGGATCCTTCCGACGTCGCCTGGATATCCTGAAGCGCCGCGATAAAATCCCCGAGGATCTCGGCCGGCACCATGATGGTGTCACGATTGCCCGCCACGTCCTCGGTGATCTTCACCACCTTGCCTCGTTGGTTCTCCTTCAGATCGAGGAAGAATACCTTCCGGTCCGCGAGAATCTTCTCGGTATGCAGTAGGTCACTATCCACCTATCCTCCTTGCCGTTCCATTCGTTGTTCCGCCTCACAGGTTCTAACGTATTTCCGATTAGGTCAAATCGAAAAGATCAACCTCCCCCGATCGCGTAGCTCCCTTGATTTACCCTGTATCAAGGGATCAGCGCAGGCCCACCGTGGCGCGGACCCGGTCCAGGACCACGGCCGCTTCCTGGCGGGCCCGGGCCGCCCCGGCGGCGAGGACCTGGTCCACGGAGGCCGGATCGGCGGCAATTTCCGCGCGCCGGGCCCGCATGGGGGCGAAGAACTCCCAGTAGGCCTCCCAGAGGCGCTTCTTGAAGTCGCCGTAGCCGGTGCCCCCGGCCTGGTGGTCGGCCACCATCGCCTGGTAGTCGGCGTCGCTCGCGAGGAGCTTGTAGAGTTGCAGGATGACGGACCCCTCGACCGGCTTGGGATCCTCCACCGGGGTGGAATCGGTGACGATCTTCATGACCATCTTCCGCAGGGGTTTTTCCTCCCCGAAGATCGGCAGGGTGTTGTTGTAGCTCTTGCTCATCTTCTGCCCGTCGAGCCCGGGGACCTTCGCCACGGCTTCCCGGATGATCGGTTCCGGCATGACGAGGGTGCCTTCCCCGTAACGCTCGTTCATCTTGATGACCAGGTCGCGGGTCACCTCGAGGTGCTGCTTCTGGTCGTCGCCGACCGGGACCTCGTTCGAATCGAAGAGAAGAATGTCGGCCGCCATGAGGACCGGGTAGGCGAAGAGGGCGTGGCTCGGGGCGATTCCCCTCGCGACCTTGTCCTTGTAGGAATGACAGCGTTCCAGGAGTCCCATCGGGCACACCGTTGAGAGGATCCAGGCCAGTTCGTTCACTTCGGGGACGTCGCTCTGCCGCCAGAAGACCGCCTTTTCGGGGTCGAGCCCGCACGCCAGGAAGTCGATGGCGAGGTCACGGACGTTTTCCCGAAGCTCCCCGGGATCGTGCGTGGAGGTCATGGCGTGGTAGTCGGCGATGAAGTAGAAGGCCTCCCCGCTCTCCTGCAACTCCACCGCGGGCCGCATCGCCCCGAAGTAGTTTCCCAGGTGCTGTTTGCCGCTCGGTTGCAATCCCGTCAAGGTCCGCATGGGCGGGTTTGTAGCGGCCACGGCCACGGCATGCCACTGCTTTCCCGGCTCTCCCGCGGGCCGGGCGACCCCGGATCCCAATAACCGGCGATCGCGCGCCTTCCCGTTTGCCCTCCGCGGTTTCGGCGGTAGCCTTGCTCCCGTGGTCGCCCCATGTCACGGCCCGGCGTGTCGATCCCCGCGCTGGATGAGTCCCTTCCTGCTCCTCGCGGGCTTCTACGACCTGGCCTTCGCGATCTGGACGGTGTGCTGGCCGGACCTCTGGTTTCGCTGGGCCGGGATGGACGCCCCCACCTACCCGCACCTCTGGATGGGAATGGGCCTCCTCGCGGGCATCTTCGGCCTCGGCTACCTCATCGCCGCCACCAATCCCCTCCACCACTGGCCGCTGGTGCTCCTCGGTTTCCTCGCCAAGCTGGCCGGCCCGGTGGGGTTCTTCTGGGGACTGTCGGAGGGCCTCTTCGATGCCCGGGCCGGCTGGATCGTGATCGCCAATCACGTCGTGTGGCTGCCGCCCTTCGTCCTGATCCTGTGGACCGCCATGCAGACCTACGCCGGCCGCCCGCCGGAACGGGAGACGCCCTACACCGTCGAGGAAGCGGCGGCGGCCTACAAGCTGTCGAGCGGCGAAACCCTCCTCGAGGCTTCCCACGAGAAGCCGCTGGCCCTCGTGTTTCTGCGGCACTTCGGCTGCACCTTCACCCGCCAGATCCTGCGTCACCTCCAGGAGCTCGAGGCCGATGCCCGGGAGCGCGATGCCCGCCTCGTCCTGGTCCACATGCTGGAGCGCGGGGAGGGCGGGAAGTACATCCACTCCGACGGCGCGGTGGCCCGCATCGCCGATCCCCGCTGCGAACTCTACCGCGCCTTCGGGCTCGGGAAGGGGGGGTTCTGGGAACTCTTCGGACCGCGGGTCTGGCTGAAGGGCGCCACCGCCTTCTTCAGCGGCTGCGGCATCGGCCACCTCGCCGGCGACGGCCTCCAGATGCCCGGGGCCTTCCTCTTCCACGAGGGCCGCATCATCTCGGCCCAGCCGGCCCGCACCGCCGCCGATCTTCCGGACGTCGGGAAGCTCTTCGAGGTCCCGGCCTGAGCACCGGGTGCTGGACTCCCGGCGCCGGTCTTCTATCTCTCCTTCATGCCTGCACTCACCGGCAAGACCGCCATCGTCACCGGGGCCTCGAGCGGCATCGGCCATGCCATCGCGGCATCCTTCCTCGCCGAGGGGGCCACCGTCTTCGGGTTGTGCCGCACCATCGGCCGGCTCCCGCCCGGCGTGACGCCGATCTCCTGCGATTTGCGGAACCCGGATCGTATTGCCCACGCCTTCGAGATCTTCGACGCGGCCGCCCCGCAACTCGACATCCTCGTCAACAACGCCGGCCTCGCCTACCTGTCACGGATCACCGACGGCAAGGCCGCGGAGTGGGACGAGATGTGGGAGGTCAACGTGCGGGCCCTCGGCCTCTGCTGCCAGCACGCCCTGCCGCGGTTCCCGGCGACCGGCGGACGCATCATCAATCTGTCCTCGCTCTCCGGTCACCGCGTGCCCCCCACCGGCGGATTCTACGCCCCCACGAAGTTCGCGGTGCGGGCCCTGACGGATGCGCTGCGCAACGAACTGAAGCTCGCCGGCGCCCCGCACCAGGTCGCCACGGTATCCCCCGGATTTGTCGACACGCCGCTCGTCGACAATTACTTCCGCGGCCGGGAGTCGGAACTGGGCGCCATGAAGGAATCGATGCGGATGCTCGACCCGGGAGACATCGCCCGGGCCGTGCTGCACATCGCGGGCGCCCCGGCCCACGTCGAGGTCGGCGACATCGTCCTCCGGTCCGCGGACCAGAAGGTCTGAACGCCCGCCCGGGAAAGCGCAGGGCTTTCGGGAGTCAGCCCCGGCCGGAAGGCGCCGGCCTTGCCGGCCTCTTCTCGGGGCGGTCCCGCACCCTGGTCTTCCCGATGCCGTCCGGACGGCGTGCGCCGGGTCCCGCCGTTCCCGGCCCGCGGCCGCCCGCCGCGAGGTGCGGCATCGATGCCATGAAATAGAACGTGTCCGCTGCCCTCCCCGGTGTCGCCGTGTCCGTCTCGCTCATTCCCATCAACAAAGCGACACCGCCCGGCGCATTGCCTTGGAAATTTCTTCCCTCCCGCCGGCCGCTGTCGCGCTCCGGATCACGCCAAGCGACACGGGCCCGCACCATCCCGTCGCCCCGCCAATGTCGGCGCGCCGCGCCTTGCCTCAGGGCAAGGCCGCTTCCGAAAGCCGCGGCGCCGGATCCGGGGCGCGCTCGTCACGGTTTGCAATCGCAATCGCCAGGATTCCCAAGCCCGTCAGCACCATGGCTGGCAGCAGTTTCATAATTGGTGCTTATTTAAGTTTGCTGATTATTCAAGAATTCCATACTAACGGAGATCTTCAAGACTGCAACTCATTAAAAACCAGTGTTTTCCAGCCCGATGATGCTCACAGCCGCCCGTGACCGTCCTGAAAGAATCTCCTCCAAAGAATCGTTTCATTGTTGCAACCGAGTCTCAATAACGGTTGATTCCTCCCAGATGGCCGAAGCCCTGACAGCTGAACCTGCGTGCGACCGCAACGTCACCCTCTCGCAAGCCGCGATTGGTTGTGACTTGGAGGTCACCGACCTCGAAGGGCCGGCCTGCCGCGAGCTTCGCGAGATCGGCTTTTGCGAGCAGATGCGCCTCCGCAAACTGACCAACGGCCGCAACCTGGTTTGCGCCGTGTGCGGAACCCGCCTGGCACTGAGCCGGGAACTCGCCAAGCAGGTTCGTGTTGCGCCCGTGGCGTAAAGGTTGCCCCCTCGTTCGTGATGAGTTCCGGGGACGCTGAGCAGCCGCTGCCCAAGGTGGCCCTTGTCGGGCATCCCAATGTCGGGAAGACCACCCTCTTCAACCAGCTCACCGGGGCGCGGAAGAAGGTCGGGAACTACCCGGGCGTCACCGTCGAGAAGGTCAGCGCCACGCTCTTCACTCCGCACGGCCACGAGTTCGAACTGGTCGATCTCCCCGGCTCGTATTCGCTCACGCCGAACTCGCCGGACGAGGCCGTCACGCGCGACGTTCTTCTCGGCGACTTCGAGGGGGAAGCGCGCCCGTCGCTCGTCATCTGCGTGGTCGATGCATCCAGCCTCGAGCGCCATCTCTACTTCGCCCTGCAGGTCATGGATCTCGGGCTGCCGGTGGTCCTCGCCCTCAACCAGGTCGATCGCGCCGAGGAAGTCGGCATCCGTCTCAACCGGCAGGTTCTCGCGGATCTCCTCGAGATCCCCGTCGTCGCCTGCCAGGCGACCTCCGGCAAGGGCGTGGTGCAGTTGAAGCAGGCCATGCGCTTCCCGATGCCCCCGCCACCGATTCGCAAATGGAAGGCGCCCGGGTTGGTCGAGTCGCAGCTCGCGCAGCTCACCAAGGATCTCCGCGAGCTCGAGGTGTCCCGCCCCGAGGTGCACGCCATCCATCTCCTCGCCGACAGCTCCTACCGGGTCGAGCAGCAGCCCTATCTGCCGCTCATGGCCCAGATCAAGGCCCGCGAGGCGGCCGCAGCCTGCATCAAGAAGGGCATGGCCCCGGAGGACGCCATCCAGAAGGAGCGCTTCCTGACGATCCGCCGCGCCTGCCGCGCCGCCACCCACGACGCCGGCCCGCACCGCGAAAGCCTCTCCGACAAGCTCGACAAGTATGTCCTGCATCCCGTCCTGGGGTGGGTCTTCTTCGCGGCGATCATGTTCCTCATATTCTGGAGCATCTTCCGCTTTGCGTCGTACCCGATGGACTTCGTCGAGAACCTCGTGACCGCCGCGCAGAACCTCGTGGCGACGCCCATGCCCGACGGGGACCTCGAGGATCTCATCGTGGAGGGCATCATCGGCGGGGTCGGCAGCGTCCTCATCTTCCTTCCGCAGATCGCGCTCCTCTTCCTGTTCATCGGCCTTCTCGAAGGCTCCGGCTACATGGCGCGGGCCGCCTTCCTGATGGACAAGATCATGGGCCGCGCCGGGCTCACCGGGAAATCCTTCCTTCCCCTGCTCTCCGGCTATGCCTGCGCCATCCCGGGCGTCATGGCGACCCGCACCATCAACTCCGCGAAGGAACGCCTCCTCACCATCCTGATCCTCCCGTGGATGTCGTGCTCGGCGCGCCTCCCCGTCTACCTCCTGCTGATTCCCCTCCTCGTGGCGGGGACCTTCGCGCAGACCATGATGATGTTCCTGCTGTACGCGCTCGGCACCGGCGGGGCGCTTTTCGCCGCGTGGCTCCTCGGGAAGCGCATCGGGAGGGCCGAACCACCGCCGCATTTTCTCATCGAGCTGCCCCCGTATCGGCTTCCCGACCTCGGCTACGTCGGCCGTCACGTCCTCGACCGGTCCCTGGCCTTCCTGAAGAAGGCGGGCACCGTCATCCTCGGGATATCCATCCTGCTCTGGGCGCTCGCCGCCTTCCCGAAGGCGCCGTCCGGGAGTGAAGCCGAGCAGTTCAGCTACTCCTTGATGGGCCGCCTCGGCGAGGCCATCGCCCCGGCGGTGGCGCCCCTCGGGTGGGACGGCCGGCTTGGAACCGCCATGCTCACCTCCTTCGCCGCGCGCGAGGTCTTCGTCAGCAGCATGGCGATCTCCTACGCCATCGACGAGGACGAGGCCGGCGACGACGAGGACGTGCGCCGCAAACTCCGCGAGAAGATCACCGCCGCGAAGCGTTCCGACGGCTCCCCGCTCTACACGCCTCTGGTCATATTCTCGCTGCTGGTCTTCTACGTCTACGCCCTGCAATGCCTGCCCACCACCGTGGTGGTGCACCGCGAGACCCAGTCGTGGGCCTGGGCCGTCGGGCAGCTGGCGGGGATGTCCGTCTTCGCCTACGTGGCGGCCTTCATTGTCTTCCAGCTGGGCAGGCTCCTCGGATATACCTAGCCCGCATATTTCACGAAGTGAACGATGCGTTTTTCAAAAGTGGCAATGACCCGGGGTCTTGTTTCGAAAACCGACTCTGAGCATTCGGGACGGAACGTCCCTCACTTGTCGTCGGGGCTCGCCCCGATCGCCCTGACTCGTCAGGGCGGATCGGCCCCCGCGTTCGCGGGGGCGGAAACTTCATGAAATTTCCGGGCAGCCAGCGCCCCCGCCCGCGCCGGCCGACATCCCCGGGCTTGCAATGACCCGGTTCGGCACGATATTCCCGTCGTTTCCCATGAATTGGTTCCTCGAACATTGGCAGTCCGTCGCGTCGCTCGGCGTCGTGGCCCTCACGGTGCTCCTTTTCATTCGCGGCCTCACCCGCCGGAAGGCCCGGCCCGGCTGTGGCGGCCATTGCGGGTGCGGCGTGAAGCCCAGGGACGTGGCCGCCCCCCGTTGAGCGGTCCCGCCGCCGCATCCCCCGGTCGCCGCCGGCTAGTCGCCGGTCCCGAACCGGCTGGCTTCCTGCAACGCCTCGATTTCCTCCGGCAGCGCAAGGGCCTTCTCGGCGCGCGTCAGCGCCAGGCGGGAATGGAACCGCGCGGCATCGCGGAGCTCCCGGTTCCCGAGGAGGGACAGGGCTCGCAGGGCCTTCTGCAGCCGCAGGGCGACTTCCACCGTGCCGGCGCCGTCGCGCCCGATCGACATGAAGGCGTCATCGAGCATGTCCCGCACCGAGATCTCCGGAACCTCGACCCGGTCGTACTTGCATTCCGTCACTTCCTCGGCCTCCAGGGGACGGGCCCATGCCGCAAAGAGCCGCACGTAGGTCCCGATGATGTCGATGGCGGTCCCGGGGTCGTTGACCGCCGGCGACAGGGCCCGCGCCGCGATCTCTGACAACACGATCAGCCCGAAGCGCGGGTCATCCTCGTAGGTCCGGTCGTCGCCGATCACGAAGGCACTCGTGATCGCCGCCGCATCGTGGTCCCCGAAATCCTTGCCCTCCCCGGCAACGCGGGCCAGGGCCTGGCCGGGCGCCGCGAAGGATCCCGGCAAGGCCAGCACCTCGACGCGGCACGAACCCTCCTCGGCGTATTCCTGCAGCGTGTCGAGGTCGACGCGCTGCACATACCCGATGGTCTCTCCGAATACGAGGCGTCGGCCCTCGGCGCCGTCCGTGACGCCCGCGCCGCCGAGCGTCGGGGCGCAACGCCGGCGGTCGAGGGCCTCCGCCGCGGCCACTTCGACCTTGTCGATCGTGCTGCCGAGGCGACCGAGGCGCGCGATGCAGTCCATCCAGCGCATGAAGATCAAAATGACCGCCGCGAAGACGATCAAGGTCGTGATGAAGAGGACAAAGTGCCCCACCGCGCCGTAAAAGCCCGTCTTCAGGCCGATCAGCGCCACGATACTGAAGATGAACGCCCCGATGAACCCGGAAAGGGCGTTTTGCGAGACGTCGTCCGCAATCACGAGCGGGAAGGAGCGCGGCGTCGCCGTGCCGCTGGCGGAGGCATACGACGACACCATGGACCCCACCGCGAAGGTCGCGATCACCAGCATGCTGCTCGCCAGGATCTTCAGGAGCGTCTCGGTCGTGTCGAGCGAGAGATCCGGAACGAGGTTCTCGGCGGGAAGCCGGTCGGCGGTCCGCGCCAGGAACACGACCCCCACCGAAATCAGGCACATGATCAAGGGCCGGACCCACAGTTGCTGGCGGATGCGGCTTACCAGGAATCTCAGTCGATCCATCATGTCGGTATGGCGGCGTTCCGTTCCGCGCCGCGTCCCACGACGCTAGCCGCTTCCCGCCCCGGCTCCAGTTTCATTTTGGAGGGCGCCCCGCCGGGGGCCCGCGGCCGCAGGGGTCCGCCCCTCATGCGGATTCCCGCATGCCGGCCCTCGCGGCCCCCGCCGGGTCAATCCGGGTGGGTCTGGTAGATCATGATCCAGTTTCCGCATGTGTCATCGAAGGTTGCCATCGTTTCCGTGCCGAATCGCTCGGGAGGCGAACGGAACCGGACGCCCCGCCCGGCCAGGCGCTCGTGTTCCGCCGCGATGTCATCCACGAGGAAGGCCGTCAGCGGAATTCCCTCTTCGTAGAGGGCCGTCTTGAAGGCCTTCGTCGCGGGGTGATCCGCGTTCGGTTCCAGGAGCAGCTCGGTCCCGTCCGGCTCTTCGGGCGACACCACCGTGACGTAGCGCGTCTCGCCCATCGGGATGTCCTTCTTCTTAACGAAGCCCAGCACATCCGTGTAAAATGCGAGGGCCGCGTCGAGATCGGAGATGAACACGCTCTCGAGTTTGATCTTCATGACAGGATGTCATTGTCACAAATCCCGGCTCCCGTCACGGCTTGCTTCGCGATCCTGCCGCGGCTGCCATCGGCGTCCCCGGAGGGTCAGGGATCGGGTGCGGCGCCCGGGTCGTTCCTTTTCGGATCGCGGTCGAAGGCACCAGCCGCCGCGAGCAGGACGAATATGCCGATCGAGAGGATGACGGCGGTCACAAGGACGCCCCAGGCGATATCCCACCGGTAGCGGGAATTGATGAAATAACTCAGGGGCCCGCTGTGGCCCCAGGCGCCTCGCCTCGGGAGGAAAGTGATCGCCCCCAGGAAGATGCCCAGGTCGATCAGCAGCAGGGCGACGGCGGTCGGAAGTTTCCTCATGATCGGTTTCTCGATCGCATCCTACGGCGGAGCCCCCGGGGCGGCAATCTCCGACCTCGCCGGGACCCGCACGGGAAGGGACGGCGACGGCCCCGCTGCTCTTTCGGCGGATTCTCCGCCCGGTTGCAGGGTGCGGGAGGCGGGGCCTCCGCGGATGCCACGCCGGCGATCGGGCTCGTCTCCCATCGGCGGGAAACGACCCTTGACAGAATTGGGCGGACCCACCAGTGAATCAGGGACAAATCATGGGCAATCGACGAAACACGGGATCGATCGGATCGGCGGGCTGCGGCTGCTTCTTGTGGATCGGCGTTTTCGTGTGTTGGGGATTCCTCATGGTCATCTTCCCGAAACTGCCCGACTACGAGGAGACCATGGCGCAGGGCCGGGTCGTCCCGGGGAAGGTCCTCCGCATCGAGACCGTCGAGAACGTCACCATCAACGACCGCAACCCGCGACGGGTCGTCTTCGAGTACGGTGATGGGGAGGAGGGATCGATGACCATGGCCATGAACGAGTCCGCAAAGGCGGGACAGAAGCTCGAGGTCCGCGTGCTCGGCGAGCAGGCCTACCCGGCAGACATCCGTCCGTTCGCGAGACCGTCATGGCTCAAGTATATCCTCATGGCCGGCGCCTTCCTGGGAACCGTGCTGATCGCCGCGGGGGTCCTCCGCCTCCTCCTCATTGGCGGGGTGATCGGGGGGGGAATCATTGCGGCCAAGCGCGCCATGACCAAGGGAGAGCGGCCGCCCCCTCCCCCGCCGCCCCCGTCGTCGCCGCCCCCTCCCCCGCCGCCCGCGCCCCCGGCCTGAGCGGCCCGCCGAGACCGGGAGAACGAGCCGACGACTGCTGCCGGTATCATGACAAGAAAGCGAAATGGCCGCTCCCTGGATGGTGGCGCAGGTGTTGGTTGCATTCTTCGACGAAGGTCCAAGGTGTGGGAGGGCGGAAGGAAACCGCCCAGTGCGAAGCGAACTGGCGGCGCTGTTCGTCCTTGCCGCCCCTGTCTTGTTCGACTGCCTTCATTTGGTCGCCGTCTTGCGCAGGTCTTGAGTCTGCCAAGGTATTCCCGGAACTCCTGCCACGATGCCTCATCCAGTTCGGAACCCCGGATCGGAGACCTCAGCAACTCCTCGTTGTGCCGGTAGCGAATCTCTGCGCCGTGTGAATTGATCGGACATTCCTCGACCGCGGAGATTGGAATGGAAGAATGCGATCGAGCACCCCTGGAAATCGCGATCGAATCTGGGTCGAAGGTGATCTCGCGAATCCTGTCTTCTCGCAGGTCATTGTGGATTCTCAACTGTAGCAAGGCGTTGAGCACGAATAGCGCTCCATACTTCCACTCCCTGTCGATGAGCAGGTAGGTCCCAAATGCCGTAAAGGCGATCGCAATTGCCAACCGTCAGTTGTGGGGATATTTCCTGGTGTTGGTGATTGTGGCCATTTTCCGGGCCGAACGTCGGAGCGCAGCAGGCGGTCGAGGGCAACTGAAGAACGGTGGCTCCTCGCGAAAAGAGGAAGCGCTTGTTGCCGATCCACTGCGCTGCCTTGTTTGCGCTTTGTGTCTCGTTGCCGCCGGTCCCGTGAGCTCACTCCGAATCTGGCTGCTACTCAGTATCGACCTGGCGGATTCGCGCTAATCCCCAAACCAGGCGAGGCCGACCGCAATGATCGCTATCGCAACGAGCAGGAGAAGGAAGACGATCGCAACTGCATGGGAGCGGGGAATTCCGTGGCGCGGAATCTCAAAAGCCGTTTGGCAGTGCTCACAAACCAAGGCGTCGGGCCGCTTTCGGCCGAGCGCATATGCCGCGATCCCGAATAGCAGGACGGCTTCTCGCGACGGGCCATCGTTCCTCTTGATCCGCCGAACCCTGGTGTGGTTCTTGCAGTGGGGGCAGAGAGTGTAATCAATCCCGGGCATCTGTTGCGCGAACATCAAAAGTGAGGCACGGCGTCCGCCGTTGCCTCTGCTGTCTTGTCCGACTTCAAGGTCTGTCTCTATTGTTCTGGTGCGAAATTGAAAGGGATGTGTTCCTGGTGTTTTCTTCAATGGCCAGAAAGACCTTTATTCCTTCGGCGATTGCAAGATTCGTGACGACCCCGACGATGCCACCCAGTATCCCCCAAATAATCAAGGTGCCCCCCCCTCCTTCAATCGTCGCTATGCCAAATATTGCTATCATCAAGGCAATGGCGCCCGAAACATAAGCGAAAATTCGGTAAATCAGCGATAGTGTTTGTAGTGCAGGATACCGGGAGGTCGATTGGGGACTAGACTGAGCGCCAACTTTTGGCGATTCAGGCAGTGTGCGTCGTGTCGTCTCACGGTGCCGACCTTCAGCGAGCTTTAAGCCACCCTCTCGCTTCATCACGGTCCAATTGCGACCCGAGCATTCAAGGTAATCGAAAGGAGCAACATCGCGAGTCTCAGTGAATGTTCTGAAGGCAGATTCCAAATCATCGAAGGTGTCGATTTTGAAATTGCCGATGTGCTCGTTGGTAGGCTTGAAGACAAATACCTTCATGATGGTGCGCTTCTAAGTCGAACGTCCGAGGCCTGCCACCCGCTACTGGGAGCGCCCCTCCGATTCTGTTTGAGGCTCTTCGTCGCCCCCCGGTTCCGACTCCGGAGCGGTAGCGGGTTGGTCAGCGCCGTCTTGCTCGCTGTTGCCGTTGTAAGGCAGACGCTTGGCGTAAACCGGCTCGAAACCGGAACCGCTATCCGCACTGAATTCAATCTGAATCGTTCCGCTGTAGTCTGGTCTGACTGGAACTACCATGCCTGCGATGAAATGCCGTTTGCCGTGGCTGTTGAGGTCGGAGCGCTTATTCCACCGGGCGGGATCCTGCAGGTTCTGGCCCCGAGTGTCATATACCGCAAACGAATGGCTTTTGGCGTTTTCAGGCTGCTTCTGATTGTAACAGAATGCGATCTCTCCCAAGCCGGTATCGTACACGCAGAGGTAGTATCCCGGAAGATCTGCCCGGTCGAGCAGGGTGAACCCGGGAAGCTGGGTTCTCTGCTCCCAGTCCCCGATGCTGTCAACTCGGTTCACGTCCGGAGTATCCCGCGTCCGAGCCAACACGGAAATCGCTGTGCCGGACAGGGCGCCAATCACTAGCGCAGTCGCCAGGTAAGCGGTAACAAACACCTGTTTCTTGTCTCTCCTCGTGCCGCCCCCTTGCTTGGTATTCGTGTCTTCGCCTCGCTTCCTGACCAAGAAGACGACCCAAGCCACAATTGTCGGGATGTTGATGAGAGCCGCCAACAACAGGAGGCTGAGTCCAATGTCAACGCCTCCGGGCGGCATGTTGCGCTCCGCGATGAAACAAATCACGTAAGACAGGAGCGCTATGACGAAAAGAATCCCCGGAAAGATCGAAAGGGCTATGGCGAGTTTCTTCATGGTGTCGCAAATTTATGCGAGTGTAGATTACCTTCCGGTATCTGCGGCATCGAAAACGCAGAGTGGTTCATTGATGGAAGCGATGTTTTCTTCAGCGCTACAGCATAGCTGGCGGGGATAGCAGTCGAAAAGCGCCCGCGTCTCGCGAAGGAAAGGCGGCTATACCCGCTCAGCTACTGCGACTTGTTGGGCGGCCGTTGTTAGGCAGGCACGTCGATGTAATCTGCCTCGGATTGAGGAGTGGGAATTGGCTCGCCGTCCTCTCGCATGCCCTCGAGATGCATTTCGATCGCTTCGCGAATGAGTTCGAACACTTCATCCCGTGTACCGGCGGCAGCCACGCATCCCGGCAGATCCGGCACATAGGCTCCCCATGAGGAAGGTCCTTTCTCAATGACTACTGCAAATCTCATTTCTCCAAATCCGCTTGTTTCCAGATACTTTTAAGCGTTCCTGGCGGAATGTCCACTCCAGGTTTCCCCGCAACGGTAACCGTGCCCGGTTTTACTGGGTGTTTTAGCTGTCGATGGCTTCCGCGCTGCCGAACTACCTCCCGGCCATCCTTCTTCAGGGTCTCTAGTACGTCGCGGACCTTCAGGATGCGTGCGGTTAGGATTCTTTTTCTTCGCCCAACGGCCAAGGTCTGGCACCGGCTACCGGCGGCGCGCCTTCGACTGTGGGTTTAGGGTTGTAGCTACGGCAATCATTTCGACTCTGAACGGGTAGCCGGTTGTCCAGCACCGCCTTGTTCGGCTCTGCATTTATTCGGCTGTGCCTGAGGCAAATGGATCGCCTGAGGCAGAGGGATCGGTGGCAGGGCTTGGGGCGTATTCCAGGCTAAATATGGTCGACCTGCGAAGCTCTTCATCGCTTATCCGACCTGCCCATGAGCCAGCGGCTTCGAAGTCGAATCTGCCAGCCTTCAGGGCGAACTCGTGTATGGCCCGGTCGTGCATGGGCTGAAGTTCCTGCCCCGAGATCCACTCTTGCGCTGCTTCGAAATCACGCAACATGAAATCACGGAAAAGTAGCCCAATCGCCTCCGTCCGCTTCTCCCCAGTGATGGGAAGCTCAGTCAACCATTTGAACCTGAGAGCATCATTAGAATCCACCTGCCGAGCCGCGCGATAAAGGGTGTTGGCGACGACATATGGCTTTCCGGCATTGGCGACGACCCACTGACGTGCGCGATCAGGCTCTTCTCTCGCCACAATCTGGAGGGCTTCACACGAGCCCGTCTCCTTGTAAGGGAATCGACCGTCCTGATTATCGGCCCTGCCGACGGACTCTATCCCGTCGGTCCACTCCAATAAGGCGTCTATGCCGCGCTCCTCGTAAATAGCCAGCGCAAGCAGGTGGGTAACTCCCGAACAGGAGTTCTCTGCCGCGAAGGAAATGGCCGCATCGAGATCGCGATTTATAAGTTCTGTCACAATCAGGTTCTCGAAATCCCCGCGGCTTGGCGGAAAGCCCGGGACTTTATCTTCCATTAAATCAAGGACACGAATGGCTTCTTCAAAATCGGCCTTTGCAAGAGTTGCAAACTCCTCCTTGGACAGCCTCACAACCCGCTTGAAGTACTTCTCCTGCAGCGCAAAATCACCGGCCGGATTTGTTGTGCGCTGCGCACTGCGACTCCCCGACCCTGCGCCTTCGCCTGAATCTATTCTCGCCGATCCGCTTGGTCTGGGTGGGAGGGAGCGGCGCGGACGTACATCCTCTCCGGCGTCACTTGCGTCACCATGTGAGATCCGGCTCTTCGTCACCGTTGAGCCGGCAAAGAATGCCGCGGCCGCCAATACGGCCCAAAACAGGCTGAGTATGATGAGAGGCTTTCTTTTCATGCCGAACTGTCAACTCCTTCGCATTTCATCAAGACTCGGCTTTATTTCATACGCCGAACGTCCGAGTGCTGCCACAGGCTGCCCGAGAGCGCGCTCCGATTTCAAGGTTGATCGTTGAATAGTTGTGACGATTTCGACTCGCGGCGGGCAGCCTGTTGGTAGCCACGCCCTGTTATGCCCGCTGTTTTTGTGTCTCGTTCGAACGTCTTACAACGGCAGTGTGAACTCGT
Organism: Akkermansiaceae bacterium; assembly: GCA_013001695.1. Classification (GTDB taxonomy): domain Bacteria; phylum Verrucomicrobiota; class Verrucomicrobiia; order Verrucomicrobiales; family Akkermansiaceae; genus Roseibacillus_B. The sequence goes on from JABDMC010000285.1 coordinate 16,430, forward strand.
CACTCGCCGCCACTTCCATCGCGGCCACAAGAACCGCAAATAGCGAGCGCAATCAGCCCTCCCGAAATCAAGATTGCCTGTGGTGTAAACCCTGCGGCGACTTCTCCCCATTCCGAAGTCATTGCCGGAATCAACGAGGTGATCATCAGCGCAACACCCACCAAGATGGATGCGATCGATGCGAATATGCAGAAGGTGACTAAGGTGCGTCTTTTCATTTTGATTCTTTAGAGAGGTTTTGGAGGGATCTCGTCTAAGGATTTTCTTGGCAGAACGTCCGAGTCCAGTCACGCCCTGCCGCGGGCGCGCGTTGGTTTCAAGATGCACTTTCTGGCGTCCCTGTCGATCTCGACTCGCCTCGGGCAGGGCGTTGATCTGCGACGACTTGTTCTGCCAGTGTCGGTTACCAGCGCTCCGTTTCCCATCGTTCAAATGCTTCGGAGTATCCCGAGCCAAAACCCTCAATGTCCGGGAAGATTGAGAACCGATGACCGTTCCGACTCCTTCAAGCGCCGCTCCAGCCTCCCGGACTCCCTTACCCATCGCATCCCGAGCGTAAGGGCCATCTCGCGACCCATTCCTTAGCCCTCGGCAACCCACGCGTTGCGAACGCGCGGACGCCTCCGGACCTGCGACCGGGAATGTGAACGCGCGGGGACTGCCCCCTTCCAGACTCCTTCTGGGAGCATTCACTTCCCGCCCCGCTCCCGCACGAAACGGATCATCTCGGCCCGCAGGGCCGGATCACTGATCTGCTCCGCCCAGAGCATGGCCGCAGGGACATCGTCCATGGTGGCATTGCGCACGAAGATCCCGATCGCCTCATCGTGGGCCGGCCCGAGTTCCTGGTTCAGCAGCCATTCTCCCGCCGCCTCGGAGTCCTGTTTGAGGTACCTTTCAAACTGCTCGCCGACGGCCTGCCGCTGCGGCCCCACCTCGGCCGGTAGCTTCGCGAGCCAGTCCAGCCGGCCCTCCGCCCGCTCCTCGTCGTTCCCTCCTTTTGCGGCGGAGTTCGCGATGTCGGCGAGCAGTTCGGAATTCAAGAATGACTGGTTCTCTTGAGCCGCGAGGAGCGCCGCCATCCCATCTCCCGTGCGCCAATAAGCCAGGTGTTCGAGGGCCTCCCGTTTGTAACCACTCGTCGCCTCTCCGAAATCGATGCCGTCAAACCACTCCTGCACTCCCGCCACACCCCGCTCGTCGAGCAGCCGCCTCGCCAAGGTTCCCGCCCCGGCGCGCTTTTGACCGCCGCTAACCTCCTCGTATTCCTTCGAAAAGGCGATCGCAGCATCGAGATCGACCGTGCTCAGGGAACCGATCAGGCCATGCGCCATGTAGTAGCGGTCAGACTCTCCCTCGAGCGCGAGGACGGCCTGCTGGGCCGCAGCCGGGTCGTTCTTCGCCCATTCCCCGATGACGACTGATTGTCCCCACGCCCCTTTGCCAAACTTGTTCTCGGGATCGTTCACGTATGCGAAGGCCTCCGCCGGACTCACGCGCGTCCAGGCTCGGAAGAACGGCTCCTGCTTGTGCCAGGTCTCGCCGAAGTCCTTGGCCGCTTCAAACAGCTGCAGGAGCCCGGGAACCATCCCGGGTGTCAGCCCGTCCCAAACCTGCGGAGTGAGTTCTGTCATGAGGGCGGCCGCCCGTTCCTTGCGAAGCTCGTCATCGGTCACCGCCAGAGTCCGGGCCATTTCGGCCTCGAAGGTTTCCGGCCGGTCACCCGGACCCGAAGTCCACGAGACCGGTCCCGGTCGGCTCCCGCCAGCCCGCTTACCGGGGGCGACCTGCCCGGCGCGCTCCCCCGGATCCGGAGCCGAAAAAGAACCTCCCCACCCCGCAAAAAAAGCGCCGCCGACAAGGACCGCCCACATGCCATGGATCAACAATGCCCTCGCTTTCATCGTGCTATCTCCCGCCCCGCTCCTGGACGTACTCGATCGTCTCCGCCCGCAGCACAGGATCGGTGATCTCCCGGGCCCACTGCATCGCAGTGGTGAGGTCATCCTGGGTCGCCTCGCGAACATACACCTGAATGGCTTCGTCGTGGACAGGGCCGCGCTCCTGCTCGCGCAGCCACTTCCCCGCATACTTGAAGTCATTGTTCGCCAACCTCTGAAACTCATTTCCGACGGCCTCCCGCCGCGCCCCAATCTCTTCCGGCAGATTTATGATCATCTCAATCGAGTATGTGGGGCTCCGCCTGCTCGCGGAAAGAACCTCCGCAGTCACAAAGGGCTCATTGGCATTCTCCTTGAGGAATTCGACATACTCCGCGGGCCAACCCCTTTCGGCCGTCATTTCCTCGAGCATACCCCTGAGTTCAGCGAGCGCGCTCTCCGTGGAGTCCGGCGATCCATCCGCCGCCGCTTCCTTTTCCGCCTCCTTTACCGCTTCCCTTGCCGCATTCTTCGCCGCTTCCCTCGCTTTCAACATCTCCTCCCCGAGCGCAAAGACGGCGCTCTCCTTGTAGCTCAGGGATCCATCCCCTGCCGCGGCGTATGGGACGGTGTCGAGCCACGCCTTCATCCCCTTCATCCCGCGCTGATTCTTGATCTGGGTAACGAGGTAGGACATCTCGAAGCGCTCACCGCTCCCCGTGCGCCCTGCTTCGAGTTCCGCAGACCACGTCATGGCCTCATCCAGGTCGGTGGCAGTGAGGTGCTTGAGCAATCCCATCTTCATGTCCTCGCGCGCGTATTTGTACTCGACTCCGTCGACAAATTTCTTGGCTCCGGCGAGATCAACCTTGGCCCACTCCGCGATGGCCGCTCCGCGATAGGCCTCGCGCACATCGCCCATATGATAGGACATGCTGCTCGGAAAGACCTTCCATGGATAGTACTGCTTCGACCGGTCCGCCGCATGGCGCGCGGCAGCCTCCGGATCGAAGCGCGCCCACGCCGCGATCAAGTCCCCGTGCGCATCGATCGTCTTTCGCGATACCCCGGCGCTGCCCTTCACGTCATCAAAGAGCTGCAGCAGGCCGGGCACCATCCCGGGAGTCAACCCTTCCAGCACTTCCGGGGTGAGCCCGTTGATCAACCGGTTGGCGCGATTGATCCGCAGCTCCTCGTCGGTCTCCGCCATCACCGACTCCATTTCGATGGCATAGGCACTCGCCACGGTGGGAGGCCGGAAGTCCCATCGCTCCGACTTGGCATCGGGGCGAGCCGACTTCGACGCGGATCCGGCCGCATCCGCCGTCGCGCTCGCAGCGCCAGCTCCGTCGGGACTCAAGCGGTCCCCGACGAAGAACGCAGCCACCGCGATGGCTATCCAGGAAGCATGGGTGACGAAGTGCGTGTTCTTCATGAGTCGATGCGGCGGGCCCGGCACGCCCCCTCGGTATTCAGGGGATTCGATAAAATGCCCGAATCAGATTCAAGCTCCCTTCTGTAAACACCTTGCCCTGTCCCTCCCCTTCCGAAAGGGCCGGAAAAGTCATTGGAATCCCGGAACATCGACGGCGCAGGGCCACTCCCGGCAAACTCCAAGCCCTGGCTCAAACCCGACGTCTCAGACGGAACACGAGCAGCATGCCGGCAAAAAGGGCAAGAAGCGAGCTGGGGGCTGGTTCGGTCAAATCCGAGGATCAACATCTTGCACCCTTCATTCCCCGCCCCGCTCCTGCACGTAGCGAATGGTCTCCAACCGCAAGGCCCGGTCACTGATCCGCTCCGCCCAGAGCATCGCCGCCGGCACGTCATCCATGGTCGCGCTGCGCACGAAGATCTCAATGGCCTCGTCGTGGGCCGGGCCGAGATCCTGGCCGGTCAGCCATTCGCCGGCGGCCTTGTAGTCCTTCTTGAGGTATTGCTCAAACTGCTCGCCGACGGCCTGGCGTCGTGCTCGCACTTCCGGGGGCAGCTGCACCAGCCATTCCAGTCGACCCGGCGTTCGCTCCTCGTAAGTGCCTCCTTTCGCGTCCGAGTACGCGATGTCCCCGAGCAGTTCGGAAGTCACCAAGGACTGCAAGGGCCGACGAAGGACGGCCCTCGCGATCTACCCCGGCGCATGTCCGGCATTCGCATCCTCGACTTGTTCGACCCTGTTATTCGAGGCGCTCCTTGATCCACTGCGAATCTCGCCGGCAGTCTAGCACCGCCCAGACAGTGGCCACATCCTGTTGGAAGGTGTAGAAAATCGCGTAGGGAAACACCCTGCTCAATAGGCGATGGTAGTCCTTGTAAACGACCCGGTGACTTCCGCCTGTGACTTTAAGCCCCTCGATGTCAGCGCGCAGGCATGCCAGGAAATATTCCCCGACGCCACCCTCCTGCGCCTCATAGAACCAGAAGCCGTCCTGGAGATCCTCCAGAGCATCTTCCGAAATCTGGACTTCAACCATTTTGTCCCAAGGCGTCCTTCACGGCATCCCAATTATGCAATCGAGCCGCCCCTTGCGCCACCCTCTCGCGCCTCTCATCAAGAAGCGCTTTGTCTGCGGCGGTGAGTTCCGTGTCCTCGAATTTCTCGCGGAAATCCTCCCAAATCGCCTCCATGATTTGGATTTTCTCCCCGGTTGGGAGTCCCTTGATCTCGTCCACATTCATTGGAGGAGCTTATAGCACAGTCTGGGGCGCTTGGCGAATCCTTGGTTTTCGGTCGAACGCTATAGCGGACACAGCGGGCCTGCAACCTCCGAACACCTCTAACCCCTCGCGAACAGGGACAGCGCCCTAACTCGCTTGTCGTCCCGCGACTTGATGGCCCAATTAGTTTGCCGATGTGATGTCGACCACCTTTACCTCTCCGACGGGCCCATCGATCCACCACGTAATGGCGTATCCGGCGACCTGCGAAACGTTGAATGGCCGCCCCGTCTCCGGATCTTTGACCTCGTAGTCTCCGCCCAAGTGGGCGATCTGTCCAAGGATTTGCAGGTAACGAATTACTGCCGCACGTCTCTTTCCGGTTTTCGGGAGAGTGACCAGCGCATCGAGATGCACAAAGACACGATAATCCTTCGCCATCAGCTAGTGGCGAGATCTTCAGCGCTTACCCAGTGATCGGGATTGTCGTCGCTCGATCTTCCTCGGACGCGACTCCAGTAATCCGAATCGTTCTCGAGTTCCAGGCGGGTGAGAAACGCCGAGAGCTCGTGGCGCTCATCTCCGGAGAGGCCTTGGATTTCTTGCTTTAGTTCCTCGAGTGTCACGGGGGAAGGTTAGCAGAATATGCGACAAGTGCAATCAGGAGCCGCCCGGCCGAAAGAGCCTCCATTTCAGGGGCCAACGTCGTAGGCCAGTAGGCGGCCCAAAGCAAGAGAAGACCAGATGCCTCTCGCGAAAGAAAGAAGCGTCTGATGCCGCTCTACTGCGCCGCCTTGTTCGGCCCTCAGATCGCCACCTCCACGTAGTCACCCTCCCCAAGGCCATCGACGGCTGCCTGAACCTCCACGAGCTTGTCTTGGATTCGTGGCCACGATGCCCTCGTCAGGACTAGGATCGCTATCGAGCGCTCCGCAAGATTCTGTTGGTATTGGAGATTCTGATCAGTGGTGACCAATGCATCGAAGCCCTCCTTCTCCGCCCGATCCAGAAGATTACCGTTTGATAGATCGGACCATCCTCTTTCAGCCGCCGTTTCGATTCGGTGGGTGGGAAGATGGGCTTTCAGGGGCACCGGCGTCCCCTGATCGAAGAGAATCCTCATTAGGCAGACTCTACGGCGAGTGATCCTGCAGCGTGCGCTAGAACCGCTTCCACTTGTTGCCGCGTCACTCCAGGAAACCACTCGAGGAACTCATCAACTGTTGCTCCGTCCTCGATATTCTCGAATAGCGCGAGAACAGGAACACGGGTCCCCTTGAATAACCACGCGCCGCTCACCCGATCCGGATGACGCTCCACTGCTGGACAATCCTGCCACTCGCTCATGTCGATACTATAGCACGCGGCGCAATACCCAAAAACGACGCCATTTCAGGCCGAACGTCCAAGTCCAGTCACGCCCTGCCGGGAGCGCGCTCCGAAATCCGATTGAAGGTTGAATTGTTCATGGCGCTTTCGACTCGCCGCGGGCAGGGCGTTGATCTGCGACGTCTTGTTCGGCGATTCGTTGGTTCAGATCTATCCACCAACTTTCCAAGTGGCGCGAGACCTAAATGGATGAAGTGCGGATCGGGTTGTCGATGTCGTGACGATTCCCTCCGCAACAACGATCTCGAAGGCGTTTCCGTTGTAGTCTCTTGGATTTCCCTCCGTGTCGATCTGCCCGTTGATTACGCTGGCTCGGATCAGGAAGATGACGGTTTCGTTCAGCAACTCTGGTGTTACAGCATCTCCATTTTCGATCTTCTCCGCGACTGCAATGCTAATTTGTTGACATGCGTCATCCTGAAAAGCTGACACTATCTGTGCGCGTTCCGCGCCTGCTCCGATGACGGCAACTGCGAGAGCAAGCGCGACCCAAACGCGCTTACTCCTCAACATGGTTCTAAGACGTGGGCTGGTGGCACTTTGCGACTCATTCTGTTGCTTCATGGGCGTATTAATCTCCTGCTCGTGTGAAACGCGTGTGAAGAAATGTTGAAATCGTCGTGAATTCTTTCGCCGAACTTGGGCAGGTCAGTGTCATTCGTTAGGTTCAGCGCCTTGGGGTTTGGCATCGGCATCCGATACAGGTGCGACAAGAAACCGCCACATGAGAAAGCCAAAGAGCATTCCGCATACGCAGAATGTCGGCAGGGTAATCGCCAGAAGCTGAGTGAACGTATAATCTACCCACGGGATGAGCGGAATGGCGATGCTAGCCAATAGTGAGGATCCAATGCCCCAAGTGATTACACCGTATTTGATGACGAACGACAAGCGCCCCCTCTTCCTTAGTCGATGTATCTTGTCGTTGCTCATTGCCTCTTCGCATTTTTACTCGGGATCTGTTTCGGGGCAACGAAGAGGATTGCTATTGGTCTCATTTTCATAGCCGAACGTTTGAGTCCAGTCACGCCTTGCCGAGAGCGCGGGTTGATTTCAGAATATACCTTCGAGCGATCATGTCGATTTCGAGTCTCGGCGGGCAGGGCGTTGATCTGCGACGACTTGTTCTGCCCGTTAGTTTGCGTCGTCATCGAAAGTCTTCAGGGTGTTCGCGAAAGTGATTCAGCTTCTCGGTGTAGTTCCGAATGAATTTCTCTGCTTCGGTTTTGTCGAGCCCGCCGCCTTCAACTGAACTCAACTCTTCGAACCACTGAACTGAGGACAATACGAGCCACATGAAATGTGTCGCGCGATGGTATTGCTTTGGTGTTAGGTCTGGATACGCCTTCGCAACATGTTCCGGGATCTCGTCTGGTTCAACGATCGTCTCGAAGAGGTCCGAGAGAAATAAATCAGTCTCCTTGAGCGCCAAGCCTTGCTTGAGAACTTCACCATCATCATCGCGTTTGGACGACCAAGCAAGATTGTCAGCGTCCTCCCACGCGTCGCTTCCAGTCGATCCATGAACGAGCATCGCCGCCCGTATCCGTTCAGTGGTGGATTCCATGTCGGATTCCGAAGTCCTTCTCTGCGAGACCTCGCGGAGAACTTCTAAGAGTATCTGTTTTCCGCTCGGCATTGGACGGCAGTTTTCTAGGCAGAACGTCATAGTGGACCCGGCCCCATCTTCAACCTTCAAAAACCGCTAGCGCCTCGCGAAATAGAACGCCGGCTATTTGGGCTCGGGTCCCACGACTTGTTGTGCCAATTGGTTTGGGT
>JABDMC010000061.1 GCA_013001695.1 Akkermansiaceae bacterium
ACGACGAAAACTGGAACGCGGTGGTGAAGATCTTCCAACGCGGGGAGTTTCCCGGCGAGCCGGACATCCAGGCCGGGATCTACATGCTCGCCGGCCGGGCCCTCGCGAATCTCGACCGGCATCATGAAGCGATCCGCCTCTTCTTCAACGTCGAGCGGCTTTCCCCGCTGACCGACCTCGGCTTCGAAGCAAGCTACCGCCGCCTCGCGAGCTTCTACGAGGTGAACGGACCGAACATCGCGGCGCAGGCCGATTCCCTCATCGAGATTTACGGCGGCAAGCACCCGGACCACAAGTGGGTCCAGCTGGCCCTCGTCATGAAGGCCGAGACCCTCTTCCACCGCGACCGGATGGCGGAGGCGGCGGCGGCCTACTCGGAGGTGAGCCCCAAGAACCTGCCCGAGGACCTCCTCCCCGGGCTGTATTTCAAGCGCGGCTGGGCCCTCGCCGAATCCGGCGACTACAACCGCGCCGCCCAGGACCTCACGACCTTCATCTCCCGGTTTCCCGACGACCCGCGGGTTCTGCAGGCCCTCGCCCAGCGGGGCTCCGCCTACCTGAAACTCGGCGACCGGTCCTCGGCCCTGAAGGACTTCGACCAGCTGCTCGCCACCGCCACCGAGCCGAACATCCAGGCCTTCGCCCACCAGCACCGCGGCCGGATCTTCCGCGAAGATCGCCGCTACGAGTCCATGATCGAGGCCTACACGACGCTCCTCAACGAACACGACCGCCTCTCCCGCGACACCGTCGCCAATGCCAACTACTGGATCGGCTGGGGATGGTTCAAGCTCGATGAATGGGCCAAGTGCCTGCCCTACCTCGAGCAGGCGCGCTCCCTCGTCCCGGCAAACTACAAGGAGCCCGCCGGAACCCACCTCGTGATCGCGGCCTACTCGCTGAAGGATGCCGAGCAACTGAAGAAGGCCGTCATCCGGCTGCAGAGCGACGTCCCCGGAAAGCGCCTTCCCGTGAAGATGCTCACCTGGCTCGGGCTGCAGCTCTTCCAGCAGGGCGACTTCGACGGCGCCGACACCTTCCTCACCCTCGCATCCAACCCGGAAGATCCGGCCGACACCGACCTCATCGTCTGGCGCCACCTCGCCAAGGCGCGCATCGAACTCCGCCACTACAGCCGCGCCATGGATGTTCTCCCCATCGTCCTCGAACGCGAGGAGAGCGACTTCTGGCGGACCGACGCCTGTCTCGACAAGGTCCACGCCCTGATCGGCCTCGGCAAATGGGACGAGGCCCGCGTGGCCTGCCACGAAGGCCTCCAAATGGACCCCCACGGCACGATCCTCGCCGGGCTCAACATGTCGCTCGGCAAGATCGCGATGCAGAGGAAGGACTACGAGAGCGCCGCGGCCAGCTTCCTGCGCACCGCGGAGGTCTTTATCGATGACCGCGAGATCAAGCCGCTCGCACTCCACCTGGCCGCCGAGGCTCTCGACGGCCTCGAGCGCGCCGACCAGGCCGCCGAGATCCGGGCCCAGTTGAAACGGGAATTCCCGGAGTGGAAACCGCGCCCGGAGCCGCCCGCCGCCCCCGCGCCGGAGCCTGCCGAACCGGCCGCCGCGGAAGCGGCGAAAAGCTGACCGGAATTGTTCAGGAGAGGCCGAATTTACACCCATTTTTCCGTTGCCACTCCGAGGCCGCTGTCTAGACTCCGGCCCCGCGCCCGGGGGGCTGCCGCAGCCTCCCCGGACCCACTGAAATTCTTCCCCGCACCTCGGTAGACCGACTGCTCATGACATTCAATCCGCTCGTGACGCCGCTCGCCGGGATCGCCGGTCTCGCAATTGCCTTCGTCCTGCTCGCCCGCATCGCCAAGCGACCCGGCGGCGACGGGAAGCTGGCCGAAATCGCCGCCAAGATCCATCGCGGGGCGATGGTCTTCATGCGGCGCGAGTTCCTCCTGATCTCGATCTTCGCGCTCATCATCGGCGGGGCGATCTTCCTCTTTCAGCCGGAGTACGGGGCGCAGCAGTCGCTGGCCTTCTTCCTCGGCGCCCTCGCTTCCTCGATGGCCGGGTTCATCGGGATGTTCACCGCCACGAAGGCGAACGTGCGGACCGCCCTCGCCGCCAGGGACGAAGGGCAGGCCCCCGCCCTTTCCATCGCCTTCTTCGGCGGGTCCGTCATGGGGATCACCGTCGCATCCATGGGTCTCCTCGGACTCGGCGGACTCTTCTACTTCTACAGCGGCAACGAGCACGTCGCGGAGATCATGGAGGGATTCGCGATGGGCGCCTCCCTCGTCGCGCTCTTCTACCGGGTCGGGGGCGGCATCTTCACGAAGGCCGCCGACGTCGGCGCCGACCTCGTCGGGAAGGTCGAGGCGGGCATCCCCGAGGATGACCCGCGAAACCCCGGGGTGATCGCCGATAATGTCGGCGACAACGTCGGCGACGTCGCCGGCATGGGCTCCGACATCTTCGAGTCCTACTGCAACGCCCAGATCGCGACCATCGCCATCGCCGCCGCCCTCGGCGCCAACCTCGCGGAAGGGGCCTCCAGCGCCTCGGTGGAATTCATGGAGAAGCTCGGCGCCTCCGAGGGGAAGGAAGGCGTCCTGCAGCTCATGCAGCTGCCCCTGGCGCTCACCACCGTGGGCCTCCTCTGTTCCCTCCTCGGCATTTTGCTGGTGCGCCTCATGGCCGGGAAGAATCCCGCCGAGGCCCTGCGCTTCGGCACCATCGGCGCGGCGGTCCTCTTTATCGGGGCGGCCTTCGGGCGCGCCAGCTTTTCCGGCCTGAGCACCGCGGTGGGCCTCTGCGTCCTCTGCGGGGCGGTCGGCGGCATCGTCATCGGGTTGATTACCGAGCACTACACCGGCGGCGGCCCGGTGCGCGAAATCGCGCGCCAGGGGGAAACCGGGGTGGCCACCCTCATGATCGCGGGGCTCTCCCTCGGCCTGAAATCGGTGGCGGTCCCCCTTCTCACCATCGCGGCCACCATCTATATCTCCTACGAGTTCGCCGGCCTCTACGGGGTGGGCCTCGCCGCCGTCGGCATGCTCGGCACCGTCGGGATCACCATGGCGATCGACGCCTACGGGCCGGTGGCCGACAACGCCGGCGGCATCGCCGAGATGGCGGCCATGGGACCCGAGACCCGCACCATCACCGACGGGCTCGACTCGGTCGGCAACACCACCGCCGCGATCGGCAAGGGCTTCGCCATCGGCGCCGCCGGACTCTCCGCCCTGGCCCTCACCACGGCCTTCATCCAGAAGACCGGCGTCAACCTCAACCTCAGCGATCCCGCCATCCTGCGGACCTTCTTCGTGGGCGTCTTCATCGGGGGGGTGGTGCCGTTCCTCAACGGGGCCATCACCATGAATGCCGTGGGGCGCGCCGCCTTCGACATGATCTCCGAAATCCGGCGCCAGTTCCGTGACATCCCCGGCCTCCTCGAGGGGACCGGCGAGCCCGACTCCGACCGCTGCGTCGATATCGCCACCAAGGCCGCCACCAAGCGCATGGTCCTCCCCGCCCTCCTGGCGGTCGGCACGCCGCTCGTCGTCGGCTTCGGATTCGGGGGCGACGGCGCCATCGCCCTCTCCGGGACGCTCTGCGGGGCCCTCCTCGGGTGCATTCTCCTCGCCCTCATGATGTCCAATGCCGGCGGCGCCTGGGACAATGCGAAAAAGTATGTCGAGGAAGGCCACCACGGCGGCAAGGGCTCCGAAACCCACAAGGGCTGCGTCGTGGGCGATACCGTCGGCGACCCCCTCAAGGACACCTCCGGGCCATCTATGAACATTTTGATCAATGTGATGGCGATTGTGAGTCTTGTGATTGCTCCCCTCCTCGCGGGCAGCTAAAGTGTGGGCGAAGGTTTCTTCGCCAGATGCTTCCCGAACCACCGCAAGCAAGACGGCTGTCCATCGAGCACCGGGCCCGCTCGGTCCCCAACCGGCGGCCCTTTGTCGGGGCGCTGCTTTTCTCGGTCGTCTTTTACCTTTCGCTGGTGGCCACCGTCGGCTCACTCTTCGCGGTCATCCTCCTGGCGACCAAGGCCTCCGCGATCGCCTTCGGCGTGTGCATCGGCATCAACGTCTTCACGTGGCTGATCTCCTACCTGAAACGGCGCGGAGCCAGCTGCCCGCTGTGCAAGGGCACCCCCTACGTCGACACCGGGGCCCACAAGCACATCAAGGCGGAGCGCCTCTTCCCCCTCAACTACGGCACCTCCAACCTCCTCCGGAGCCTCTTCGTGCAGCGCTTCCGTTGCCCGTATTGCGGGACGCCCTTCGACATGCTCAAGAAGGTCGACCGGCAGCTGCGCTCCGGCGCCCACCGTTGAGAATCGGGCTTCCTCTCCGCCGGCGGGCGGGCCCTCAGGTCTTGGCGTTCACGATGCGGCTGACGAGGGGCTTCAGGGTGAGGCCCTGCACCACGATCGAAAAGACCACCACCACGTAGGTCACCACGAGGATCACCTCCCGGGCTTCGGCGTGTTCCGCGGCCTTGGGAATCCCCAGCGCGAGGGCCACCGAGATCCCCCCGCGCAGCCCTCCCCACGTCAGGATCCGCCGCACCCCCGGGGTGAATTCCCGGAACCGCTTCAGGATCGTCACCGGCAGGGAGACCGCCGTGAAGCGCGCCGCCAGCACCACCCCGATCAGGACCACCCCGGCCATGAGGGCCTTCCCCGTGAGCTCCAGGACAAACAGCTCCAGGGCGATCAGGAGAAACAGGACCGCATTCAGGATCTCGTCCACCAGTTCCCAGAAGAGGTCGAGGTGCTCCCGGGTGGTGTCGCTCATGGCAAACATCCGGCCGTGGTTGCCGATCATCAACCCGGCCACCACCATCGCGAGCGGACCGCTCAGGTGCCATTCCGATGCCAGCCGGTATCCGCCGGTCACGAGGGCGAGGGTGATGAGGATCTCGATCTGGTAGCTGTCGATGGACCGCAGCATGAAGTACCCGACGAGCCCGAGGGCCGCCCCCCAGGCGATGCCGCCGCCGGCCTCCACCGCGAAGAGCTTGGCGATTTCCGCGGCGCCCCCGCCGTGGTCCCCGTGCCCGCCGAGCGCGATCCCGAGCACCGCGAGGTAAACCACCACCCCCACGCCGTCGTTGAAGAGCGATTCCCCCGTGATCTTCGTCTCGAGGGACTTGGGCGCCCCGGCGGTCTTCAGGATCCCGAGCACCGCCACGGGGTCGGTCGGCGAAATCAGCGCCCCGAACACCAGGCACCAGATGAAGGGCACCGTGAAGCCGAAGAGCGGAAAGATCAACCAGGCCACCGACCCGATCAGGAAGGTCGAGAAGACCACCCCGAAGCTCGCCAGGATGCCCACCAGCCGGCGCTGGCTCGCGAGGTCGCCGAGGTTCACGTGCAGGGCCCCGGCAAAGAGGAGGTAGCTCAGCATCCCCTCCATCAGCGCCTCGTTGAAGTCGATGCCCTCCACGAATTTGTCCGCCGCGGCCGGGATGACCGGCAGCACCCCGCCGAGGACCAGCAGCAGGAGGCTCAGGACGAGGCCGATCAGCATCACCCCGATGGTGGTGGGCAGCTTGATGAACCGGTGGTTGAGGTAGCCGAAGACGGCGGCGAGAGCCAGCAGGACCGCGGCGATATCGAGGGTTTCCATGGTAGTTTCGGCGGGATCAGTCCACCGCCGCCCGGACCGGGATCTCGGGGACGAAGTCCTTCCAGGTGTCGTCCCCCGCGACCTTCATGTTCTCGAGGTCGCGGCTGGTGTAACGCAGCAGACCTTCGTCGCCGCACGGAACATCCACCACGAGGCCATGCTGCCGGAGGTGCAGGTAGAGATGCTCGAGGTGGTCCGGCGCCTTGAAGTTGGCGGCCGTCACGAGCTCACCCGTCCGGCGGTTCTTCCACGGGTACACGAAGAGGCGGACGTCGTTTTTGAACAAGCGCCCGAAGGATTCCAGGATCCCTCCCTCGAGGTGCGCCGACCACTTCTCCTTGAAGAGCTCGTTGAGCAGCCCGATTGACAGGAGCACGCCGGTCGGCTGGTCGGTGTAGCGGTGCAGCACCCCGACGACGCGGTAAAACTCCGGGCACGACGAAATCAGGACGTTCTTCCCGAGGGCCTGCAGGGCATCGGCCCGGTCGAGGAAGTCGAGGTGATCGACCTCGGCGTCCTCCCGCAGGACGTTGCTCATCGTCATCTCGCAGAGATCCATGCGCCGGGCCGATTCTTCCGGGCTGAGATCCCGCGAGAAAACGGTGCGGGCCTGCTCGAGCATGTCGAGGTGCACCTTCGTGACCGGGTTGAAACTCCCCCGCAGCAGGACGATGGACCGCTTGTAGAGGGCCTCCGCGGGCTGCACGACCTCCCCGTCGGCGAGGAACATCGCCGCCGCCGTCAGCCCGCTCCGCACCAGCTGCAGCGAACAGAGCCGGTTGTCGACAAAGCGGAAGTCGGGCCCGTTGAACTTGAGCATGTCCACCTCGACGCGCTTCCCGGGGAGGTTGTCGACCAGCGCGCCGACGAACTTCTCGAGACTGAGGCGGTGGTGGAACGCCCCGTGAATGAAGTTCACCCCGAGGATCCCGAGGGCCTCCATCTGGGCGACATTCTCGTGGTCGAGAAGGCGCACGTGCATGAGGATGTCGTTCGGGGGCCCGTGCGGCTTGAGCTGCAGGCGGATGCCCAGCCACCCGTGGCACTCGCCGTCGTCCTGGTAGCCGCGGGCCCGGACCGTGTTGCAGAACGAGAAGAACGTCGACCGGTCACCGCGTTCGCCCGCCAGCCGCTCGACGAGGATCGAGTACTCGTGATCCAGCATGGCGCGCAGCCGCTGGCGGGAAACGTAGCGCCGCGCCGGCCCGTAGATCGCGTCGCTCATCGTCATGTCGTACGCCGAGATCGTCTTGGCCACCGTGCCGGCCGATGCCGAGGCGCGGAAAAACCAGTTGGCGACCTCCTGGCCGGCCCCGATCTCGGCGAAGGTCCCGTAAATCTCCTCGTCGAGGTTCAGCCGGAGGGCCTTGTCGTAGGTGCTGGAGACCGCTTGTTTCGCCATGCGCTGGCGGGATCATAGCCGCGGCGGCCGCCATGCGGCAAGATCCATCCGGCCCGCCAACCGCGCGGGCGAGCGTCCCGGCGCCCTACTCGGTGACCAGCTTCAACTTCTCCGGGGGCGGCAGTCGCAGGCTGGCTTCCTCTTCACCCCGCACTCCGTAGTCGAGCAGGAGCATGGGTCCCAGCGTGAGGGAGTCGGCGCTCTCTTCCTCCGGCGCCAGCGAGAGGGTGATCGCGTTGTAGGGATCGCTCCCGATCAAGGCCGGCGCCTTCGGCCGGATCGGGCTCACGGCGAGGCGCTGGCGCTGCGCGGAGGCCACCGACTCCGGCCCGTAGTTCGCGAGAACCTCCTCGACCGCCACCCCGCCCTGCCCGTGGACGTCGCAATATCCGAGCTGGGCGCGGTCGGCCCGGAGGATTTCCCGGTAGGCGGTGGTCCGGAAGGTCACCCCGTGTTCCGGATGCTCTTCGGTGTCGTAGCAATACCGCGTGGCCATGAGGCCCGACCGCGAACAGATCGACACCGGCTCGAGCCCCTCCGGCATCGCGACTTCCTGCCCCGAGAAATTCGAGGAGGCGGCGTTGATGGTGTCCACCCAGATCGGAAACGCCAGCTGCTTGCCGAAGGCTCCTTCGAATATCGGGGTGTTCCCGTCGATGAATCCCACCCACACCCCGAGACTCACCCGGCCGTTGTATCCCAGGCACCAGCCGTCCGAGAAGTTGTGGGTCGAGCCGGTCTTGACCGCGCCCGGAAATTCCTCGCCGCCGAGCTGGGACCCCTGCGCCGCGAGGTTCCCGCTCTTGGTGACATCCTGCAGCATGCTGTGCATCTGGTAGGCGGTCGTGGCGGAGCAGACCTGCTCGGCGGCCGACTGCTTCGCCGCCGCCTGGTAGACCGTCTTTTCCTCGGCGTTGTCGATGCGCTCGATGTAGTAGCGCGCCCGGGGGCGCATGCCGCCATTCGAAAATGCCGAGTAGGCCAGGACGGCCTCCGCGAGCGCCGCCGGCTCCCATCCCAGCAGGAGCCGGGTGAGGAGCTTTTCGCTCGCGGGCCGGAGGCCCATCGTCCTGCTCTGCGCATCGACCTTCTCGAGGCCCAGGTCCTTGCCGAGCCGCACCGAGGCCGCGATCTTCGAGGCCGCGAGGGCGCGCCGGCAGGTGATGCGTCCCTCGTAGCGCGGCTGGGCGATCTCCATGCCCCACTCGCCGAGGATCCCCTCCCGCCCGCCGATCATCACGGCCCGGTTGTCCATCGGCTCGTCCCGCACCGCGGTCGACGGGTGCCAGTCGTTCTCCAGCGCCGCCGTGTAGATCACGGGAAGAAACGCCGTCCCGAGGGGACGCCGGCCCGACTCGACGATGTCGAACTGGGAATGCACGAAATCGCGCCCGCCCACGTGCGCGAGAACCGCCCCCGTCGCCGAGTCCACCATCAACACCCCCCCCTGCAGGTAGGCCGGGGGCTTCCCGCTCGCCTTGTTGTAGTCCCCGTGGAGCGGGTGGCCGTAGCCGCCGGTGCTCTCGATCCGGGCGAGGTGCGACGTCAGGCTCTCCTGCGCCCGCTCCTGCACCTCGCTGTCGATCGTGGTGTAGATCTTGAACCCCCCGCGGGACATGGCTTCCAACCCGACGCGGTCCCGCGCGATTCCAGCCACTTTCTCGTAAAGGTGCGAGGTCCCCCGCCGCAACGGCTTCGGGTTCACCTTCACCGGGAGGGCCCTGAGCCGGGCCCACTCCGAATCGGTCACGGTCCCCTCTTCCAACATCCGGTTGAGGACATGGTCGCGGGCCTTCTTGTTGTCCTCCGGCGAGCGCAGCGGTGAGAGCGCCGTGGGGTTCTTCACGCAGGCCACGATGGAGGCGCATTCCTCCACGGTGAGATCCTTCGGCTCCTTCCCGTAGTACCCGAGCGAGGCCGAGCGGATCCCGTAGAACCCGCTGCCGAAGGGAATCCGGTTCAGGTAGAACTCCAAAATCTTCATCTTGGCCTCCATCCCTTCCTCGCCGGGAAACTGCGACATCATCCACTTCTCGATCCGCAGCGCCAAAAAGGCCTCCACCATCTTGCGGTCCATGCCGCCCTCCCCCCGCTCGCGGGCTTCGGATTGCAGGTCGAAGGCGTTCCGCGCCAGCTGCATGGTGATGGTGCTCGCCCCCTGCGTCACCTCCCGGGCCTTGAGGTTCAGGTAGACGGCCCGCATCACCCCGATCCAGTCGACGCCCTCGTGGTCGAAGAACCGCTGGTCCTCCTGGGCGAGGAGCGCCTGGATGAAGATCTCGGGCACCTCCTCGATTCCCACGAGGCTCCGGTTCTCCACGAAGATCCGGCCGAGCTCCTTCCCCTTCCGGTCGAAGATCAGGCTGGGCTCCTCGACGTCGTCGATGCGCTCCAGGTCGTAGGTCAGGGAGCGCTCGCGGAACGGCTCGAGTTTTTGATCGGCCCACCAAAGCCCGCCGAGTCCCGCCAGGACGCAAATCGCCAGGAAAATCCACAGCCCTTTCCGTTGATACAGCCGCTTCTTCTTTCCGTCCTTGAAACGTTCGCGTTTCGCCATGAAATGAGGGGGTCCTCCACCGCCGCGTGCGGTGGGGAATACCTACACCCACGACCCGTCCGGGGCAATCCCTTCCTTGCCGATCGATCTCCACTCCCGCCTCGAGGCCCGCGGCCCCCTGCCGTTCCCGGAGTTCATGGCGTGGGCCCTCTACGACCCCGATTCCGGCTACTACGCCGACCCCGGGCGGACCCGGATCGGCCGGGAGGGCGATTTCATCACCTCCGTCGCGATCGGGCCCCTGTTCGGACGCCTCCTCGCCCGCCGGATCCACGCCGCATGGACTGTTCACAACCGCCCCCGGCCCTTCACCCTCCTGGAAGCCGGTCCGGAGGGCGGCCAGCTGGCCCGCGACATCCTCGCCGAGGCCGAAGCCCTCGATCCCGGGTTCCGCGAGGCGCTGCACTACGCCGCGGTCGAGCCCATGCCGCGCAAGCGCGAAGCCCTCGCGGCGCGACTCGCGGATCTTCCGCGCGCCACCGTGCATGCCGAGGCGTCCGAGGTCCGGGGAACCTGGGGCGCGGTCCTCGCCAACGAGGTGCTCGACGCCCTCCCGGTGCACCTCCTCACCTTCACCGCGGGCGCCTGGCACGAACGCCGCGTCGCCCCGGCCGACGACAAGGGCCTGGCCCTCGTCCCCGCCGCCATCGAAGACGACCGCCTCGCCGCGTTTTGCGACCGATTGGGAACGCGCTTCCCGGACCCGTATCACACCGAGGCCTGTCTCGCCTACGAGCCGTTTCTCGCCCCCTTCGCCGCGGCCTTCGACCAGGCCCTCATGATCCTGATCGACTACGGGTTTCCCGCCGCGGAGTACTACCACCCGGGCCGGAGCGAGGGGACCCTGCGCACCTACCGGCGCCACCGGGCCACCGACGACCCCCTCCTCGATCCCGGCGAGCAGGATATCACCACCCACGTCAATTTCACGGCCGTCGAGGAGGCCGCCCGGGCCGCCGGATTCACCCCGGCCGGCATCACCCCCCAGGAAATCTACTTCACGCGCCTCATGGCCCCGCTCCTCCCCGGCCTCGATCCCGGCGGCGACGACGGAAAGCAGGTCCTGCAGCAGTTCCGCACCCTCACCCACCCCTCCTTCCTCGGGACGCGCTTCCTCGTCGCGGAGTTCACCAAGGGGATTCCGCCCGCCCCCGGCGCCTGAAGGGCTTTAATCTTCAGGGTCCCTGCCGTATGATCCCCCTCTCCGGCCGGGATGGCGGAATTGGTAGACGCGCCTGATTTAGGATCAGGTGGGCGAAGCCCGTGCAGGTTCGAGTCCTGTTCCCGGTAGTTTAGTTTCCTTAAACGATTGTGCTTTCGCGGATCTATGCCATAATCCGCGCATGCGGTGCCTGTCATTCGCCGCCGTGCTCGCCCTCTCCGCCCTCGCCCTGACCGGACTGACCGGTTGCGGTGGAGGCTCCTCCGGGATCGCGGCTGCGGGGTCCTACAATCCCGGTTACGGGCCGTTCGACAAGGACGGCAACTACATCGAGGCGTGGGCCGACAAGCCGGCCAAGAAACACTGGTGGGCCGGCAAATCGAAACCGGCCGCGGCACCGAAGCCGACCGCGCCGAAGCCGACGAAGGCGCCGCCCGTCATCGCCAGCACATCGACCCGCAAGCCGGCCAAGGCGACGAGCCCGGCGCGGACCCGCCCGACGGAAGTGGCGCGTCTCGGCCGGACGCGCACGGTCTACACGCCGCCGCCCACGCCCACCTACAACCGCCGCGCCTCGAAGCCGGCGTCGACCTACAAGCCGCCGGCACCGAAACCCACGGTGACCTACAAGCCGCCCGCACCGAAGCCGGCGCCGAAGCCCACCCCGGTGAAGCCGGCCAAGCCGCCCCCGATCCGCCACACCATCGTCAAGGGGGACACCCTCTACTCGCTGTCCCGCAAGTACGGCACCACCGTCGCGGCGATTCAGCGGGCCAACGGGATCAAGGGGACCACCATCATTACCGGGAAGACCTACCTCATTCCCCGGTAAGCCGCGTCCCCCGCGCCGCGGACGATGGAGCCACGAATCCCCGTCCGGGGACTTCGCATCGTGAAGGCCGCCGGAGGGCCGGGCACGAGCCTCCCGGCCGTTCACCCCGCGGCCGGCGCGGATTCCCGCCCGCCCTTCTTCCACGCGCAGATGAGGAAGGCCGCCCCCATGGCGATCATGAAGAACGAGTAGAACTGCCCCTTGGTCACCCACCCCTCGACGACCCACGCCGCATCCGGCATCCGGAAGCGCTCCCCGGTGATGCGGAACAGGGCGTAGAGAACAAAGAAGAGGCCGGTCAGGACGCCGTGGCGAAGCTCCGGGAATCTCACCCGCAGGAAGAACAAGATGGCGAACAACAAGCCCCCCTCGAGCGCGGCCTGGTAAAGCTGCGACGGGTAGCGGCCCTCGAGGAAGGGGGCCACCGCCTGCTCGACGGCCTCGCTCCCCCGCATGCGCTCCACGAGATTGCCCGGGTAAACCTCCGGATCAACCTGCGTTGCGGCGCGCAGCGCCTCCTCCTGCCGCGCATGCTCGGTGGTACCCGGGGTGAGGGCCGCCTTGGGAAACTTGACCGCCCACGCCGCGCCGGCGGCGACGCGTCCGTAGAGTTCCCCGTTGATGAAGTTGGCGAGCCGCCCGAACATGAGGCCGAGGGGGGCCACCACGCAGAGCCCGTCGCCCAGCCCCGTCCACGAGACCTTTTTCATCCGCGCATAGACGTAGGTGAAGATCACGAGGCCGAGAATCCCGCCGTGGCTCGCCATCCCCCCTTTCCACACCTTGAAGACGAGGAGCGGATCCTCCCGCAGGGGGCCGAAGCCCTCCTCCGGAAGGAGGTAGAACAGGACGTAGCCGATCCGCCCGCCGAGGAAGACCCCGAAGAGCGCGCAGTAGGCGATGAAGTCGCCCGCCATTCCCGGTTCCAGGACCCACAATTTCCGCCGCGCCATCCACCGCAGGAGAAGGTAGCCGGCCAGGAATCCGCCCAGGTAGGCCAGCCCGTACCAGCGCACCTTCAGCTCCCCGAAGAGCGGGAAGACGACCGGATCGAGGTCGTGGACCCACACCCCCAGCTGCTGCCATGCTTCCGTGATCACCATTCCCCGGTTGCGCCGCCTAAAGGTAGCTAACGAGCTTCTTCACCCGGGCGGCGCTCAGGCCCTTCACCATCGCGACGCTCAAATTCACCATCGCGTCGAAATCGGCGACGTCGATGATGCTGCCGTGCGAATGGATGTATCGCGCCGGAACCCCGAGCACCACGCACGGCACCCCTTCCCCGGCCAGCTGGATGCGGCCCGCGTCGGTGCCGCCCCCGGTGCGCACCGCCACCTGGTGCGGAATCTTCCCCCGCTCCGCGGTATCGATGGCGAACTGCGCCAGCCCGCGGTGCATGATGGCGCTGGGATCGTGGAGGCGAATCTGCACCCCCTGCCCGACCACCCCCTGCGACACGATGGACTCGAACCCCGGGGTATCGTCCGCCGGGGTGCCCTCGAAGAGAATGGCCACATCCGGCTTCGCCACGGCCGCGAGAGTCTGCGCCCCGCGCAACCCCACCTCCTCCTGCACCGTCCCGGCGAGGAGAAGCCGGTTCGACCGCTTCGTTTTCGCCAGGAATTTTCCGGCCTCGATGGCCGCCGCGATCCCGACGCGGTTGTCGAAGGCCTTGGCGATGTAGCGTCCCTTCCGCGCCAGCGGCTCGAAGCGGGTGCGCGGGGCGACCGGATCGCCCGGCCGGATCCCCCACGATTCCGCCTCTTCCCGGGACCCGGCTCCCACGTCGACGAACATCTTCTCGAGCGCCATCACCGTAGTCCGCTCCGATTCGGGAAGGAAGTGCGGGGGCTTCGACCCGACCACCCCGATGATCTTCCTGCCGGCCGCGGTCTTGATCTCCATCTGCTGGGCCAGCAGGACGTGCGTCCACCAGCCGCCGACCGGCACGAGCCGGAGGAAACCGCCCGCCGTGATCGATTGCACCCGGAAGCCGACTTCGTCCATGTGCCCCGCAAGAAGGACCCGCGGGCCCTTGCCTCCCGCATCGCACAGCACCGACCCGTGCCGGTCGGTGGCCAGTTTCCCCGCGTTCCCCAGCTCCCCGCAGAAAATCTCCCTCACCTCGTCCTCGAACCCGGGCACTCCGTGCGCCTCCGTCAACCGCTTCAAGAGCGTCCTCGCTGCCATGGTGGGAACTTACCGGCGGGCGCGACGTGATTGCCAGCACTAAGCACCGCGGAGACCAGCCGGCCGCCCCCGACCCGCCCGAAGCGGCATTTCCCGCGATTCGTGCTTTGCATCCCGGCCCGATGGCCTATCTCAACGGCAAGACCATGTCCCCGGCGCCTCCACAAGTCACCGATCTTCACGTCGTTCAGAACGTGCCCCTCCCCGCCCCGGCCTTTCTCCTCTCGGAAGTCCCCCGCAGTGAAGAGCAGGCCCGCTTCGTGGCGGAATCACGCGAGGCCATCCGGGCCATCCTCACCGGCAAGGACCCCCGATTCCTCGTCATCGTCGGGCCGTGCTCGATTCACGACACCAAGGCCGGCCGCGACTACGCCGAGCGACTCAAGGCGCTCGCCGCCGAGGTCGCCGACAAGCTCTACCTCGTCATGCGGGTCTACTTCGAGAAGCCCCGCACCACCGTCGGCTGGAAGGGACTCATCATGGACCCCGACCTCGACGGAACCGACAAGATCCCCAAGGGCCTCCAGATGGCCCGCCAGTTCCTGCAGGAGGTCGTCGAGCTGGGGGTGCCGACCGCCACCGAGTTTCTCGATCCGATCACCCCGCAGTACATCGCGGACCTCGTCTCATGGGCGGCCATCGGGGCCCGGACCAGCGAGAGCCAGACCCACCGGCAGATGGCCTCCGGCCTCTCGATGCCGCTCGGCTTCAAGAACACCATCAGCGGGGACGTGAAAGCCGCGGTGAACGGCATCGGCGCCGCCACCAGCCCCCAGACCTTTCTCGGGGTCTCGGAGCAGGGGGTGGCCTCCGCCGTGACGACCTCCGGCAATCCCGACTGCCACCTCATCCTGCGCGGCGGCGAAGCCGGCCCCAACTTCGACCCCGGCAGCGTGCAGGCCGCCATCGAGGCCCTCAATGCCGCCCAGTTGCCGCCCTACGTCATGATCGACGCCTCGCATGCCAATTGCGGCAAGGACTGCACCCGGATGCCCGCCGTTTTCGAGGATATCGTCCGCCAGCGCGCCGGCGGGAACTCCGGCATCATCGGGGCCATGCTCGAAAGCAACCTCGTCGCCGCCAACCAGAAGTTCCCCCAGCCGCTCGAGAACCTCACCTACGGCCAGTCCATCACCGACCAGTGCATCGACTGGGAGACGACGGTGCGCATCCTGCACGAGGCCGCGGCGGCCCTGTAGCGCCCCGCAGACGGCCCCCTGCCCCCCGGCCTCCCGGGCGCGGAACCCCCTCCCGCCGCCGCAAGGGCCGTGCCGGCGGTCCGGTCCGGGGCCCCGGATGATTCCGCGAGGGAACCATTGCTTCTCGACCGCGCCGTGCTTGAATAAGGGTCAGAGATGGGTCTTCCGCGCATCCAGGATCGCGGCGGCCCGTCCGCAACCACCAGAGCTATGAAAAGGAAATTCCACACCATCCTCCCCGCCGCCGCGGTCAGCGCATGCCTGCTCACCGTCGGCTGTGAAGAAAGCGCCGAAGTCACCGAAGTCGAGGAGAACACCCCCGCGGCCGCGGCCGGCGGCGCCGCCGCCGAGAGCGAGACCGTCAGCCTGAAGGTCAGCGGCATGACATGAGGCGTCGGATGCGTCAAGGCAGTGCGGTCCGCACTCGCCGAAGTCGATGGCGTCACCGTCAAGGAAGTCGCCATGCCCGACAAGGCCGTCGTGACGGTTGATCGCGGCAAGGTGAAGAACGAGCAGCTCATCGCCGCCGTGAAGAAGGCCGGGGAGCGCTACAGCGCCACCATCGATTAGTCCCCGCCGGCCCCGGCAGCCCGCTGGCCCCGGCCCGTGCCGGGGCCACGCTGTCAGGCGGGTTCGCGCACGTCGGCGGGCCGCACCACGCCCTTGTCCTTGAAGAAATCGATCAGGGCCTCGCGGCTCGTCATGGGCAGCAGCGTGGCGCGGGCTTCCGGACGCTCCGCGAGGGCCCGCAGGCGCATGAGGCGCTTGCCTCCCGACTGCGCGTCGTAGCTGTTGAATATGATGCAGTAGCGGTGGTCCTCGGGCTTCTCGACGCCGTTGCGCGGGCGCACCGCGGTGACAAAGCGCTCGCCGCGGGACTCGTAGCGCGCCGCCCCGGCGGAGGCCGAGATGACCTCGAACCCGTAGAGGGCCCGGTCGGAGCGGACGTCGAGGGACTCATCCATGACGGCCGCCAGTTCGGCCCGCGTCAGGTAAAGGGCCACCAGCCGGTTCTCGTAAGGCAGGATGTCCCACATGTCCGCCACCGTCTTGCTGCCCGCCTTCAGGGTGCCGGACCCGAAGGTCCCGTGAAAGACGCCGTCGGCCGCGATCTCCTTCTTCGCGGCGGCATGAACGAACGCCGCGCACAGGAGGTTCTGCAACGGGCTGCCGCCGCCGTCGTCGTTCCGGCGGTCGGACAACTCGCCGTCGATCTCACCCACCTCGGTGGCGAGATACCGGCCCGACTCGTCGAGGTCGTCGCGGGCGGCCTCCAGCACCAGCGGGTCTTCCTCGATGCGCTCGTCCATGAACACCGTGAAGGCCCGCCGCTGCACGAGCCGCCGCGACTCGACATCGAACGTCAGGTCGACCCGCCCGCAGTGGATCCCGAAGTAGTTCGCCTGCGTGTAGAGCGTCCCGTCGATCGACATGCTCGAGTGGTCGCGGTGCGTGTGTCCCGCGAGATAAACGTCCACCCCGTTGTCCCCCGCGAGAACCGCATTGATCGGGTTGGCGAAATCGTCCTCGTCGCGCCACCCGAAATGCCCGCAGGCCACGACCGCGTCGACCTTCGCCTCCTCGCGGAGATACCGCACGCTGGCCTCGAGCGCCTCCCGCGGGTCGGTGGCCTCGAAACCGCTCAGCAACTCCGGGCGGAGCCAGTACGGCAGGCCCGGCGTGACGAGCCCGATCATCCCGATGCGGAACCCGCCGACCTCCTTCACGATATGCGGCAGCACCTTGGCCAGCGGATGGGTGGCGTCGTCCCAGGTGCCGGCCTGCTTCCCTTCGAGAAGGATGTTCCCGGTGAGGATCGGCATCCGCGAGCGGCTCACCGCATCGAGGACCACCTCCGGCCCCCAGTCGAACTCGTGGTTCCCCAACACCCAGGCGTCGTAGCCGAGCTTGTTGAAGAGATCGATCATGAGACGCCCGCGCGTCATCCAACCGACCGCCGTCCCCTGGTAAACGTCGCCGATGTCCACCAGGAGGGAATGCGGAAGGGCCTTCCGCCATTCCCGGATCTGCGCCGCACAGCGTGCCAGCCCGCCGACATTGCCGATCCCGTCGTAGGTCGACGTCGGCCGGATGTGCCCGTGCAGGTCGGTGGTGTGAAAGATCGATACCGAGCGGACCGACCGGGCCGGGTCCTCGCCCCGCAGGGCGCCGGGCAGCGCCAGGGAGGCCCCGGCAAGGGACGAGCGCTTGATAAAGCCGCGGCGGGAGGAAGTGATCATCGGCGAACGTCCACCCTACCCCGCCCGGGAACGGGTGCAAGCCGTAGATTGCCGCCGGACCGGCGGGAATGACATGTGATCAACTCGATCCATCGAGCCCACGACCATGCTTTCTCTGCATCCCAATCCCGACCCACATCCCGGTCTCCCCCGATTGCCGGCAAGTGACCGGGGGAATGCGCAAGACCCGGGCCGGTGATTCCCGCGCGCCCAACCCCTCCGCCCATCGGAGGCCTCAGGGCATCACACCATCCCCCACCCCGGTCAGTTCGCGATGATGAACTTCGGGTCGAAGAAGGAGAGGGCCTCCTTTTCCCCCTTCTCGTTCTCGAAAACCATGACCACGTAATTCCCGCGGTCCTGGGCCTTGAGGGTCAAGAGGCGCTCGCCCTTGTGGGACACGATGGCGCGGACCTCTCCGCTCCCGATCTGGAAGCGTTTGGCCTTCAGGCGCGGCACCGCGGCCTTGATGGTCTTCTCGGACATCCCTTCGAAAACCTCCAGCGGCAGCTCCTTCTCGCGGCAGAAGGATATCAAGGTCACCCAGAAGCCACTCTCCGGCGTGTTTTGCCCGAGGCGGGCGAGCCTCAGGTTCCATCCGATGATCTCTCCGAGATCGTCGAGGTCCGCTTCGGCATAGGCGACAAGCGTCTGCGTCTGCCCGGCCGCAATGTCGATCTTCCGTTTCGCCGGGTTGCAGCCGGTCTTCTTCACCACGAACTCATGGGCCCCCTGCTCCATGCCGATCCCGCCGGTCCGCTGGCCGAGCTTGTATCCCTTCTTCCAGAGCGATTTGCCATCGACCTCGAAGAAGGTGTTTCCTTCTCCCGGCGATACCACGCTCATGAAGCGCACGAAGCCGATCTTCGACGGATCCCGTTCGTCCTGGGCCGCCGCCATCGGAGCGGCGCCCAGGGCCACCGCGCACATCCACCTACAAATCGCGTTCATAAAGCACTCGGACATCGAGCTCATCGGGCTGCAGGGCGCCGGCCTCGTCGCGCCCGCCGGGGTCGGCGAAAACCTGGAACATCTTGCGGCGGGTGGAAAGAACTTTCACCTCCCCGTTGCCGAGATCCCTGACCGCCTGGCCGATCGTGAAGACGCGGAAGTTGCGGCTCCGCGTGGTGGCGCTGTTGTAGACCCGGGCGAACACCTCTTCCGCGGCCGCGTCCGACCACTGGATGCTGCTCGACTTGGGATAAAACTGCTCGTTCCCGAAGACCACCTCCCCGGCCTCGTTCGTCACTTCCGCGAGCTGCGAGGCCGAGGCGTAGGGCCGCCCCGCGATGATGGCATCCGCAAGGATGTCGGCCTCGACTTCGGACTTGGGGGCCGACAAGGCCGTCGGAATGACCCGCGGGGCGAGGCTGCCGCTCGTGTCGTGGCCGCGCAACTCGACGGCCACCAGCGGGTCGGCCGCCAGCGGTCCCGCCGCGAGGGCCCGCAGGGTGTCCCGCGAGGCGGTGTTGATGTTCACGTGCCCCCGGATCGTCACCACCCCGCCCTGCCGCTCGCCGGCGTCCTCCGAGAACGGCTTGCCGCAGTGGAACAGGTCGAGGAGACGCGCCGCGTGGATCCCGGGCCGCAGCCGGCCCGGCCCGGAAAAGCCGGGGTGCTCCGGGCGGCCGATGCGCAGCGAATTGCCGCCGCCCAGCGTCCCCGATTCCTCGACGCCCCGGATCTCCACCGCCTCCGTCCACTGTTGAATCGCCGGCCGCGACGACCGCTTGGCCCACATCGCGGGATCGAAGATGCGGCCCAATTCGGTCTCGCTGTAGTAGCGCCCGAAGTTCGAGATGCGGACCGGCGCCTTCTCCGGTTCCGAGCCGGGGTGCGGGACGAGGAAGCGCGCATCGTCCGGTCGCCGCGAGCGGTCCGTGGACCGGTTCTGCCGGTAGGCCCGTTCGCCGAAGTCCGCGTCGTGCCCGCCGTCCGGCCACTCCGACGGGAGAACGCGCCCGTAGATCGTGTTCGGATTCCGGCTGTAGATGCTCCCGTAGCGCACGTTGCGCCGGTTGGGGCTGTAGTTCTGCGGGTAGGAATTCGCCGACTGCATCGTCTCGGCGTAGTAGCACATCCGCACGTCCCCCATGCCGTTGTAGAACCCTCCGTATTCACCGAACGACCCGCCGGAGATGTTGGCGCGGGTCTCCGGATGATCGCCGTTGCGCAGACGATTGATGTCGAGGCGCTCCAGCCCCCCGCGCGACCAGTCGGCCCGCTCCCCGTTCCAGCGCATGACGTAGCTGCTCTGTCCGTCATCGCCGCTCAGCGTGTCAATCTGCCCGGGGAGAAACGCGACGGCGGGAGCGACATCAATCTTGTAGCGAACCGAGCCGAGGCGCACCACGCGGTGCTCGTTCCCGTCGAGGGAAATCGATACCGGCGGAAAGTAGTAGCGGCCGTCGTTGCCGTCCTTGGCGAGGTTGTGGTGCGAGCCGCTCTGCTCGTCGTTCGGGTCGATCGCGGCGACCGGCCGGTCGAGCACCTCCTCGTCCATGAAGCTGATCTCCGGGTTGCTGCCGTACGGGAAGGAATAGTGGGTCTCGTAGTTGAATTGGTAGTCGCCCTCGATGGGCAGCGGCGACATGTTCCAGAGTTCGGCGAACAGCTCGACGGTGAACAGGACGTAGAGGCGCCCGTTCTCGCGAAAAAAGCTCTTGTTGCTCCACGGGAAGGTATCCCCGGCATCGAAGTCGCCGGAATGGTTCAGCCAACGCCACGTGATGGTGAGGAGAAACTCGTTCACCAGCGGGCAGGAATCGATCCCGCGGTACTCGCCCTCCTTCACGGTCGGCTTCGAATCGCGGTCGGCGTAGTCGATCATGCTGGCCGCGAGGGTGGCCTCGTAGTCTTCCGGGAACCCGCCGCGCCGCAGGGCCGCAAACTCCGGCAGGGCGCTGCGGATGTGCTCCTTGATCTCCGTGACCGCCTCATCCGGATCCTCCTCGAGGAGGCGATTCAGGTTCAGTTTCGGCTCCCCGGCCATGCTGCTGTCGACGCCCTCGACGTGGGGGATGAGCGACTGCTCGTCATACGGTTGATTGCCGGCGAAGAAGTTCTCCTCGAGCTGCCGGCCGCGCGGGTCGAGGAGGCGTCCCGTGACCGCTTCGCGCTGCAGCGGCGCCGGGACGCCGAGGTAGGCGAGGAGCGACTCCGGGGTTCGCGCGAAACTCTGCCCGCCGGCGCGGACCAGGTCGTCAAACTCGGTCGTGTCGCGCTGAAGTGTCGCGGGGTCGAGGGCGTAGGCGGCGGCCTGGTTCAGGTTGGACTTCACCCCGCCGGACCCGTCGGCGGCCCGGTCGGGATTCACCCCCGGGGCCGGCCACGGCGGCGGATACCGGTCGGAAGCCTCGGTCGGCGCCGGCCAGTTCGCCCGCCAGTTGTCGGGCCAGAGTTCATTCGCCCGGGCGTGCCGGTCGTCCTTGAGGGCGTTGCCGGCCATCCCGGCCTCGAGGTAGGCCTGCGTGTCCTCGAGCCAATACGCGTAGCGGGCGACCTTCTTCCCCCCGGCGTCCTCGATGTACCGCCAAGCCAGGACCGGCGGCTTCTCGGAGCGGATCGGGCGCAAGGAAACGCGTTCGTCCGCATCCGCCGGCAGCCCGGGGTCGTCCGGCAATTCGAGGACCTCCGTGGAGGCCGCCTTGCGTGCCGCCGAATACAACGGCTCGTAGTCGTAGTCGTAGAGCGCGCCGTCGAGCCCGCTGCGGACGAGAAACAGGTAGGGCCGCTCCACGTCCTCGTCGCCGAACCCGTCGCCATCGAGATCGGGGGCGGCTTGGCCGTCGCCGTCGTCGTCATGCGAGACCCGGATCGGGGCACGCACCACCGCGTAGCTGTCGTCGGCGGTGAACTCCGAGAGGACGGCCCGCACTTCCGTCAGGGCCGAGCGTGCCGCCAGGTCCGCGCGCAGGGCGTTGGTGTGCGCCCGCGCCGAGCGCTGCTCGAGACCGACCACGATCATCAGCCCGCCCAGCAGGACGAGCAGCCCCGCCATCGCGACGAGGACGATCGGCAGGGTGAAGGCCGGTCGGCTGCTGGAACTGAAACTACTCATCTAACGGCAATCTTGTCTTGAAGGTGCGCATCCGTTTTCCCTCCGCGGACCCGGGTCCCTCCCCGAAAAACTGCCGCGCCAGCGGCCAGTCGCCTTCCCAGTTTTCCTCCTTGCTCAGCAGCGCCGCGGTCCGGTCGTCGGTGAGGCGCAGGGTGAGGTCGACGAAGTCGGGTCCCGCGAGGCCCGATTCCCGCGTCCAGGCTTCCACCTGCCCGCTCTCGGAATTCACCACCCACGGTTCGGCCAGAAACTGCACCACGTTGAAGGCCACCGCCTCGTCCTCGAGCCGCTCCGGGTCCGGCTTGGGCGCGAGGAAGTCGTCCCCGTTCCGCAGCATCTCCATGACATCCGCGCTGCTGATCAACCGCCGGTAGAGCTTGCGCGAATAGGGGCCCGCCTCCCCCTCCAGCTCCCGCGTCACCGCGGTGTAATAGTAGACGAAGCACAGGTCCCCCGACGCCTTGCCGGCGTCCTGCGCGCTGCGCGGCTTCAGCGCGAAGAACCACGCCTCGCTCGACGGCCACACGCCCTCCCCCTGCCGGATCGAGAAGGACAGGTCATTCACCGGCGAGGGGCGGATTGTGGCGAGGTCGTCACTGAAGGTCGTCAGGGCGGCCCGGGCCTCCACGTTGGCGTCGATCCGCCCGGTGGCCGCCGCGTAGCCCTCGCTGCCGCTGCTCATCACCCCGAGCACCACCAGCAGCAGGATCGTCCCGACCGCCATGGCGACCATCAGCTCCGCGAGGGTGAACCCCCGGGACCGCCGCGCCGTGATGCCCTTCGCCCTAGTCATCCGTGTGAAGCAGGCGCACGAAGCGCAGTTTGCGGCGGTCGGCCTCCCCGGCCCCCGGCGGCGTTTCGATGGTGATCTCGACCTTCGAGAGGTCGTTGGCGGCAGGCACGCTCTCCAGCAGGTGGCGTTCTCCCTTCAGCGTCACGAGGAACGCCACCTCCAGCTCCCGGGAGCCCGTTGCGTAGGTTTCGGCCTCCGCCTCGGCGAGGAGTTTCCCGGACCGGTCGGCCGTGAACACAAATCGTTCCGCCCCCTGTGGAAAATCGGGCCAGCTCAGGACTCCCTCGAGCATCTCCCCCTTCCCTTCCCGGGCGCGGTCCAGCTCCTCGAGGACGCTGCGCACCATCAGGATGGCCCGGGTCTCGTCGGCCGCCTCGGAACTTCCCCGCCCGCCGGTGACCATGAGGGCCATCACCGTCGGGATGACGATCCCGACGATCGCCACCGAGATGACCACCTCCATCAGCGAGAACCCGCCGGAGGACGATGCATGGCGCGCCGTCATCGGTTGTCACCCTCCAGGCTACGGGCCCGGCCGGTCAGCCGGCTCAGGTAGACGGTGTCCGCGAGGGGCGCCCCGGAGTCCTTCCGCGCCGTGATCAAGAGGGTCTCGTTCCGCCAGGCCCCCTCCCCGACATGAATGCCGATGCGGCCGGATCCGGCGGGATGGCTGACCGCCCCGGTGGGTTCAAACACGATGCAGGGCACCTGCACCACCGAGGGCCGGCTCTTCCCCTTCTCCGGAACGCGCACCTCCAGCGCCGGGGGCTGGTCCAGGGCGTTCAGGGCCCGGTCCGGGTCGCCCGCGCCCGCCTCGCTCGTCAGAAGAATCGTGCGTCCCGGGAGTTTCGTCCACCGCCGCAGTTGGTCCCCGGCCTCGAGATCGCCCGTGACCTCGTCCCGGACCACCTCGTAGAGCGTCATGGCCCGGCCCCGCGATTCCTCCGGCCCGTCGCCCAGGCCGACAAATGCCACCGCCGTCGGGTTGCCGCTCGAAACCGCTTCCGATCGCGCCCTCGTCAGCATCGCGGAGATCGCATCCCGGGCGGCGCGCCGCGCCCGCGGTCCGTCCGAAGGACCCATCGCCGCCACCGTGATTCCCAGCAAGATCGCGATGATCGCGATCACCGTGAGCACCTCCACGAGGGTAAAGCCTCCCACGCGCCTGGGCGCGATTCGACCAGACGGCGCAGTGGATCCGGCAAGACGGAGGAGATTCACTGGTGAGGGGGATTTCCCGAAGCGGCACTGCACGCAGCGTGCCACCACTAAGTAAACACAGGATCCCCCCCACGCCAACCCCTCAGGAGCTATTCCAGCGACGCGGCGGGCCACTGTGAAAAAGCAGCCCCACGGCGGCACCCGGGCCCGTCCCGCAACCGCGGATGCAAGGATTTGCGGGGTATTTTCCCGGCTCCGGGATGGCCCGCCCCGGGGTCCGGTGGCCGATTCCGGGGTGCTCGGGCGCGGCCGCCCGCTCCCGCTGGACCGGGGCCGGACGGGAGGCACCCGCCGGCCCCGCCGCCGGGAAACCAATCAAGCGGCCGGCACGCAGCGCGGCATCTCCTCCGCCGCCCGCCACACCGAGTCCCACTCGAAGTACTCGAGGGCCCCAAACTGCTTTTTGTAGTCGTAGCAGCTCGGTTCGATGGTGGCGTAGCCGGTGTAACAGTAATCCATGCCCTGCTCCCGGGCGTAGTCGAGCTCGAGCAGCATCGTGAAGATGCCCAGGCGCCGGTTGCTCTCGCCCGGATTGAATACCGCGTAAACGCTCGAGCAGGCCCGCTTCCCCAGCGCCAGGAAACTGGCGGCGAGAAGCTCTCCGTGGCGTCGAATACTCACCTGCATGCACCGGCAGGGCGTTCCGTCGGGTTCATCCCCGAGGAACTCCTCGAGCCGGGACGGAACGTTTCGCTCGAAGCGCGTCTTGTGCACCGCGAACAAGGCGTGCTCTTCCGGCCCCGGCCGGGCGGGCGAAATTCGCACCTCGAGGTCCCGGTTGCGCCGCATCGTCCGCCGCTGGCTCTTGGACGGCGCAAAATCCGGCACCCGGACCCGCAGGGCCACCTGCCGTTTCAGGCACATCTCGTCCGCCATCAGGCTCGCCCGGAAGAACTCGGTCCCGAACTGCCTCCAGCCCGCGGCCCACAGCTCGTCCATGGCTTTCGGGTCCACAAACGCCATGTGCCGGCCTTCCGCCACGAGCGGCCACGAGGCGGGGTAGGTGCCGTACAGACTTTGAGACATATCTCGTAGATGTAGTATACACCGGCCCCCGGCCCACCTCAATCCCTTATCGCCCCGGGCGGCCCCGCAACCCGCTACGACCCGGGCTGCAACTCCGCCAACACCTCCGCGGTGTCGCTGAAATCCTCGACGACCACGTCCGCGCCGTGGTCCCGCAATTCCCCGGCCGTGAACGTGCCCGTCGCGACGCACAGCGTCCGCGCACCCATGGCGCGACCGCACGCGATGTCCTTCGGCGTGTCACCGATCACGATCGCCTCGGATCCCGCGAAGCGCCGCCCGGTGACGGCCTCCGCCCGCGAAAGCGCGATGGGCCCCAACTCGTTGCGATCGTGGTGATCGTCCCCGTAGGCCCCGAACCGGAAGTAGCGGCCCAAGCCGTAGTGGCGCGTCTTCAAGGCCGCGCCGCCCGCGATGTTGCCGGTCAGCAGGCCAATCGTGGCCTCCGCGGCATGCAGGCGGTCCAGGAGCGCTTCCACCCCCGGAAACACCCGGCCCGCGAACGAGCCGTCCTGCATGTTGGCCTCCAGCCGGACGAGGTAACGCTCGTAGAACACGATGGCCCGTTCCTCGCTCCACTCGATCTCCATCGCCCCGAACAACTGCCTCACAATCCCGGAGTCGGTGGATCCGGCGAGGTCCAGCTCCGGCCCCTCGACGCCATACAGCGCTTTCGAAGCCTCCTTGAGGGCCGCCATCCCGGCGCCCCCCGTGTCGAGCAAGGTCCCGTCAATGTCGAACAAGACCAGGAGGCCGTCCATGGCGCCCCCCGGTGCTACTCGACCTCGGCCTTCTCCGCGCCGGCCGCGGGCTCACCCTCGTCGGAGGCGCCTTCCGCGCCCTCGTCCTCGTGCTCCAGATCATCATCGTCGTCGAAATCGTCCTCTTCGATCAACTCCCCGTGCTCGAGGACGAATTTCCGGTGTTGCTGGGCCTTCGGCAGCGGGGAGAGCACCATCACGATGGCCCGCCCGGCCAGCTTCGGCTCCTGGTCGACGTGCGCCATGTCCTTCAGGTCCCCCTTGATGCGCTCCATCACCTCGAACCCGATCTCGCGGTGGGCATTCTCCCGGCCGCGGAACTGGAGTTGCATGCGCACCTTGTGCCCGCCCTCGAGGAAGGTCTCGGCGCGCCCCATCTTCACATTGTAATCGTGCTCCTCGGTCCGCACGCGGAACTTCACCTCCTTCATCCGCGTCGCCGACTTGCTCTTGTGCTTCTTCAGCTTCGACTGCTCGTACTTCCACTTCCCGTAGTCGACCACCCGGCACACCGGCGGGTCCGCATTCGACGCCACCTCGACGAGATCGAGGCCCACGGCTTTCGCTTTCTGGACCGCTTCGCGGGTGTCCATGACCCCCAGCTGCTCTCCGCTCTTGCTGACTACCCGGACCCGCGGAGCGCGGATGCGGTCATTGACGCGCGTCATGTCTCGACGCGCCCGGCGGAATTTTTTCTTCGGCTTAGCGATAACGATCAGGTGCTAGGGTTGGACAAGGGACTCCCGCATCGGGATTCCCAAAACTCGTCGTCATGCCCATCAGACCCAAACCTAAGAGACCTTGCATAATCAAGCGCACCGGCCCCGCTCCCGGTCACAATGACCGGGTTTCCACTTCCTCACGTATCTGGCAGACAAAATCATTCACTGGCATGGCACCCAGATCATCCCGATCCCGGTGCCTCACGCTCACGCTTCCCTCTTCCTCTTCACGAGCGCCTACAACAAGCATATAGGGGACCCGATCCAATCTCGCAAGCCGAATCTTGGCCCCGATTTTGTCACCGCTCTCGTCCCGCGCGACCCGGATCCCGGCCCCGGCGAGGGCCTCCGCGATGGTCCGGCCGTAGGCGAGGTGCTTTTCCGAAATCGGCAGGACCCGCACCTGCTCGGGGGCCAGCCAGGTGGGAAACTTCCCCTCGAAGTGCTCGATGAGGAGCCCCGTGAAGCGCTCCAGCGATCCGAACGGGGCGCGGTGGATCATGACCGGCCGGTGCGGCTTGTTGTCCGGCCCGACGTAGCTCAACTCGAAGCGCTCCGGCAGGTTGTAGTCGACCTGCACGGTCCCGAGTTGCCACTCGCGCCCGATGACATCCTTCACCACGAAATCGATCTTGGGTCCGTAGAAGGCGGCCTCCCCGGGTTCCTCGGTGTACTCCACGCCGAGGGTCTGCACCGCCTCGCGGAGGGCCTCCTCGGCCTTGTCCCAGTTCTCCGGGGCGCCCACGTACTTGTCGGAATCCGGATCGCGCAGCGAGAGGCGCACCGAGTAGTCGTCCATCCCGAGGGTCCCGAGGACGACCTTCACGAGGCCGAGGCACCCCTGGATCTCGCCCGCGAGCTGGTCCGGGGTGCAGAACAGGTGGGCGTCATCCTGCGTGAAGCTGCGCACCCGCGTCATCCCCCCGAGTTCCCCGCTCTGCTCCCAGCGGTAGACGGTCCCGAACTCCGCGAGCCGCACCGGCAGGTCGCGGTAACTGTGGTGGTCGCTTCCGAATATCCGGATGTGGTGCGGGCAGTTCATGGGCTTCAGGAGGAAGCCCTCCAATTCCCCGGAGCGCAGCCCGTTGCTCAGCTCCGCACAGCTTTTCCCCTCCTCCGCGTATCGTTCCACCGCCTCCCGGTCGGGAATCGGCGGGTACTGGCTCTCCTCGTAGTAGGGAAAGTGCCCGCTGGTCCGGTAGAGCTCGAGCTTCCCGATGTGCGGGGTGAAGACCTCGTGGTAACCCTGCTTGTCGAGCTCGCCCGAGATGAACTTCTGCAGCTCGCGCCGGATGATCCCCCCTTTCGGTTTCCAGAGGAGAAGCCCCTGCCCCACCATCTCGTCGATGTGGAAGAGGCCCATCTCGCGGCCGAGCTTCCGGTGGTCGCGCTTCTTCGCCTCCTCGAGCCGCTCGAGGTGCTCGGTGAGGAGCGTCTTGTTCTTGAAGCAGGTCCCGTAGACCCGCTGCAGCTGCTTGTTGTCCTTGTCGCCCTTGTAGAAGGCGCTCGCCACGCTCATCAGCTTGAAGGCCTTGCAGTTCCCGGTGCGGCCCACGTGCGGGCCGGCGCAGAGGTCCCAGAAATCGCCGTTCTTGAAGATCGAGATTTCCTCGCCCTCCGGGATGTCGTGGAGGAGGTCCACCTTGAAGGTCGACGGCACGTCGCGCTCGCCGCAGGCCGCGAGGCGTCCCTTCCGCGCAAGGTCCATCGCCTCGTCGCGGCTGAGAACCACCCGCTCGAAGGTCTGGTTCTCCTTCACGACCTTCTTCATCTCGGCCTCGATCCGGGGGAAATCCTCGGTCGAGATGCGGTGCGTGAGATCGACGTCGTAGTAGAAGCCGCCCTCCACGGGAGGCCCCGCCGCGAACTGCGCGTCCGGCCAGAGACGCGCGATGGCGGTTGCCAGGACGTGCGCGCACGAATGCCGCAGGCGCTCCAAGTCCGTCATCTGGGCCCTCTCGTCGAGGGACTTCCGCTCTTTCACGTCCGCCATATCGCTTCCCCCTCAAACCATTGGCAGCCTCGAATTGCAACGGCAAAGCGTGGCGGCGGAGCCAACGGATCGGCCCCGCCCCGCCGTCCGTGGCCCGGCGGGGACTCTGCCCATGAGACCGTTCGCTCCACCGGGACAAGCCCGGCGGGGGCGTCTTCGGGGGCGTCGCGCGGGCGATCCAACGGGACACGCCCGCCGTCGATGGCCCGGCGGGGACTCTGCCCATGAGACCATTCGCTCCACCGGGACAAGCCCGGTGGGGGCGTCTTCGGGGGCGTCGTGCGGGCGATCCAACGGGACACGCCCGCCGTCCGTGGCCCGGCGGGCTTTCTGCCCATGAGACCATTCGCTCCACCGGGACAAGCCCGGTGGGGGCGTCTGCCGCCCGTGGGAACGCCATTGGGGGAGCCCCCCGGGGGGCTTGTCCCCCCCGAGGCAAAGGCCGGCAAAAGAAAACGCCCCGCGGTCTCCCGCGGGGCGTCTCGAAATCCGGTGCGGCGGAATTACCGCGAGTAGAGCTCGACCACCAACTGCACGTTGACGAGCGGGTCGATGTCTTCCGTCTCGGGGAGACGGGCCACGACGCCTTCCATCTTCTCGCGATCGAGCGTCAACCAGTCCTTCAGCGGGACCGCCTGGGTGAGGTCCATCATGCGGAGGCCGAGTTGCTGGGACGACGGCTTGCCGCCGATGGTGATCTTGTCGCCCGGCTTGCACTGGGCGCTGGGAACGTTGATCCGCTGGCCGTTCACGAGGACGTGTCCGTGACTCACGAGCTGGCGGGCGGCGTCCCGGGTGTTCCCGAAGCCGAGACGATAACAAACGTTGTCGAGGCGCGTCTCGAGGATCTGGAGGAGAATGTCGCCGGTCACCCCGCGGCGCGCCGCGGCGGTCTCGTAGTATTTCCGGAACTGCCGCTCGAGGACGCCGTACTGGTAGCGGAGCTTCTGCTTCTCGCCGAGGGCGACGGCATAGTCCGACTTCTTCCGGCGGCCGGACCGCAATCCGTGCTGGCCGGGAGGATAATTGCGGCGCTCGAGAGCGCGCGAGGAGCCAAACAGCGGCGTCAGAAAACGCCGGCTGATCTTGTCTTTCGGTCCAGTGTAACGGGCCATCTTGAAATAGTCGGTGGTGGGAAGCTGTTTACACCCGGCGCGATTTCTTCGGCCGGCATCCGTTGTGCGGAATCGGGGTGACGTCCTTGATCCCGAGAATTTCGATCCCGAGACCCTGCAGGGCCCGCACCGCGGACTCGCGTCCGGCGCCCGGCCCCTTCACGCGCACCTCAGCCTCCTTGAGACCGTGGCTCATCGCCTGCCGGCAGGCATCCTGCGAGACGACCTGGCCCGCGTAGGCGGTGCTCTTGCGGGATCCCTTGAATCCCATCTTGCCGCCGCTCGACCAACCGATGGAATTGCCGTTCTGGTCGGTCACGCTGACGATGGTGTTGTTGAATGTGGCGGTGACGTGCACGATGCCGCGCGTCACGTTCTTGCTGCCCTTGGCCTTGTGGACCTTGAGTTTGTCGGCAGCGTCCTCGCCCATGATCTCGGCGAAGATGTCCTTCTTTTCCTCCTTCTTGCCCTCGCCGCCTTCCGCGGGGGCCTCGCCCTTGCCTTCGCCCTCGGCCTTCTCGGCCGCGGGCTTCTTCTCGTCGGCCGCGGCTTCCTTCTTCGCAGCCGCGGGTTTCTCCTCCTTGGCGGGAGCTTCCTTCTTCTTGGCGGCGGGCTTCTTCTCCTCCGCTGCGGGGGCCTTCTCCTCCTTGGGGGCCTCGGGCGCGCTCTCGGCTGCGTCCGGCTTCTTGGTATCGTCGTCTGCCATGGCTCGGTGTCTTCCCTGAATTTACTTCTTGGCGCCCACGGTCTTCTTCTTGCCCTTCCGCGTCCGCGAATTCGTGCGCGTCCGCTGGCCGCGCACCGGCAACCCGCGCTTGTGGCGCTGTCCCCGGTAGCAGTTGATCGAGGTGAGGCGCTTCATGGCCCCCTGGCGCTCCCGGCGGAGATCACCCTCGATCATGACGCCCTGGCTCTGGATCACCTGGGCGATCTTCACCAGCTGTTCTTCGGAAAGTTCGCCGGTTCGCAGGTCGGGGTCGACGCCCGCCTGGTCGAGGATCTTCTTCGCGGTCTGCTGACCGATCCCATAAATGTACGGAAGAGAAGCTTCGATGCGCTTCTCGTTGGGGATTTCGATACCAAAAAGTCGTGCCATAATCGTGGTGGCGTGGTCCCGCGCCTCCTTGACTGCCGGAGCGGCGGGGGCGAGGTATTTAGCAGAGTTCCCCGTGCTGGCAAGCCGAAATCGGTGATCTCCGTCGTGGTGCCGCCCGGCCGGGGTCGTGGGCGGGGTTCCCGGCACCCGGGTCTTTTACCGACCTGAAACATCCTCCCCGGCCCGGCGCGTATCCTCGGAGCGTCCCCGCCACGATCCCATGCACCTCGATCCACGCCCCTCCCTCGCCGCCCTGGCCCTCGGGCTTGCCGCCATCCTCCCCCTCCCCGGGGCCCCGGAAAAGGCCAAGTCCCCGCAGAAGCCCGTCGTGAAGACCCTCGCCATCGGCGCCCAGGCGCCCGGCTTCGACCTCCCCGGGGTGGACGGGAAGAATCACGCCCTCGCGGACTTCGCCGCGGCGCGGATTCTCGTGGTCGTCTTCACCTGCAACCACTGTCCCGACGCCATCGGAGCCCAGGACCGGCTCAAGAAGCTCGCCGCCGATTACGGCCCGCAGGGGGTGGCGGTCGTGGCGATCTCGGGGAACGACCCCCTCGCCCTCCAGCCCTGGGAGCTGGGCTGGTCGGTCTACGGCGATTCCTTCGAGGAGATGCGGGCCCACGCCCGCGATCACGAATACAACTTCCCTTACCTCTACGACGGCGACACCCAGGCGGTCACCACCGCCTACGGCGCGGTCGCCACCCCGCACGTCTTCATCTTCGATGCCGACCGCCGCCTCCGCTACCAGGGGCGCCTCGACAACGGCCGCCGCGACCCGGGGCCGGCCACCGAGAACAACGCCCGCGACGTCCTCGACCTCCTCCTCGCCGGCAAGCCGGTCCCGGAAACGATGCAGACCTCGCGCGTCTTCGGCTGCTCGACGAAGTGGGCGTGGAAACGGGCCCTCGCCCAGGAGAAGGCGAAGGAGTGGGCCGGTCTCCCCGTGACCGTCGAACCCGCCGACGCCGCCACCATCCGGAAACTCGCCGCCAACGAGACCGGCAAGATCCGTCTCATCAACGTCTGGGCGACCGATTGCGGCCCGTGCCTCGCCGAGTTCCCGGACCTCGTGGGGATCTACCGCCAGTATCAAAAGCGCGACTTCGACTTCGTCACCATCGCCACCGATCCGGCCCCGAAGGCCGGGGCGGTGCGCAAGGTCCTCACCCGCCAGCAAGCCGCCCTCTCCCCCCTGACGGCCAAATCCGTCGCGGCGGAAGGGCGCCGCACCAACAACTACCATTACGATTCCGACGACCTCGATGCCCTCGCCGAGGCTCTCGACGCCGAGTGGCAGGGCCCCCTCCCCCACACCCTCCTCCTCGCCCCCGGCGGCAAGGTCATTTTCCGCCACACCGGCCGGATCGATCCCATCGCGGTCCGCCGCGCCATCGTGGCCCGACTGCGGGCCGAAGAATGATTTGTAGGGCGGGCGCTCCGCCTGCCGTCAA
The DNA here is from genome assembly GCA_013001695.1 of Akkermansiaceae bacterium. Taxonomy (GTDB): domain Bacteria; phylum Verrucomicrobiota; class Verrucomicrobiia; order Verrucomicrobiales; family Akkermansiaceae; genus Roseibacillus_B. Next base: position 31,432 of record JABDMC010000061.1, read on the forward strand.
AGCGGGCGCTCCCGTCACCCCGCCAGCCATTGCAAAACGATCGCCCCGCCCTACAAGCAACGCCCTTCCCGGGCCAGAAACCCGGCCTCGACAAGACAATCCAGCCGCCTACCGTCGTTCTCCCTAATACATCCAAACCGACTGTCTATGGACTCCCAGCCCGCCGATACTCCTGATGCCCCGGCTTCTTCCGAACCGCCCATCACCGCCGAACCGCCGATCACGGCCGAAATGCCCATTCCCGCCGGGGACGTGAAGGCCTCGTCCGAGTCCTCCGCACCGGCCGCGAGCACCAGCCTGCCGCCCGACGATGTCGCCGCGGTCGATGAACTCGGCCGCGTCTACAAGAGCCTCAAGGACGAGCTGGGGAAGGTCATCATCGGCCAGGACGAGGTCATCGAGCGCCTCGCGATCTGCCTCTTCGGCCGGGGCCACGCCCTCCTGATGGGTGTCCCGGGTCTCGCCAAGACGCTCCTCATCTCGAGCGTCGCGGAAACCTTCCACCTTTCCTTCAGCCGCATCCAGTTCACCCCGGACCTCATGCCGGCCGACATCACCGGGACCGATATCATCCAGGAGTCCGGCGCCGGCGGCAAACGCGAGTTCGAGTTCGTGAAGGGTCCCGTCTTCGCCAACATCATCCTCGCGGACGAAATCAACCGCGCCCCCGCCAAGACGCAGTCGGCGCTCCTCGAGGCCATGCAGGAACACCAGGTCACCGTCCTCGGCCGCAATTACAAGCTCGACCCGCCGTTCTTCGTCCTGGCCACCCAGAACCCCATCGAGCAGGAGGGCACCTACCCGCTGCCCGAGGCGCAGCTCGACCGCTTCATGTTCCTCATCGACGTCGACTACCCGAGCGAGGAGGAGGAGCGCCGCATCGCCCGCGAAACCACCGGCATGGCCCGCGACGCCCTGCAGTCCCTCATCACCGGCGCCCAAGTCCTCGAGTTCCAGAAGCTCGTCCGCCGCGTGCCGGTCCCCGACCACATCTACGATTACGCGGTCGACATCGTCCGCAAGACCCGGCCCGGTTATGAATCCTCGCCGTCGTGGATCAAGGAGTACGTCGGCTGGGGCGCCGGTCCGCGCGCCGTCCAGTACCTCATCCTCGGCGCCAAGGCCCGGGCCGCCCTGCGCGGGGCCTACATGGCCTCCCTCGAGGACATCGAGGCGGTCGCCGCCCCGGTCCTCACCCACCGCGTCATCACCAACTTCGCCGCCGAGTCGCAGGGCATGACGTCCAAGAAGGTCGTCGAGCGCCTCGTCGAGGAAATGCGCGAGGACTGAGGCCTCCGTGGCGCGATCCCCGCGGTTCGACCCGCCCCTGAACAATCACCCCGACCCGAGTGCCTCCTGCCGTTCTCAGCCGTTCCCTGATGCTCCGCCCCGCTCTTTTCCTGGGTGCCCTTCCGGTTTTCCTTGTCTCGTGCACCGTCTACCTTCGTGACGCCATCGACGGCTCCCCGTGGAATCGCGGATACGATTCGACCTACGCCGGGGCCCGCGCCGAGGGGCTCCCGCACGACCAGGCCCACCGCCGCGCCCTCCTGCACGGCCAGGAATCGCACCACACCATCTGGGACCGCCGCAAGGCCGGGGAGAAGGCGGACAGGAAGCGCCGGAAGTTCTTCGGTGACGACGACGACGACGACGACATCAAGGTCCGCTGGGACTGAACCCCGCATCCCCGACCACGAACCGCTCCCGAACCCGAACCCAGCCGCAGGTTGAAATACGATTTCCTTGATTCCGACGTCCTCGCCCGCCTCGGGGCGCTGCCGGTCGAGTCGCGCCTTGCCATGATCGGCAACGTCGTCGGGAAGCACCGCTCCCCGCACCGCGGCTCCTCGGTCGAGTTCGCCGAGTACCGGAAGTACGTCGAGGGCGACGACACCCGCCGGCTCGACTGGAAGGCCTACGCCCGGTCCGACCGGCACTACATCAAGGAGTTCGAGGCCGACACCAACCTGCGCGCCTACTTCGTGGTCGATTGCTCCGGGTCGATGAACTTCGCCTCCGAGGAGCGCGAAACGAAGATCAGCTACGCCCGCAAGCTGGCCGCCAGCCTGTGCTACCTCCTCGTCAACCAGGGCGACGCCGCGGGCCTCTCGTGCTGCACGGAGACCCTGCACCTCGAGATCCCGCCCAGCCGCCGCCCGGCCCAACTCCAGCACATCTTCGACAGCCTCGCCAAGATCGAGCCGGAAGGCGAAACCGGCCTCGTCGACGCCCTCCACACCATCGCCGAGAAGATCGGCCAGCGGGCCCTCGTGGTGATTATCAGCGACCTCTTCTGCGACCCGGCGGCGCTGGCCGACGCCTTCCAGCACCTGCGCTTCCGCAAGCACGACATCTCGGTCTTCCACCTCCTCGACCAGCAGGAAATCGACTTCAACTTCAGCCGGCCCTACCGGTTCATCGACCTCGAGGACAACACCACCCTCGTGGCGGAACCCAACCTCATCGTCGAGGAATACCACGCCGCCCTGCAGGAATACCTCACCGCCGTCGAAACCGCCTGCCACGACGTCCACGCCGACTACCACCGCATCGTCACCGACGACGACTACGAAGCCATCCTCCGGGACTTCCTCACCGCCCGCCTCCCGAAGAAAGGACGACGCTGAGTTCCGGTAGACCGCAGGCAGTCGACGGCAGACCGTCTTTCCCATCAGACCCGATCCCCAGGCATCCCCCACCGCCATACCCATTCCCGAAGCCACCGCCGACCGCCCACCGCCCACCGCCCACCGCCCACCGCCGACCGCCGACCGACTGCATGACCTTCCTCCAGCCACTTCTCCTTTACGGACTCCTCGGG